>NZ_CP084262.1:374990-749981 GCF_022879575.1 Caballeronia sp. SL2Y3
ACAAGGGCGGATCTGCCGCGCGGCCCACCTCGGCGGAGCCGGTGGCCACGACCACGTGCGCACTGCTCCCCGACAAGGATGAAAGCGAAGGTCACGCCTTGCGCGGTCAGACCTTCTTCCCACGATGCGTCGGACGCCTGCCGCCATGACGTCCATCTTCGACATGTGCCAGCAGACGCCCAACGTGCCCTACCGCGCGCGGCCGGGCGGACTGGGCATCGGCCTGTTGCTCGTGCGGCAACTGGCGCAACTGCACGGCGGCAAAGCCGAGGCCTTCTCGGATGGCGAGGGACGCGGAACGCGCTTCGCGGTGTCGCTTCCCGCGGATACGTCATTCGTGCGCCGGCAGCCCGGCGACATGCCCGCCGATCTCTCCGTGTTCAGGAACCTGCGCATTCTGCTGGTCGAAGATCCCGAAGAGTCCCTGACCGCGATGGCCGACCTTCTGTCGCTGTACGAACCGCACGTGGTTTCATCGGCGAACGGGGACGATGCGCTGCAGAAGGCGTCGCAAACGCAGTTCGATCTCGTGGTTACCGATGTCGGCTTGCCGGACATGGACGGTTATCAGCTCGTCAGTGCGCTGAGAAAACTGCCCTTGTGCGCGGCGATTCCCATTGCGGCGCACGGGCCGTCCGGTCGCGGAGGAAGAAGCGCTCGCGCAAGAGCCGGATGCGACGCGTGTCTTGCAAAGCCGTTCACTTTGCAGGCCTTGGCGGATGTCGTCCACCGTCTCCGCCCTGGTCGATGAGTTCAACGGCCGCACGCGAGAAGGCCAGGCGCCTCCTTGCAAGAACTGCCCGAATTCGCCGTGAAAAGCGCTCGTTTCCACCAGCTTCGACAGTCGTGAACCCTGTATCGCTCGGGCTTTTGCGCATCACGAATAACAGGCCCGATCCTTGCTCATACAAAACCGTGGTCAACCCCCACGTAACCGATAGGAGAAACACCATGAACAAGGACCAGGTCAAGGGTACTGCCGAGAAGGTGAAGGGGAACGTCAACGAAGCCGTTGGCAACATGACAGGCGACACCAGCCAGGAAGTGAAGGGCCAGGTGCAGCAGGGCGTAGGCGAAGCCCGCAAGCAGTACGGCGACGTGAAGGAAGACGTCAAGAAGGACCAACGCTAGACGCCCGTCCCGCAGCCATGCGGGCTTGATCAACGAGCCGCGTGCCGGACCGACGCGGCTTTCGCACATGTGGGGCGCGGCGTAATGCGCGATGATTTTGAAGTTTCTCCCAAGTGTGCGATCTGGACACGCCGCCGATGCCATGGCGCGCTGCCGCCTCGCGTGCTTGTCGTCGACGATTATGTCGATACGGCCGACGCCATCGGGATGGTGCTGGCCATCGATGGCTTTCCGACCGAAGTCGTTTATAGTGGCCGGCAGGCCATCGAGGCGTCGGAACGCTGGCGGCCCGATATCGTGCTCTTGGATATCTGGATGCCGGATTTGTCGGGATTGCAGGTCGCCGCCTACCTGCGCGCATCGACCACACTCGAACAACCGGTACTGGTGGGCCATTCGGCGCTTTCGACACCCGGCGACCTGCAGGCAGCGAGGCAAGCCGGTTTCGATGCCTACTGCGCCAAGCCGACGGACGCGGACAAACTCGCCCCGTTACTGCGTTATCTGTGCGACGCCGACGCTCCTTACAGTGCGCCGCCCGTGTGACACATTGAACAGGACTCCATGCAAACCGTGAAGGCCCGAGCGATATGAAACCAACGCACATTCACTCCGAGCCCGTTTCAACAGAAGGAGCCGCCGACCGGGCCGGCCCCTGCCCTGCATAATGCGCGTGCCTGGCGTTGACGTGCGACGCAGCCTTTGGCGCAAGATGGCGGCACTCGTAGCTGCTTCGTTGACGTTCGTCTGCGCGCGCGCCGATGACGCGATGCCCTCGATCGCGTTGTTCTATGGCGCGCCGGTGCCGGTCGGGCAGCTCGCTTCGTTCGACCACGTCGTCGTCGAACCGGACAGCGGCTTCGATCCCGCCGCGCACGCGCCGGCTTCCGGCTCGTCGAAGTGGCTCGCCTACGTGAGCGTCGGCGAAGTGACGCCTTCGCGCGCCTACTTCAAGGACATGCCGCCAGCGTGGCTCAAGGGCAGCAATGCGGCGTGGGCGTCGCGCGTCATCGACCAGACCGCGCCCGGGTGGCCGCAGTTCTTCGTTCAGCACGTCATCGCGCCGCTGTGGGACAAGGGCTATCGCGGCTTCTTTCTCGACACGCTCGACTCGTATCAAACGATCTCCGCAACCGACGACGAGCGTTCCCGCCAGCAAGCCGGACTTGTCGCCGTCATTCGCGCGCTGAAGGCGCGGTATCCCGAGGCGCGGCTCATCTTCAACCGTGGCTTCGAGCTGATGCCCGACGTGCACGATCTGGCCTATGCGGTCGCGTTCGAGTCGCTGTATCGCGGGTGGAATCAGGCGAAGAAGCGTTACGTCGCGGTGCCCGAAGCGGACCGCGACTGGCTGCTGGCGCAAGCCCGGACATTGCGCGAGCGATACGGCCTGCCGGTGCTGTCCATCGACTACTGCCCGCCCGCGGACCGCGCCTGCACCAACGACGCCATCCGCCACATCAGCGCGCAGGGCATCATTCCGTATGTCACCGACGGCGCTTTGCAGACCGTGGGAACCGGCCCGGCACGCGCGGCATCGGCGACGAGCGAAAGCGCCGCGCCGCTGTCCGCATCTGATATCGCCTCGCAGCGCGACGTGCCGCGCACGATCCTCGTCGTGCAGAACGTGCAGCCCGGCGCGAGCCTCAACGTGACCGCCGGCGTGCGTTACGTTTCGATGCCGCTCAACTGGCTCGGCTACCGCATCGAGTTCGCGGATATCGCCAAGCCCCTGCCCGAGGGCGACTTGTCGGGCCGGTACGCGGGCATCGTCATGTGGCTCGACTCGCCCGCGCCGAATCGCGCGGCGTTTCACGACTGGCTCGAAACGCAGGTCGATCATCACGTGCCCATCGCGATGCTGACGACATTCGGCATCGACATACACGGCGACCTCGCGCAGAAGCTCGATCTCGTGCCCGTTGCGGGCCGGCCGGGCAATCGTTTGCGCGTCGAGTCGATGGACGCGTCGATGATGGGCTTCGAGATGAAGCCGCAGCCCGATCCGCACGATACGACCAACGTGCGCGCCGGCCCGCGCAGCCATTCGCTGCTCAGGCTCGCATCGGCGGATGCGGGCAACGACTTCGCGATCGACGCCGCCGCGATCACGCCGTGGGGCGGCTACGCGATGCGCCCGTTCGCCGTCTTCGACATGCCGATGTCGAACGAAGCGCGCTGGGTGCTGCAACCCATACGCTTCTTTCGCGCGGCGCTGCGCCTGCCCGACGACATGCCCGCGCCCGATCCCACGACGGAGAATGGCCGGCGTCTACTGATGACGCATATCGACGGCGACGGCCTCGCCTCGCGCGCCGAATTCGACGTGAACGGCGGGCCGATGAAGGTCTCGACATCCGCCCCGCCGCAGTATTCCGGCGATGCGCTCTACAACGTCATCCGTCAGTTCGGTCTGCCGACGACCGTCTCCGTCATCGAAGGCGAGATCTCCGACGACGGTCCGTACCCGAAGGATGCGCCGCGCCTGCGGGCGATCGCGCGTGAACTCTTCGCGCTGCCGAACGTGGAGATGGCGAGCCACACGTACACGCATCCGTTGCAGTGGATGCGCGTGACCGGCCTGGGCAAATCCGGCGGCGACACCGACACGGCCGAGGGCGGCAGCCGCGCGAACTACAACGGCCTGTCCATCGACATTCCCGGCTACCGGTACGACACCGACCGCGAGATAGCCGGGTCGATCCGCTATATCGACCGGCTCGCGCCCGCCGGCAAGCGCGTGAAAGTGCTGCTGTGGAGCGGCGACTGTCAGGTGCCCGCGCCGGTCATCGAGGCGGCGGACCACGCGGGCGTCTACAACATGAACGGCGGCGACACGCTCATCACGAAACGCTATCCGAGCTGGGCCGCCATCGCGCCGCTCGGCGTGGACAAGAACGGCTTCTTTCAGGTGTTCGCGCCGAATCAGAACGAGGAGGCGTACACCGCGCTCTGGCAGGGTCCGTACTACGGTTACGAACGCGTGCTGGAGACCTTCGACATGACCGAGCGCCCTGTCCGCTTCAAGCCGGTCGATGTCTATTACCACATGTTTTCGGGCACCAAGTACGCGTCGGTGAAGGCGTTGTCGGACGTGTATCGCACCCTGTCGGCGCAACCGCTGATGCCTGTCTACGTCTCCGAATACGCGCAGAAGGTGCTGGACTTCGAGCGCATGGACATTTCGCGCGACGGCGAATTCTGGCGCATCCACGGCAGCGGCGCGCTGCGCACCGTGCGGCTGCCCGAAGGACGCGCGCCCGATCTCGCGAACGCCGAAGGCGTGGCGGGCTATCTGCCGGGGCCGGGCGGCGTGTATGTGCATCTGACGGGCGCCGATGCCCGCTTTCGCGTGATCGACGCCGCGCACGCCGCCAAGCTGCCGTATCTCGCGGAAGCCAACGGCGTGATCGATCACTTCGCGCGCACGCCGCGAGGCTTCTCGTTCGATCTCGCGTCGCATGTTGCGCCGCGCTTCGCCATCGGCGGCGAGGCGCGCGCGAACGCTTGCATCGTTAAGGCGGATGGCCGCCCGCTCGCGCCCGGCATGGCACAGGGACGGCGCGTGTATTCGCCGTCCGGCTCGGCTCACGCAACGAATTCCGTTCATGTCGATGTCGTCTGCGCAACCTGACCGCCAGCGGCTTTTCTCGCCGTTCGTCGTCGCGGCTTTCGGGCTGCTCGTCGGGCTCATGCTCGTGCTCGCGTTTCCTCGCGAGCGGCTCGAAGAGCGGCTGCTCGAGGGCCGCCAGGTCGATACGCTGACCGTCGCGTATCTCGAAGCGTGGCTGCGCATCGAGCCGGACAACGCCGAAGTGCTGACCGAGCTGACGCAGGAGTATTTGAAAGCGCAGCGCATCGCGGATGCGCAGAAGATGCTGCGCCGCCTCTCCGTTTCGTCCGATCCGCAGGCGCAGTCGAGCGCGCTGCGCACGCGCATCGACCTCGCCGAGACGCAGGCTTATGCGCTCAGGCCGGGCGATCCGGCCCGCGCGGCGCGGCTTGCGGAACTCGACGCGCTGCTCGCCGAGGCGCTCGACAAGCCGTGGGATGCCGCGCAGATCGAAACTTACGCGAAGAAGGCGCGCGCGCTGAACGACAGTGCGCTCGCCGGGCGCTACTACGAGCGGCTCGCGCAGATGGAGCCGGCGCAAGCGCCGCGCTGGCTCGCAGAGGGCGCGCGACTGAAGCTCGCCGCAGGCGACTACGCCGGTGCCGCCGATGCGTTCTTCGCGGCGCAGGCTCACGCCGCGACGCGCGACGACGAGCGGCGCCTTTTCCTGTCAGCGTTGCAGGCGTTGCAGTCGGCCAACCGTCCCGCCGATGCGTTGGCCGCCGCCGACGCGCATCTTGGTTTCCTCGCGCGCGACCGCGAGACGCTGCGCTATCTGACGCGGCTCGCGCTCTCGGCGGGCCGGCCGGATATCGCGGACCGCTACGCGCGACGCCTGCTCGACATGTCGTCGCGCGAGCGGCGCGACGGCGGGGCGAGGCTTGCGGGGTGGCGTCGGGGGAGCGAGGCGTTCGCGTCGGGCAAGGGCGTGAGGGATGCGGTAATCGCGGGGAGCGCTCTGCCCGTTGTAGCCCCGGCGAACGGGGTGAGCATGGCGAGCGTGGCGAACGCGGGGACTGCCGGGAGCGCGGCCAGTGCCGCGAGCGCAGTTAGCGCTACGAGAGTGGTGAACGCGAACAGCAAAGAAAATTCAGTGATTGAGGGGAGCGCTGCGCCCGCGGCAATCCCGGCGAGCGTGATAAGCGCGGCGAACGCGGGGACTGTCGAGAACGCGGCGATCGCGGGGAGTGCAGCGAGCGCAAGGAGCGCTCGGAGCGTGGTGAACGCGAAGAGCGTAGAGGATGCAGTGGTCGCGTCTAACGCTCTGCGCACGGAAATTCCGGCGGGCGCGGTGAGCATGGCGAGCGTGGTGAACGCGGGAACGGCGGGCAACGCCGCGAGCACGGCGAACGCTACGAGCGTGGTGAAGGCGGCGAGCGCGAAAAGCGCGGTGAGCGCCGGTAACGCGGCGAGCGCGAGGAATACTCCGAGCGCGGTGCGCGCAAGCTACGTCGTGAGCGCGTCGCCTGCGACAAGCGCAGCAAAAAACACGACGAACGCAACGAAGCCCGACACCGTCCTGTGCACACGCGCCTGCATGGCCGGCCGCCCCCGCGACGCCTTCTCGATCCTCCGCGTAGCGAATCAGGAACCGTCCGCGCCCATCGAAGCATCCGACTACGAACTCGGCTTCAAAGTGTTCCTTGCCAACGGCGATCTCGCGAGCGCCCAGCGCGTCGCGCAGGACGCAGTGAAGCGCGACCCGGCATCGACCGAATGGCGCGAGCGGCTAGCTCAAGTCGCCGAGTGGAATCACGCGCCGGATGTCGCGCTCGCCAACTACCTCGCGCTGGCCCGCGCGCGCAACGACGAGCGCGACTGGAAGCAGGTCGAGCGCCTAGCGCCCGCGCTCGGCGACAACGACGCGATGCTCGCCGCCGCCATCCACGAAGCGGACCGCGCGCCGGGCGACATGAAGCAGCTCGACCGCGTGGTGAGCGCGTACGAAGCGCAGGCCGATCCCGACGCCGCGCTGCGCTTCCTGCAAGCCCGCGCGAACGGCGCCTATCGCCGGCCGGTGCTGGAACGCTACGCCCGGCTCGCCGAACGCAAGGGCGACGACGACCTCGCCATCGCGACCTACGAGCGCCTGATGCGCGAGTTCGGGCCCGATTCGGCATACGCGCTCAAACTGAGCCTGATGTACTACACGCGCACGCAGTTCGACCGCTCGCTCGCCGTGCTCGATTCGGCAAAGAGCCGCGCTCCTGCATCGGATGCCGACTTCTGGCGCTTCTACGCGATGCTCGCAACCGTCGATCAGCAGGACGGCAAGGCGCGCGAAGGTTACGGCAAGCTCGTGCAAGCGGGCGTCGCGACGCCCGACGATCTCTCCGCGATGGTTTCGGCGTACGACGATCAGCCGCTCGAAGCGGGCCGCATCGCGGAGTTCGCGTATCGCAAGACGGGCAACGAGCGCCTGCTCGAACTCGCCGTCTACGACTATCTGCGCTCGCGCGCGACGGGCCGCATCCGCGCGTTGCTCGGCTCGCTCGATCCGGCGTCGCTCGCCTCGGCCGAGCGCTCGCCGCGCTTCTTGCTCGCTCGCGCGCAATACCTGCGCCGCGCGGGCGATCCCGACGGCGCGCTTGCCGACACGCGCGCCGCCGCCGCGCTTGCTCCGGGCGACGACGAGGCCCGCGCCGCGCTCATCTGGGCGCTCAACGAACGCGGCAGCAATGCGGAACTGCGCGCCGCCCTCGCCCGCCACGCGCGCGATGCCGAGCGCGACAGCACGCTCTGGGCGCCGTATGCGGCGTCGTATCTGCGTCTGGGCGACGCACGCGGTGCGCTCTCCATGATGCACAAGGAAGCCGCCTCGCGCCGCGACGACCCGCTGTGGGCGCTCGGCTATGCGGACGCGCTGGAATTGAACGCCCGCATCGACGACGCCTGGCGCGTGCGCAATGCCGTGTGGAAAAAGCAGATGGCGCAGCGCGCGGCGGGCAAACAGCCGGTCACGCTCGACGACGAGCAGCGGGAAGACCTGCGCGCGCGCATGGTCGGCCTCACGGACCAGTTCGCGGGCGGCGACGCATCGCGGCAAGTGCTGATCGAACTGCTGCGGGCCGATGGTGGCGACAGTGCAGGCGACCAACCCGCGCCACCGCCCTTCGGTTTCACCGACGACGCGATGCAAGGCGTCGCGCATCGCGAGGAGAAGCGGCGGCGCGTCTACTCGGCGGTGGCGCGCGAGGCCGCGCTCGGCTGGCTGCAAGCGCACGACGCCTACGACGCCGAAAGTCTGTGGCTGCTGCGCCAGTACATCGACAGCGCGACGCGTCCCGTGTATGCGGAAGTGACCATCGCGCTGGCCGAGCACGACCGCGCGACGCTCAATCGCCTGCTCGATACCGAAGCCGACTGGATTCCGCGACAGAATCGCCTCGACGCCGAAGCGACGACCGGGCGTTTCGGCGACGTGCAGACGCATGCATACGAGCAGCAGTTCGCGCTGCCCGACGACGAAATCGTCAATCAGATTCTGCGCGAGCAGTTGCTGCGCAACGCGCAGGCCATTGCGCCGCGTTTTCGCGTAGTCGAGCAAGGCGGGCTGTCGTACACGGAGGCGGGCATCGGCGCGGGCTTGCGGTTGTCGCCGACGCAATCGCTCGCGCTCGATTACGCCGAGCGCAATCAGCACGGCGACACGTCATTGCCGAACGTGCCGCGCCACGACCGCCAGTTGTCGCTCGCGTGGCGGCATCTCGGCCTCGACGACACCGAGCGCGTGAGAATCGGCCGGCGCAACGCGCTCGACGACTTCACCACCTTCCGGCTCGACGGCACGCTTTTCGAGCAGCAGAACCTGAGCTTCAACTACGCGCTGGGCTTCAATCAGATGGCGACGGAAACGAGCCAGCTTATTGTCGGCGGCGTGAAGCATCTGGCGAGCGTGGGCGTGAATTATCGGCCGGACGCGCATGTGTTCGCGGGCGGGCGCGTGGAATATGCGCGCTTCTACGGACAGGACAAGTCGTTCCTCGGCACGGGCGCCGTCGCGGATTTCAACGCGGGCTACAAGCTGCGCGTCGACTACCCGGACTACACCGTTCGCGCCGTGCTCACGCACGGGCAGTACAGTGCGTCCGGCAATCCGGGCGGACAACTCGCGCGGCTGTTGCCGACGGGCGCGCCGCTCGGCGCGCAGCAGTTCATGCCGCAGACCTTCACGCAGGAAGGCCTGCTGTTTTCGTTCGGCGACGATCTGGAAGAAGGCTACACGCGCGCGTGGCGGCCGTTCTTCGCCGCCGGGCCGATCCACGATTCGAATCAGGGCTGGACGGCGCAAGTGCGCGTGGGACTGGCGGGCAGCGTCTTCGGCAACGATCAGGCGACCATGTATTACGAGCACGCCGGGGTCACGTCCGGCCGCACGCAGGCTTTCACGGAGTACGGCGTGCGCTATCGCTGGCTGTATTAGCCGCGCGGTCGCGTCACGGGCATCGAAAAACGAGGCAAGCGGAGCACACATGAAAACGACACGACAATTCGAACGATGGGCGGGCCTCTTGAGCAGCGTGTGGGTCGCGCTCGCGTTGAACGCCTGCGCGGTGGTGGATCGCAGCGACAACGCAAGCGCCGCGCTCGACAAGCACGCAAGCTGGACCGTGCTGCCGATCACCAATCGCACGGAAACGCCGCAGGCGGGACTGCGCGCGTCGGCCATCGCGCAGAGTCTGCTGACATCGGGCGGCGTGGCGCTCACGCGCTATCCGGATAGCGGCGACGAGGAAACGCTCTTCGATACCGCCAAGCCCGGCATCGACACGAAGGCGCTCGCGTGGGCGCGCTCGCAGAATGTGCGCTATGCGTTGACCGGCACGGTAACGGAATGGCGCTACAAGGTCGGCGTGGATGGCGAGCCCGCCGTGGGCCTGACCTTCGATGTCGTCGATGTCGCAAGCGGCAAGGTCGTCTGGAGCGCCGCTGGCAGCCGCACCGGATGGAGCCGCGACGCGCTCTCGGGCGTCGCGCAGAAGCTCGAAAAAGAGCTGCTCGGCGCGCTGACGAAATAACGCCATGGGTACCGTGGACGGCAAACCGCAGGCATCGGCCAAGCCGGGCGGCGCGGCGCGCCCGCGACGGCAACGCGCGGCGCAAAGCGGGCAGTCGGTCTCGCGCGACATGCCGTGGGCGCGCGTCATCGCGCCTTCGGGCATCTCGGGCAGGCGGGCGGCGTTCATCGCGATGGAAGTCGCCGTCGCGACCGTCGTCATGGCGGGCGTCTGCTGGTTCATCGATCCCGCCGATCCGCTGCTGTTGCGCACGGGCTTCGGGTGGGTGTGGCTGCTGCCGGTCGTCTTCGCGCTGCGCTACGGCACGCTCGCCGGCATGGCAAGCGCGCTCGTGCTGCTGCTCGCGTGGTATGTGTCGGACGCGGCCGGCCCGCCGCACCCGCACGCGGTCTTTCCCGGCAGCTTCTTCTTCGGCGGATTCGTGCTGACGCTTCTATGCGGCCAGTTCGGCGATATCTGGATCGGCCGTCAGCGGCAGGCGCGCATCGCCAACGACTATCTCGCCGAGCGTCTTTCCATTCTCACGAAGAACCAGTTCCTGCTGCGCCTGTCGCATGAACGGCTCGAACAGGACGTGCTCGCGCGTCCCGCCACGCTGCGCGATTCGCTCGCGCGCCTGCGCACGCTCGCGCTCAACGACGAGGACGACGGCCCGCTCATCGGCGCGGCGCGCTTTCTGAAGACGGCCGCGCAGGCGTGTCAGCTCGAAACGGCGAGCCTCTTCGTCTGGAGCGGCAACACGGTGCAGACGACGCCCGTGGCGAGCGTCGGCGAGCCTTTCACGCTCGATCTCGCCGATCCGCTCGTCGCCGAGGCGCGCGAAACGCTCGCGCTCACGCATCCGGAATCGAGCGCGGCATCGGGTGCTGCGGGTGCCGCAGGCGCGGAAGCGAACACGCGATACCGCGCCGTCGCGCCGCTCGTCGATGCAGGCGGCCGGCACGTCGCGCTGCTCGTCGTCGAGCGCATGCCGTTTCTCGCGATGACCCGCGACAACCTTCAGTTTCTGCTCGTGCTCGGCGGCTACTACGCGGACAGCGTGCGCCACGCCGAGATCAGCCGTTCGGTGCTGCAGGCGTTCCCGCGCTGCCCGTACGACTTCGCGCTGGATTACGCGCGCCTCGTGCGCCTGTTGCGCGATACGGGCGTGGAGTCGTCGCTCGTCGCGCTCGTCTTCGATGCGAGCGAGCTCGGCGTCTCGCTGCACGAACACGTGCTGCGGCTGCGGCGCTCGCTGGATGCGCAATGGCCCATCGTCACGCCGACACAGCGCGTCGTGCTCACGCTGATGCCGCTCTCCGGCGAAAGCGCGGTCGCGGGCTATCTGCTGCGCATCGAAGAAAATCTGCGCGCGCAATTTGGCACGGACTTCGAATCGGCCGGCGTCGCGACGCATTCCATGCGTCTTTCCGCCGATTCGCCGATCGACGCGCTGCATCACTTCCTGAGGCTTTGTCATGCCGACGCGTGAGCGGCCGATCCATCGCCCAACGGCGTGGCTGGCGTGGCTCGCGTGGCTGGCCGCGCTGCTCGGCGTCGCGGTGCAGATCGGCATGTTCGTGCTCGCCTCGCGCGCCGGGCCGCCGACGCGCGTGCTGCTCGCCTGCCTCGCCGCGCAGGCCGTGGCGGCCACGCTCCTCGCGTTCGCGTGCTGGCGGACGCTGCCCGCGCGCTATCGCTCGAAGGGCGCGTGGTGCTATCTGTGGCTCCTCGTGTTCGCGGTGCCGGTCGGCGGGGCGCTGGTGTCCGTCGGCGCGATGGTGCTCGCGCTCGCGTTGCCGCGCCGCGTGACGGCGAAAGGCATCGCCTATATCGAAGAGCCGGAGTTCGCGACGCATCTGATTCCGCATGTGTCGTACGGACGCGGCGCGCGCCTCAAGGCCGAGTTGCAGAACGCGGAAGCGGCGACTTCCCTGCGCATGACGGCGCTGCTCGCCATGCAGTCGATGCCCGCGCACACCATCAGTCCGCTGTTGCGCGGCATGCTCGCCGATCCGCTCGACGATATTCGCCTGCTCGCCTACGGCATGCTCGACAGCCAGGAGAAGCGCCTCACGCAGCGCATCCTCGCGCAACGCCCTCGCCTGTCTGAACCGCTCACGCCGCGCGAGCGTTATGAAGTGAACAAGACGCTCGCCGAACTATACGGAGAACTAATCTACGCGCATCTCGTGCAGGGCGACGTGTATCGCAACGCGGCGGAACAGGCCGATGCCTACGCGGCCGCCGCGCTCGATATCGAACCGGCGGACGCGGCGCTGTGGCGCATGCGCGGGCGGCTCGCGCTGGATCGCGGCGACCTCGACGCCGCCGACATGCTGCTCGAACGCGCGATCCAGCACGGCTTCGCGCGCGACCGCATGCTGCCTTATCTGGCCGAAGCCGCGTATCTGCGCGGCGACTTCGCCCGCGTCAAGACGCTTCTCGGACAGATGAGCCCGTCCGCGGTCCTGCCCGTCATGAAGCCCGTACTCGATTACTGGCGCGGCTCGCTCGCCACGCTGCGCAAAGGCGTCTCATGAACGCAAACATCGCCGATATTCCGCATGAATCGTGGCCCGCGCTGACGACGACGCTCCCGAAAGCGCCGCGCGCCGACGTCGTGCTGCTGCTCGAAGGCACGTTCCCGTATGTGAGCGGCGGCGTGTCGAGCTGGGTCAATCAGATGATCCGCGCGTTTCCGGACCTGAGCTTCGCGCTGTGCTTTCTCGGCAGCCGTCCGCAGGATTATCCGAAGGCTTCGTATGCGCTGCCGGAGAACGTCGTGCATCAGGAGAACCACTTTCTCTACGACTTCACCGCGAACCCCGAAGCGGCGAAGCGCTGCGGCGATCGCGCGGCCTTCGCGCAATCGGCGGATCTGCACGAAGCCATGCGCAATCCCGCGATGCGCGCCGCGGCCGGCTCCATGCTGCGCGACATGCTGAAAGACCTCGCGCCGGACGGCCGTCTTTCCGAGAGCGAATTCCTCTACTCGCGCGAGGCGTGGAACTACGTGACGGAGCAGTATCGCGAGCGATGCACCGACCCTTCGTTCGTCGATTATTTCTGGACCGTGCGCGTGATGCACAAGCCGCTCTGGCTGCTCGCGCGCATCGCCGAAGGTCTGCCGGATGCGGGCGTCTATCACACGGTATCCACCGGCTATGCGGGCTTTCTCGGCGCGCTCGCGCACTATCGCACGGGCCGCCCGCTGCTCGTGTCGGAGCACGGCATCTATACGAAGGAACGCAAGATCGACCTGTTTCAGAGCCAGTGGATACGCGACAACCGCAGCATCTTCGAGCGCGACGTGTCGCAAGTGGGCTACTTCCGCGATCTGTGGGTGCGCTTCTTTGAAACGCTCGGGCGCGTGTGCTATGACGCGGCCGACGACATCATCGCGCTCTACGAAGGCAATCGCCAGCGGCAAGTGGCCGACGGCGCGCCCGCGCAAAGGACGGCGAGCATTCCGAACGGCGTGAACCTGCCGCGACTCGCGCCGCTGCGCGAAAAGCGCGCCCCCTGCGTGCCTAAGACGCTGTGCCTGATCGGGCGCGTGGTGCCGATCAAGGACATCAAGACCTTCATTCGCGCGATGCTGACCGTGGTGCGCAAGGAACCGCTCGCGGAGGCGTGGATCGCCGGACCGGAAGACGAAGACGTCGAATACGCGAAGGAATGCCGCAGCCTCGTCGAAAGTCTCGGGCTCGAAGGCAAGGTGAAGTTTCTCGGCTTCCAGAAGATCGAAGAACTGCTGCCGAAATGCGGCGTGCTGGTGCTCAGTTCCATCTCCGAGGCGCTGCCGCTCGTGGTGCTCGAAGGCTTCGCGGCGGGCGTGCCTTCGGTGACGACGGACGTCGGCTCCTGCCGACAACTGATCTACGGCCTGCCCGGCGAAGACGCCGCGCTCGGCGCAGCGGGCCGCGTCGTGCAGATCGCCGATCCGCGCGCGCTCGCCGACGCCGCGCTCGATCTGCTCGACGAGAACAACTGGCGCGCGGCGCAGGCGGCCGGCATCGCGCGAGTGGAACGCTTCTACACGCAGGAGCGGATGGTCGGCGCGTATCGCGTGCTGTACGAGCGGCTGATCGGCGGCGAAACGACGCGCGAAACAACAAAGGACACCTAAACGTCATGGCGGGAATCGGCTTCGAACTGCGCAAGATGCTGCGGCGCGACACGCTCGTCGGGCTGATGCAGGCGTATGCCTACGCGGGCCTCATCAGCGCGGGACCGTGGATTCTGTCGATCATCGGCATGCTGCTGATCGGCGTTCTGAGCCTGCCGTTCGTGCTGCCGACCGGACTCATCACGCAGTTTCAGGTGTCGGTGACGTACCTCATTTCGCTGTCGCTCGTGCTAACCGGGCCGCTGCAACTCGGCTTCACGCGCTTCACCTCCGACCGCCTCTTCGAGAAACGCGCCGACATGGTGCTGCCGAACTATCACGGCGCGGCGCTCGTTTCGACCGTCGCGGCGACGCTGCTCGGCGGCATCGCGGTCGTCTTTCTGTTTCGCGATCAGTCAGCGGCGTATCGTCTGCTGATGCTCGCCGGCTTCGTCGTGATGAGCAACATCTGGCTCGCCACCATCTTTCTCTCCGGTATGAAGCAGTACATGTCGATCCTGTGGGTGTTTTTCATCGGCTATACGCTGACGGCGGGCGCGGCGATCACGCTGAACGTGTTCGGCCTGACGGGGCTGCTCGGCGGCTTCGTGTTCGGGCAGACGGTGCTGCTCGCGGGCTTGCTCACGCTCATCTATCGCGATTACACGAGCGACCGCTTCATCGCGTATGACTTCTTCTCGCGGCGATACCGCTATCCGACGCTGATGGCGACGGGCTTTCTCTACAACCTCGGCATCTGGGTCGACAAGTACATGTTCTGGTACGCGCCGGGTACGGGGCAAACGGTCATCGGGCCGCTGCGCGCGTCGATCATCTACGACATTCCCGTGTTCCTCGCCTACCTCGCGATCATTCCCGGCATGGCCGTGTTTCTGATGCGCATCGAGACGGACTTCGTCGAGTACTACGACGCGTTCTATGGCGCGGTGCGCGAAGGCGCGTCGTTGCAGCACATCGAGCGCATGCGCAACGCAATGGTCGAGGCGCTGCGCAACGGCCTCTACGAGATCGTCAAGGTGCAGGCGACGGCCGCGCTGCTGCTTTTCGCGATCAGCGCGACGCTTCTCAGTTGGCTGCGCATTTCGACGCTCTATTCGCCGCTCCTTTATGTCGATGTAATCGCCGCGAGCCTGCAAGTGCTTTTCATGGGCGTCATCAACGTGTTCTTCTATCTGGACAAGCGGCGCGTGGTGCTGGCGCTCGTCGCATTGTTCGTCGCGTCGAACGTGGTGCTGACGGGACTGACGCTCACGGCGAATCCCGGCTGGTACGGCTTCGGATTCGCAGGATCGCTGCTCGTCGTGGTGCTCGCGAGTCTCGTGTGGCTGGATCGAAAGCTCGATTCGCTGGAATACGAGACCTTCATGATTCAGTGAGCGTGGCTAGCGGGAATCGAGGCGCGCGTCGATGCGGCCGGAGCGAAACGCGTCCACCACGAAATCGACGAACACGCGCGTTTTCGGCGGCAACAGCTTCTTGCTCGGATAGTACAGACTGATCGCGCCGAGTTCGGCGAACCAGCCCGGCAACAGGCGCATGAGGCTGCCTTGCTGGAGCCAGCGCGCGGCGTGCGGCATGGGAATCAGCGCGATGCCGAGCCCTTGCATGGCGGCGGCGGCCATGGCTTCGGGGTCGTCGAAGATCATGCGCGTGCGATGCCGGACGAGACACTGTTCGCCCACGGCGTTGCGCAGCTTCCACGCGAAGACGCGCCCCGACGAAACCGAACGGCGCGCGATGCCGTCGAACGCTTCGAGCTCGGACGGATGCGCGGGCATCGGCTTGTCCGCCATGTATGCGGGCGATGCCGCCACGATCACATGCGCCGGCGCGAGTTCGCGCGCCACGACGCCTTCGTTCAGTTCGATGCCGCCGCCGATCGCGGCGTCGTAGCCCTCGCCGATGAGATCGACGGGCCGGTTGTCGAAATGCACGTCCGGGACGATGGCCGGGTAACGGTCGAGAAATTCGCCGAGGATCGGCACCAGATACTCGCGCCCGAAACCGACGCCCACACTGACTTTCAGCGTGCCGGACGGCGCGCCGTTTTGCTCCGCTGCGTGCGAGATGGCATCGCGCAGCGTGTCGAAGGGCGCGCGCACTTCCTGATAGAAGCTCTCGCCGCTGTCCGTCAGCGTCAGGCTGCGCGTGCTTCGATGAAAGAGCCGCAGCCCGAGCTGCTGCTCCAGCCGCGCGACGTTCTTGCTGACGCCCGCCGGTGTCATCCCGAGCCGGCGAGCCGCCGCCGAGAAACTGCCGGTCTGCGCCGTGACGACGAACGACTCCAGAAAGTTGAACGATTCCACGGCACCCTCGCTTGATACCGCCGGTTGAAACTGCTTGCCCGCATTATGCGCTACCGGACGATGAATCCGACGGCCATACTGGCTTCACTTTCAACCAACCAGCAGGAGCAGATCATGGCAAACAGTCTCAGCGGCAAGATTGCTTTCGTCACGGGCGGCGCGCGCGGCATCGGCGCGGCGGTCGTCAGCCGGCTCGCGGCCGAAGGCGCGGCAGTCGCGTTCACGTATCGCGGATCGGCGGCGCAGGCATCGGCGCTCGCCGCAAAGATCGAGGAGACCGGTGGCCGCGTGCTCGCGATCCAGTCCGACGCAGCCGACGCCGACGCGCTGACCCGCGCGATCGAACAGGCCGCGCGCCACTTCGGCAAGATCGACGTTCTGGTCAACAACGCAGGCGTGCTGTATCTCGGCCCGGTCGATGCCTTCTCGCTCGACGACTTCGACAAGACCGTGGCCGTGAATGTGCGCGCCGTGTTCGTCGCGACGAAAGCGGTTCTGCCGTACATGCCGGCTGGCGGACGAATCGTGAACATCGGCAGCACGAACGCGGATCGCATGCCGTTCCCTGGCGGCGCGGCCTACGCGATGAGCAAGGCGGCGCTACAAGGACTCGTGAAGGGTCTCGCGCGCGATCTCGGCCCGAAAGGCATCACGGTGAACAACGTGCAGCCCGGCCCGGTCGACACCGACATGAACCCGGAGCAAGGCGAGTTCGGCTCCGCCCTGCACGCGCTGATGGCCGTGCAACGGCACGCCAAGGCCGATGAAATCGCCGCGATGGTGGCGTACGTCGCGGGGCCGGAAGCGTCGTTCGTGACGGGCGCGAGTCTCATGATCGACGGAGGCTTCAGCGCGTGACGATCAGTTTCGCCGGCATCGATACGTAAGGGCTGCGTAGAGAATCGTCGGCGTTGCGTCGGGCGAACGGAATCTTGGCGTAAGGCGCGCGCGAAGCGGTGGCTGGACGGAACAAGAGTGGCAGCTTACGGGCACGCGCCATGCGTCGCCGCATGGCGCTTTTCGCCTGTTCCGTTCAATCACAAAGAGGCTCGTTCATGAAACCGATCCGCCCGCGCTACCGCTCGCGCCTGGCCACGGCGCTTTTCGAGTGGCTCAACCCGATTCCGTATGGTCTCTTCGTCGGCACGCTGATCTTCGACATCATCTATGCAATCAACGCCGTCATCTTCTGGGCAAAGGGCGCGGCGTGGCTCGTCACCGTGGGCCTGCTCATCGCGATCATTCCGCGCTTCATCAATCTCGGTCACGTCTGGTTCGGCGGGCGCGGCACGGTCACGAGCCTCGAACGCACCGACTTCTGGCTGAATCTTCTCGGCATCGTCGCGGCGGTGGTGAACGCGTTCGTCCACTCGCGCGATGCCTACGCGATGGTCCCGCTCAGCGTCATCCTCTCGGTGGTCACGGTCGTGCTTCTGAGCGCCGGGCAAGTGATGCTCGCCTTCGACAAGTTCAACCGCTTCAACCTGCCGGAGGCCGTCCGTGAATAACATCATGCGCACAAGCCTCGTTTCGATGGCCGTTGCGGCCTGCCTCGCCGGATGCAACGAGCACGCGTCCTACGAATCGCAGCAGCAGGCCGGCGCGAATCCGCCGCTGCCGGACGCGCGCAACTTCCTGGCCCCGCCGATGCAGGTGCCGAAGCACGTCGGCTGGAAAAGCGGCGAGACGCCCAAGGTCGCGGACGGGCTGAAGATAGAAGGCATCGCGTCGGGGCTGGAGCATCCGCGTCAGGTGTACGCGCTGCCGAACGGCGACATCCTCGTGGCGGAATCAAGTAGTCCTGATGAAGAGCCGGTCACGACGCCGAAGCAGCTCATCGCGGGCATGGTGCAGACCCGTTCGGGCAAGGAAGCGAAAGGCGGCAACCGCATCACGCTGTTGCGCAAGCCCGCGAACGGCAACGGCGAATGGGAGAAGCACGTCTTCATCGACCATCTGCATTCGCCGTTCGGCATGCAACTGGTCGGCAATACGCTCTTCGTCGCCGATACCGACGCGATTCTCGCGTTCCCGTATCAGGCCGGCGCGACGCATATCGACGGCACGGGTGTCGAGCTCGCCGATTTGCCGAGCACCATCAACCATCACTGGACGAAGGCGCTGCTCGCGAGCCCCGATGGCAAGAAGCTGTATGTGGGCGTCGGCTCGAACAGCAACGTCGGCGAGAACGGGCTCGAAGTGGAATACCGCCGCGCGGCCGTGCTGGAAGTCGACATTGCGACGGGCGGCAGCCGCGTGTTCGCGTCCGGCATCCGCAATCCGACCTCGCTGCAATGGGAGCCGAAGACGGGCAAGCTGTGGGCGGTGGCGAACGAACGCGACGAGATCGGCGCGGACCTCGTTCCCGACTATCTGACCTCGGTGAAGGAGCACGCTTTCTACGGCTGGCCGTATAGCTACTATGGACAGCACGTGGACGAGCGCGTGCATCAGCAAAGACCCGATCTCGTCCAGAAAGCGATCAAGCCGGATTACGCCATCGGCTCGCACGTCGCGCCGCTCGGACTGCTGTTCTATACCGGCAACAACTTGCCCGCGCAGTATCGCGGCGGCGCGTTCATCGGCGAGCACGGCAGTTGGGACCGTTCGCCGCTCGCGGGCTATGCGGTCGCGTATGTCGCGTTCCAGGACGGCCAGCCGGTCGGCGCGCCGAAGCCCATCGTCACCGGTTTCGTGTCGGCGGACGAGAAGCAGTTGCGCGGCGCGCCGGTGGGCCTCGCAGAGGACAAGGACGGTGCGCTTCTCATCGCCGACGACGCCGGCAACGCCGTCTGGCGCGTGACCAAGGCGGGCGGTTAGCGCGTCCTTCGTGCGAGAACGAACATGGCGGGCCTTCGTTTCGAGGGCCCGCTGTGTTTTGCGATCGTTGTCGCTCGTTATTGCGTCAGGTGCCTTTCGGGTACGCGATATCGCGATCAGGCGACACGTCGCCCCGATTGCCTCGCTCGCGGCGTGCGGCCATGCGGTGTTGGAGCCAGTCGCGCGCGAGCACGATGCGCAAGGTGCACATTGCGACCACCCAGATGAAGCCCGATGCGGGTGCATCGAACAGGCGTATAAGCGTCGTCCTTTTCATTCACGATCCCCGAGAAACGTGCGGTCTTTCGCATCTTTGCCGGCGTGCTTCGTTTTTTGTCTGGCATGTATCGCGCAGCTGTGCGTTTGTGTTGCGAGTCTAGCCCGGTTGCGATGTTCGCCGTTATCTCTATGTCGAGATGTGAGGGGTCGCGTACGCTTCTGTGTCGGGCTCGGCGCGCATGTGTATGTCGAATTCGGGTTTTCCACGCCGCGTATGCCGGGAAAAGTGCTCGTATCCTCGATTCGCAGTCGCGTGTCTTGATAAAGCGCATTCTTTGTTCGCCTCTCTCTATGTGACGCTTCGGTCCGCGCGACTCTCGCGCAGACACTTCGAGCGTTTGAATTCGGCTTCGGCATTCGGCCGCTTCTGGTTCTTTCGCATTGTCTCGATCGGCGTTGCGTTGCATGCGCATGTGCCGGTCCTCTTTGCTTCCTTCGGATCACTAACGTTATAGATGCATCGAACGTGCGAATTCTTCTACTCCGCTCCGAATCCACGGTCGGCCGGCCGGTTGCGCCGCCGCCTTTGGTCGATCCGTACGCGTCGCCGCCTGTCGGCGCATGCGGCTGGGTCAACGGGGCCAATGCCGGCGTATGCGCGCGGCAATATTCGAACGGATGGGCCTACATCAACGCGGTGTGTCAGTACGACGGCACGGCGTGCGGCGTTGCATCGACTGCGGTCACGATACCGCCTGCAACGTCCGGAAGCCGTTGGTACGACCAATACTGCAACGTGGTGCCTGACGGACGCTACGCACTCGCGGCGGCGACGGCGCTCGTGATCGCGCGCGGCTCGGCAGATGTGTGTCCCTGGCCGAATGACGCGTGCGCGACGCATCGCCGCTTCATATTCGTATGCCAAAAGCCGCCCCATTCGTCTGATCAGGCCGCCCGCCAAAAGCCAGCCGTTTCTCGCCACGATCCCATTCCTTAAGGGTTTCGTCAGTTACGGCCGGTAGGCTCTGCGCTGGATAAAGTCAAACAAACAAAGCTCGATCAGAGCGGAACCACCATGCCCGCACCGTACGTCGCAAGCCTCGTCAAGATCTCGTGGAAGAACCTTTCGCAGCATCGCTTTCACCGGAAGCATGCGCGGGAGGCGCGCGATGTGCTGCGCAGCATCGAGAGCAGGCAGGGCAGGACCAACGCCGGACAATTGCGGCTCGCGGATGCGTACGCGCGCGACGTGCTCGGCGACGCGTGCTATGCGCCGTGGCTCCACGTCTATACGGCGTTGAACGGCCATTTCAAGGAAGGCTGGATTCCGGACAACTACTACGGCTGGATCGTCGTTCCGAAGATGAAAGGCCTGTACGGACAGATGTCGCATCTGAAGCCCGTGTCGCGGCTGCTCTTTCAGGACGACGCATTCCCCGATCTCGGCTACTACGTGAACGGCATCTTCTACACGGCCGATCACATCGCGATTCACAAATCTCAGGTCGCGAACTTCGTTTTCAGCACGACGGACCGGATCGCCTTCAAGCTCGATCACTCGATGCAGGGCAAGGGCGTCTTTCTGATGGACCGCAAGGACTTCGATGCCGAGCGCATCAGCCAGCTCGGCAACGGCGTGCTGCAACGCTTCATCGTGCAGCACGCGACGTTCGACCAGTTCGCGTCCAAGGCGGTCGCGACGGTGCGGCTGACGACGGTCGTCGACGACGCCGGCGCTATCTCGCTGCGCGCCTGCTTCTTGCGCCTCGGCCGGTCGGCGGACACGTATATTCGCCCCGACAGCGAAGTGTGCGTGCCGGTGCATCTGGAGAGCGGGCGGCTTTTCAGCACAGGCTATCTGAGCGACTGGACGCGCGTGGACGCGCACCCGGATTCGAAGATCCGCTTCGACGGCGTGACCTTGCCCGCGTTTTCCAAGTGCGTGGAAAAAGTCATGGCGCTGCACGCGAAGGCGCCGTTCGCGCGCTGCGTCGGCTGGGACTTGACCGTCGATATCGATGAAAACGTGCTCGTGATGGAGTGGAACGCCGAGCATAACGACGTGAAGTTCAGCGAGGCCACGCAAGGGCCGTGCTTCACCGACCTGAAGTGGGAAACGTTGCGGCCGATGGCGTAAGCGTCTTTGCGTTATGGTCTGAGCGAACGCGTGGGTTCACCGTGCATTGCGCCACCGCTTTTGCACCGTTCGCCCGTACAATCGTCGCAACGGAGGTCGCACATGCACACATCCACCCGGCATCCCGTCCTGGGATGCATCGCCGACGACTTCACCGGCGCCACCGATCTCGCGAGCATGCTCGTGCGCGGCGGCATGCGCACGGTTCAGACTATCGGCGTCCCCGCCTCGGACGCGCGCCTCGACGCGGACGCCGTGGTCGTCGCGCTCAAATCGCGGACGATCGAAGCGGCCGATGCCGTCGCCCAATCGCTCGCGGCGCTCGACTGGCTGCGCGCGCAGGGTTGCCGCCAGTTCTTCTTCAAATACTGTTCGACGTTCGATTCCACCGATGCCGGCAACATCGGCCCGGTCGCCGAGGCGCTGCTCGATGCGCTCGCCGGGCAAAGCGGCGCGGACTTCACGATAGCCTGCCCTGCGTTTCCCGAGAACAAGCGCACGGTCTATCGCGGGCATCTTTTCGTCGGTGACGCGCTTCTAAGCGAATCGGGCATGGAGCACCATCCGCTCACGCCGATGCGCGACCCGAATCTCGTTCGCGTCCTCCAACGGCAAAGCAAATCGAAGGTCGGTCTGATCGCGAGCGATACGGTCGCCGCGGGCGCCGATGCCGTGCGCGGCGCGATCGCCGCCCTGCGCGCCGACGGCGTGCGGCTCGCCATTGCCGACGCGCTCACCGACGCCGACCTGCGCACGCTCGGCGCGGCCTGCGCCGATCTCGCGCTCGTCACGGGCGGCTCGGGCGTCGCCATCGGCTTGCCGGAGAACTTCCGGCGCGCCGGACTCATCGAGGCGAACGACAAGGCAGCGGACCTGCCCGCCGTGGAAGGCCCGGCGCTCGTGCTGGCGGGCAGCGCATCGAAGGCGACGAACGGGCAAGTAGCCGAGTGGATCGCGGCGCGGCCGGCGTATCGCGTCGATCCCCGCGCGCTCGCACGAGGCGAGGCGGTCGTCGACGACGCGCTCGCCTTCATCGACGCCCACGCGCCGCAGCCGGTGCTGGTCTACGCCACGGCTTCGCCCGATGAAGTCAAGGCGGTGCAGCAAGAGCTCGGCAGCGCGGCGGCGGGCCAGCTCGTCGAAGATGCGCTCGCCGCCATCGCCCGTGAAGCCCGCGCGCGCGGCGTGCGCAGGTTCGTGGTCGCGGGCGGCGAGACATCGGGCGCCGTGGTGCAGGCGCTCGGCGTTCAGATGTTGCAGATCGGGCCGCCCATCGATCCGGGCGTGCCCGTGACCGTGAGCGTCGGCGATACGCCGCTTGCGCTGGCATTGAAGTCCGGCAACTTCGGCGCGCGCGATTTCTTCGACAAGGCGCTGCGTTACATCGAAGGAGAGCGCGCGTGAGCGACACCGTCATCGCATCGGCCAGCGACGCCAAGTTACGCGAGGAAATCTGCACGGTCGGCGAAAGTCTCTACGCGCGCGGCTACACCGTGGGCACGGCGGGCAACATCAGCGCGCGCTGCGACGACGGCTGGCTCATCACGCCGACGGATGCCTGTCTCGGCCGGCTCGATCCCGCGCAGATCGCCAAAGTGGATGCGCAGGGACGGCACGTTTCCGGCGCGCGGCCCTCGAAGACGCTGGAGTTGCATCGGCGAATCTACGAGGGCAGTTCGGACACGCGCGGCATCGTGCATACCCATTCGACGTCGCTCGTCGCGCTGACGCTCGCGGGCGTCTGGAGCGACGAGGACGTGTTGCCGCCGATCACGCCGTACTACGTGATGAAGGTCGGCCACGTACCGCTCGTGCGATACCGCCGCCCCGGCGACCCGCAGGCGGCGGCCGAAATCGCGGCGCGCGCAGCCGACGTGCGCGCCGTGCTGCTGGAGCGGCTCGGGCCCGTGGTGTGGGAGCGCAGCGTCTCGCATGCGTCGTATGCCCTCGAGGAGCTCGAAGAGACCGCGCGTCTCTGGTTGATGACCACGCCGCGCCCCGCGCCGCTCGACGATGCCGCCATCGACGAACTGCGGCAGAGCTTCGGCGCGCGCTGGTAGCCTTCAACCAAAGAGCCTATAGCGAGCCGTCTCTGGCGGCGTGCCCGTCCGACGCCGATTCGGAAAACTGCGCGAGCACCGCGTTCAGGCTCGCGAGCGTATAAGGCTTCGCCAAAACCGTGCCGATGCTGTCGGCGCCCGCTTCGATCGCCTCGCCGTAGCCGGTCGCATAGATCACGCGCAGGCCGGGCTGCTCCGCCTTGAGCCTGCGCGACAACGCGACGCCGTCCATGCCGGGCAACCCGACATCGGTGAAGAGAATGTCGAAGTCGCCCTTGGCGAAGGAAGCGAGCGCTTCCTCCGCACTGGCGACTGCCGTCACCCGATGCCCCAGCGCCCGAATGAGTTCGAGCGCCATCTCGCGCAATTCGGGGTGATCCTCGACGACGAGCACGCCGAAGCGCTGCGGCAACGGCGCGACCGGAGGCGCGCTCTCCCGTGCCGGCTGCGAACGCGCGAGCGCGACCTGCTTGCGGTTCGACAGCATGTGCCGGATCTTGCGCGCCAGTTGTTCGCGCCGATAAGGCTTGGTCAGCAGTTGCACGCCGGCGTCGAGCCGCCCGCCATGCACGATCGCGTTCTGCGTGTACCCGGAGGTGAACAGCACTTCGATGTTCGGCAAGATCGCCTTCGCGCCTCTCGCGAGCTCGGGGCTGCGCAGCTTGCCGGGCATCACGACATCGGTGAACAACAGGTCGATGGCCAAGCCGCTCTGCAAGATGCCGAGCGCGCTCTCGGCATTGTCGGCCTTGAGCACCTGATACCCGAGCTCGCGCAGCATCTCGACGACGGTGGTCTGCACGGCCCGATCGTCTTCCACGACGAGAATCGTCTCCGTGCCGCCGACGACCGGCGCCGCTGCGAACGACGTGGTCTGCACCAGAGCTTCGTGCGAGCGCGGCAGATAGATCTTGATCGTGGTGCCGTGCCCTATTTCGCTGTAGATCTTGAAGTGTCCGCCGCTTTGCTTGACGAAGCCATACGCCATCGAGAGACCGAGGCCCGTGCCGACGCCTTCCGGCTTCGTCGTGAAGAACGGATCGCATGCACGCTCCATCACTTCGCGCGTCATGCCGGTGCCGGTATCGGAGATGGCCAGCATTACGTACTGCCCCGGTTCGAGATCGGCGTCCGATGCGACGTAGTCGTCGTCCAGCATCGAATTGCTCAGTTCGATGGTGAGCTTGCCGCCGTCGGGCATGGCGTCGCGGGCGTTGATCGCGAGATTCAGCACGACGTTTTCGAGCTGATGCGGGTCGACCTGCACGTTCCATAGCCCGCCCGCCAGGACCGTCTCCATGACGACCGACTCGCCCAGCGCGCGCCTTAGCATGTCGTCCATGCCCGCGACCACGGGCGCGAGGTTCGTGACGACAGGCTGCAACGGCTGACGCCGCGCGAACGCCAGCAGTTGCGAAGACAGTTTCGCGCCGCGCTCCACGGCGCTCGCCGCGGTGTCCACGCGCTCGATCGCCGTCTCGTTGCCGGCAACGGACGCGGACAGTAGTTGCAGATTGCCGCCGATCACTTGCAGGATGTTGTTGAAGTCATGCGCGATGCCGCCGGTGAGCTTGCCGATGGCCTCCAGCTTTTGCGAACGCTGCAACGCGGCTTGCGTCTCTTCGAGTTCGCGCGTGCGCTCTTCGACCAGCGCTTCGAGGCTCGTTTGATAGCGCTCCACTTCGTCCTGCGCGAGCTTTTGCACCGTGACGTCCTGCCCTTGAACGAAGATGCCGGCCACTTCGCCGTCGTTGCCTGCAATGGGCTGATACACGAAGTCGAGAAAGCGCGTTTCGAGCGGTGCGCCGTCGCGCGGCCGGATCATGACCGGCACGGCCTTGCCGACGAAAGGCTCTCCCGTGTCGAACACGCGCGACAGCACTTCGATGAACCCTTGCTCGACCACTTCCGGCAACGCATCCCGCACGCGCTTTCCGACGAGGTCGCGATCTCCTATCAGGCTGCGATACGCCGCGTTCGCCAGTTCGAATATGTGCTCGCGCGTGCGCAGCACGCAGACGAAACCCGGCGCCTGTTCGAAAAGCCGCAGAAGGCGCGCGTTGTCGACGTGCAGTTCCTTCGCCAGTTCCAGCGCGCGGCTCGTGCTTTCCAGCGCCTCGGTGCGCTCGACAATGACCTGTTCCAGTTCGCCTTGCTTGCGTTTGAGCGCCTCTTGCGCTGCGACCTGATCGGTCACGTCGTTGCCTTGCGAGAAGATACCGACGACCACGCCCGCGTCGTCCACGATAGGTTGATACACGAAGTCGATGAAGCGCACTTCGCTCTCGCCGCCCGCGAGAGGGTCGACACGCAACGGCACGGCGCGGCCGACGTACGGGCGGCCTGATCGGTAGACTTCGTCGAGCAGTTCGAAGAAGCCTTGCCCTGCGAGCTCGGGCAGTGCCTCCCTCACAGGCTTGCCGATAATCGGCCTGAATCCCGCGAGCCGATGATGCGCGCCGTTCTGTAGCTGATACACATGATTCGGACCCCGAAAGAAACATACGAAGCCCGGCGCCTGCTCGAAAAGCCGCAGCAACTCGTGATATTCGCGCGTGCGCGCATCGAGCGCCAATGCTTTCTGACGCTCGGCGATCTGCCTCGCTTCATGCTGCACGGTAATGTCGCGCGTGATCTTGGCGTAGCCGACATGGTGCCCCGAATCGTCGAACAGGGAATCGAGCACGACATGCGCCCAGAAACGCGATCCGTCCTTGCGCACGCGCCAGCCTTCCGATTCGAACTTGCCTTCGCGCACCGCAATGTCCAGCGCGCGCGAGGGCAAGTCGGTCGCGCGGTCTTCCTCGGTATAAAACCGTGAGAAGTGCTGACCAATAATTTCCTCCGGTGCATAGCCTTTGATGCGCTCGGCGCCGACGTTCCAGCTCGTGACGAGACCGTTCGGAGAAAGAAGATAGATCGCGTAGTCCCTGACCCCCGCGATCATGCGCTCGAAGTGTCCGCTGCCTGAACCGGCAGAACCGACGAGACCCTGATCGTTGACATCCATGTGGC
This sequence comes from Caballeronia sp. SL2Y3, assembly GCF_022879575.1. Classification (NCBI taxonomy): domain Bacteria; kingdom Pseudomonadati; phylum Pseudomonadota; class Betaproteobacteria; order Burkholderiales; family Burkholderiaceae; genus Caballeronia; species Caballeronia sp. SL2Y3. Next base: position 401,421 of record NZ_CP084262.1, read on the forward strand.
GACACCCCGGCGCTTCGGCGCTTTTTCGAGTGCTGCATTCTACTGCGCTTGGCAAGCGCTGGCCCGTGCCTGACGGCGTTACGCGAGACGATGGCGTCGCAGCGTTGCGCGTCGAGTAGTTCTTACATCGCCGATGCGGGCAAGAGGGCAGTTTTGCCGGCCGCGTGTCATCGCCATGGCGATATGCACGTCCTCAGCAAGGATCATCGCATTCCGTCACACTGGCACATCGATCAATTCAACCGGCAAGACTGCAATGGACAAACAAGCACTCATCATCGGCGCGACCGGCGTTATCGGACGCAATCTCGCCGAACACCTTCAAACGCATGGCGACTGGTCCATCACCGGCGTTTCGCGCGGCCGCACGCCTGCGCCCGCCGGCGTCGAATCGATCGTCGCGGATCTCACGTCGGCGTCATCGGTCGCGCAGGCATTGAGCGGACGCGACTTCACTCACGTCTTCTTCACCGCATGGTCGCGGCAAGCGACCGAAGCGGAGAACATCCGCGTCAACGGTGCAATGGTCGCGAATGTCCTCGCGGCATTGGGGCCGTCGGGCGCGCTCGAACATGCGGCGCTCGTGACGGGCCTCAAACACTATCTCGGGCCCTTCGAAGCCTACGCCAGAGGCGAGATTCCGGCCACGCCCTTCCGCGAGGAACAAGGCCGGCAGCCCGTGGACAACTTCTACTACGAGCAGGAAGACCGCTTGTTCGACGCAGCGCGCCAGTTCGGCTTCGGATGGAGCGTGCATCGGCCGCACAGCATCATCGGGTTCGCCATCGGCAATGCCATGAACATGGGCGTGACGCTCGCCGTCTATGCGAGCATGTGCCGGGCAACCGGCGAACCGTTCGTGTTCCCCGGTTCCGCCGCGCAATGGCACGACCTGACCGACGTGACGGACGCGCGTCTTCTCGCGCGGCATCTGGAATGGGCAGCGACCTGGCCCGAAGCGCGCAACGAAGACTTCAACGTCGTGAATGGCGACGTGTTTCGCTGGAAATGGATGTGGGAGCGCATCGCCAATTACTTCGGTATCGAGCCTGCGCCTTTCGATGGCGAGACGAGACCGCTGGAAAGCCGTATGCAGCATGCCGCCAAGACGTGGGCCGAGATCGCGGCGCGGCATGCACTGGCAGAGCCGGAAGTAGACAAGCTCGTCTCCTGGTGGCATACGGATGCGGACCTCGGACGTCCGATGGAAGTACTCACGGACATGACGAAGAGCCGCAAGGCCGGCTTCCTCGATTATCAGAGCACACCTGACTCGTTTTTCGCGCTGTTTGATCGTCTGAAGCGCGAACGCATCATTCCGGAGTGAGTTTGTCACGCTGGCTTTTCAGCGACGCCTTCTGAGTCGATCACATCGCGCATGGTGCGCGTTTTCTTCCGAGGAAAGCACATGGCCAAGCATTCAATCGCGGACTATCTGGCAAAGACACTCGCCGCAGCAGGCGTCGAGCGCATCTGGGGCGTGACGGGCGACAGCCTCAACGGTCTCGCGCACAGCCTCGACGCGTTAGGCACCATTCGCTGGATGCATACGCGGCATGAGGAAGCGGCCGCGTTCGCCGCAGGCGCGGATGCCGCGACCACGGGCCGGCTTGCCGTATGCGCGGGCAGTTGCGGACCGGGCAATCTGCATCTCATCAACGGGCTATACGACTGTCATCGCAATCGTCAGCCGGTGCTTGCGATCGCGGCGCATATTCCGTCGACGGAGATCGGGCTCGGGTACTTTCAGGAAACGCATCCGCAGACGTATTTCAGCGAATGCAGTCACTTCGTCGAACTCGTATCGAACGCTTCGCAGTTTCCGCGCGTGCTGGAGCGAGCCATGCGCACCGCGCTGGAAGAACGCGGGGTCGCGGTGATCGTGCTGCCGGGCGATGTCGCGCTGTCCGAAGGCCCCGATGCGCCCGCGCACTGGACACCGACGGCCCCGCATACCATCGTGCCCGCCGACGCCGAACTCGACAAACTCGCGCACATGCTGAACGGCTGCGATGCGGTGACCATCATGTGCGGCAGCGGCGTTGCAGGCGCGCATGACGAAGTGGTCGCACTCGCGGATACGCTCGGCGCGCCGATTGTTCACGCTTTACGCGGCAAACCGTTCATCGAATACGACAATCCTTTCGATGTCGGCATGACAGGACTCATCGGCTTCAGCTCCGGCTATCACGCGATGATGTCGTGCGACACGCTGCTGCTGCTCGGTTGCGACTTCCCCTATCGGCCGTTTTATCCGCCAAACGCGCAGATCGTTCAGGTCGACAACCGGGGTTCGCAACTGGGCCGGCGCGCGCCGCTCGCGCTCGGTCTCATCGGCACGGTGAAGGAAACGGTCACGGCGCTCATGCCCCGCCTGCAACGCAAGACGCAGCGGCGCTTCCTGGAAAACGCGCTGAAACACTATGCCGATGCGCGCAAGGAGCTGGACCATCTCGCCACGCCATCCGCGCCTGACCGCCCGATCCATCCGCAATATCTGACCAAACTCGTCGACGAGGCCGCAGCGGACGATGCCATCTTCACCGTCGATGTCGGCACGCCCACGCTATGGGCCGCGCGATATCTGTCGATGAACGGCAAGCGTCAGTTGCACGGATCGTTCAATCACGGCTCGATGGCGAACGCCATGCCGCAGGCGCTCGGCGCGCAGGCGGCGAATCCGCAACGGCAGGTGGTGTCGCTTTCCGGAGACGGCGGGCTTTCCATGCTGCTCGGCGATCTGCTCACGGCCGTGCAGCATGAGTTGCCGATCAAGGTCATCGTCTACAACAACAGCCTGCTCGGCTTCGTCTCGATGGAGTTGAAGGCTGCGGGGTATCTCGACACCAACGTCGATCTATCCAAGACGGACTTCTCGCAGATTGCGAAGGGCGCGGGCATCTGGTCCGTGCGCGTGGAGCAATCGGAGCAACTGGAAGGCGCGCTCAGGGATGCGTTCGCGCATCCGGGCCCGGCGCTCGTCGACGTCGTGACGGCCAAGCACGAGCTCGCGATTCCGCCGTCCATCGACTTCGCACAGATGAAAGGCTTCAGCCTCTACATGCTGCGCGCAGTGTTCAGCGGTCGCGGCGATGAACTGATCGAACTGGCGCGAACCAATCTGCGCTGAAGTGCGGAGGAATGGATCACGACGCGGCGAGCGGTTCGCCGCGTAGCGATCATCTCCGACTACGGCCCGTCCGCGCCGAGTTCGATGCGCGCCTCGTTGATCGAAACGGCGATTCCCTTCGGCGAGTTTGCCCCGCTCACGCGCACGAATGAAAGCACGACGTCGCTCACATTAGAAATGCCGAGACGCGCGAGCACGTCGGTAACGTCATAGTCGATCTCGTTCATGCCGTGATGCGCAGCGGTGCCAATCTGGAACGCGCCCAAGGTACCGATGAAGTGCTGCGACTTCACGGCGTCGACGTCGCCGCTTGCAGGAAGACTCAGATAGACGTTATAGAAGAAGCCGCCTTTTCTGGCCGCCGCGGGCATCGTGATGCCATCGAGCACGACCTTCACGTATTGGAACCCGCTCTTTGCCTGCGGCGTGGCCTGCAATGCATTCGACGATTCGCTGAGTCCGGCCGCAGGGGAAGACGTCAACACGTCTTTCAAAGCAGTGGCGTTGGCGGCCTGAAGCGGGATGCTCGCGCTGATCGAGGTCTCGCCCAATACGACGCCCTTCACGCCTCCCAGGGAGCGGCGCGTCGCTGACACCGTGCGCCCGGGGCTCGGCGCGAATGCGCCGGTCTGCGGCCGCGCCTGAATGGCGCCGATCTGTGCTTGCACGCGAATGATCCTCCCTTGTTGCGCCTGTTGCGGCAGCACAGCGGGCATGGTGTCGTTGGCGTAGTCATAACTCATCCCGGTGGTCGTGCGCGTTTTGGACTTCGAGACGGTCAAGCCCTTGGCATACGTGAAGTAGCCGTTCCAGTAGCTGCTGGTGGCCACCGGCACTCTGCTCGTCGAGCGCAGCGACCATGCGTTCCACAGGCGATCGATATTGCAGTGATGCAGGTAGAAGATCGGATCGATCGGCGCGGTGGCGATATCGGCCATGTAGTTACCGATGATGTCATGAACCGGATTGTGCGGCGCGTTCTCGAGCTTGGGCTCGAATGCGTTGCTGGTGCCGCGCTGGAAGTTATACACGCTCGAAGAGAAAGGACTCAAATCGAGCGCCTGATAGACATTGGTATTGATCCGCGGGACATAGAGTGGATTGCTGCTCGCGGTATCCGTGAATTCAGATGGGATCACCGGATACGTGTAGTAATCCCAGTAGGGCAAGGTCAACGTTGCATCGCCGGATACGGTTCGCAACTGTTGCTCGAGGTAATACAGGTAGCCGCGATGCCACGTCAGGAAATAGGCGGCGCTGTGCGGGCAGTAATTGTTGTGAACATCGACCCAGTACTGCCACGATGAGGGACTCCTTCTGTCGGTGGAGGCTTTCATCGTGCGCACCGCGTTGAGATACGACGCGTAGTGCGGCGTGGTTTTGAACACTTGCCATTCGAGCCTGATAAACGGAGCAGTGGCCGCTACGCCCCACCGTGGAAGCGATGCGAAAGCGAGTGCGGACGCCGTTCCTTTCAGAAACGCGCGTCGCTTAGTCGAATTGGAGACCATACACCCCCCAGGGAGCGCACAAAGAGGACCTGCAAGGCGGCCCTGAGCGGGTGCGTTGCAGCAGAACGGACGGCCGGTTTTCTACGCTGCCCCGGCGCTTAGAGTATGGACCACGGCCACGAACGTTCAATGCGTTATTTGCATTCCGAAATAAAGAATGTGCGGTAGGCCACATAGCCGGTTCCGCATGTGTGCATGCGTTCGACGATAGAGACGCCCGCGCATACGCTCGATCGTTCGAAAGCGAGCCAGCGTTTGCTTGTAGCATTTACGTGTTTTGGGCGAAGTGTCGTGCGGGCGACCAGTAGTTCAATCGGTCGATGCAAGCAACGCGGGTTCCATCGAAGCTTGCGTTCCTCATTCGTCAGTTATGCGAATGACACATTCTCGTCGATGCTTCATTGATTAGGGTCCTGTCGCCACAAATCATTCCGACGCGCTGCCCGTCGCCGTCTCGAACATGTGAATCCTGAGCAGCGCGGTCGTGTCGAGGGACCGGTTACTGAACTCCGCGCCGACGAGGACGCTGCCCGCCGCTTGACGCAGATTGCGCACGACGCAGTTGAACACCACCGCATGCACTTTGCCGTCCGCGCGCAGGCGCAGCGCGAGCTTGAAGTGTTCGCCGACATTGACGAGCGCGTCCGACAGGCGCAACGCCACGCCGCCGAGGCTGACGTTGACCACGGCGACGTCGAAGCCCGCCGCGACACAATCGTTCCTGATAAGACGGCCTGCCAGTTCGGTCGAGACTCGAACGTCTTTGCGCACGATATGCGTTTGCACAGCTTGCGGATACGCGAGATAAACGACTTTCACAGGCGAATCGCTTCGTCCGATCACCGTGCTCGAGAAACGGTATATCTTGCGCCCAAGAAGCCCTTTGCATTCGACGGACATGCCCGCGTCCAACAACTCATGCGCGCTGCCTGCCGTAACGACCAGCGCGCTGCCCGCCACGCAACCGACAAACTCGGCCTGCACCGGCGGGTGACCGCAGCCGACCAGCGTCAACTGCATGCTTTCCAGCGTTTTCGGCAATGTGCCGGTGACGGCTGCGGCGCGATCGACCTTCGGACGGTTAATGGACGCGTCGTGCTTCGCGGTCGATATCAGCAGCGCGCTCGATGCGACGCCTTCCGCATTCGGTCGCTCGGTCGGCGCGTCTTCATCGCGAAACCCGCCTGCGGCGAGAATCCGGTCGCGCTGTCCTTCGGACCGCACGCAATAGCCTCTCGTCAAAAGAAGTTTGCCGCTTGCCGAGTAGACCGCGAACGGAAGGGGCGTACCGACTTGAAGTTCCTGTGCGCTTAGTTTGACCAATACCATGTTCGTATCTCGATGGGGCAGATGCCATCCCTCTATGCGGGGCTGGTCCATGTCTCCCCGCATACGTTACCGGGCAGTCGGCGCCACTTAAGTACGTTAACGCGCATTCATCAGACGATACGGGTTCTGCATTGGCGCTAACCCATCCAGCCAGCCCGAAGGCAAACGTTCAACTTTCCGACAAACGAGCCGATATTGACCATGTCGGCAAAACGAAAGTTGAACGCAAGGGCGGGACAAATGAAGAGAATGAGTTTCAAGGCAACGCTGTGGAGCACCGTGGGGTTCGTGTGGCTGAGTTTGATCGTGCTCTCGCTCTTGAGCGCGGCCATGACGCGCACGTTGATGATGCACGACCGCCAGCAGGCGCTGGCCGAGCAGGTCCAGTCCGCCGTGAGCGTGGTGAATTCCTACGTGCAGCAGGCGCAAAGCGGCGCGATGCCCGCCGAAGAAGCCAAGCGCGCGGCCATTGCGCATCTGCGGCCGGTGCGCTATGGGCAGAGCGGCTATCTGCTCGTCGTCGACTCGACGATGCTGCAATTGCTCAATCCGATGCGCCCCGAAACCGAAAACAAGATCAACGATCTGGTCGACAAGACCGGCAAGCACTTCACGGCGGCGATCGTGAAGCACGGACTCGACGGTACGCACCTGACCGATTACCTCTATCCGAAGCCGGGCCAAACGGAGGCGCTGCCGAAGATCGCTTACGGCGAGTATGTTCGCGCGTGGGACTGGCACGTCTATACGGGCGCTTACGTCGACGACATCAATCGTGAATTCGGCCGGCGCCTTCTTGCGATGCTCGCGATCGTCGGCGTAGTCGGCCTTGCATTGACCGTGGCGATGGGCTGGATCATCCGCAATGTGCTGCGCAGGCTCGGCGGCGATCCGAGGGACGTCGCAGACGCGTGCAAACGCATCGCGGCGGGAGATCTCACGGAGACCGTGCGTGTCGCGGCAGGCGACGATGCGAGTCTGATGGCATCGGTGCGGGCCATGCAGGACCGGCTGCTGCAAACCATGGGGGCCGTGACTTCGTCTGCCAACGCCATCGCGGGCGCTACCAAGGAAATCGCCGCCGGCAATACGGATCTCTCGTCGCGCACTGAGGAACAGGCCGCATCGCTAGAGGAGACGGCGGCGAGCATGGAAGAACTGACCTCGACGGTGAAGCAGAACGCCGACAACGCGCGTCAAGCCAGCGATCTCGCCGAGAACGCGACCGCCGTCGCCAACGAAGGCACGGCGATCGTCGGGCAGGTCGTGGAGACGATGGCCGGCATCGAAGAAAGCTCGGGAAAGATCGCGGAGATCATCGGCATGATCGAGGGCATTGCGTTCCAGACGAATATTCTGGCGCTCAATGCCGCAGTGGAAGCCGCGCGCGCCGGCGAACAAGGCCGCGGCTTCGCGGTCGTGGCAGGCGAAGTGCGCAGCCTCGCGCAGCGTTCGTCCAGCGCGGCGAGGGAAATCAAGGCGCTCATCGAGACGTCGGGCAGCCGCGTCGGCGCAGGCACCGAGCTCGTCGCGAAAGCAGGCGAAACCATGCGCAGCGTGCAGTCCGCGATTCAGCGCGTGACCGACATCATGGGCGAGATCGCGTCCGCATCGCACGAGCAAAGCCGCGGCATCGAGCAGGTCAATCAGGCCATCTCGCAGATGGACGAAGTCACGCAGCAGAACGCCGCGCTCGTCGAAGAAGCGGCCGCAGCGGCCGGCTCGCTGCAAGACCAGGCCGAAGCGCTTCGCAAAGCCGTCAGCGTCTTTCGCACGAGCCCGAGCGCAGCCATGGTGGCCACGCATGCGGTGACGTCTGTGTCGAGAGAAAGCCGCCCCAGCCCGGCGACGGCTCCGACAGTGCAGCGCCCTGCCGCTGCTCCGGCATTGGAGCGGATAAAGCCGACGCCGATGGCGAAGCGCGTCGAACCTGCGGTGCACAAGCCCGTGGCGACCGCGACGAATGGCGGCGACTGGGAGACGTTCTAATCCCTTAGTTAGTAGCCCTACTTAGTTTGACCTACAGGCGCTCGTGATCCGGACCCGATACGGCGCATGCCCGCATTGTCGAGCGGCGCCGGCGGGTTGGCTTGCCGTTTGCTACGAGTCTAACGTGTCCAATTCAACGAATCGGAGGATACGATGACGACGCATGCCGGACGATCGCAGGAAGACCGCATTCAGGCGGAGAAAGGCGAGAAACTGCCCGCGCAGGAGCAGGCAGGAGGCAAGATGGCCGTTGAAGGCACCGAAGCGGGCAAGGACTCGAGCAGCGGCAAGCTCTCGGAGGCGGGAAAGGACGTCTGGCGTCAGGGCAGCACCATCGACCAGGAAGGCCCTTTGCCACCGGACGAGAAGCCCGGCGTTTGAGACGCCGACGCCAAGCGAGTTCAGCGCAAGATCGACAAGGGAGAACCGATGTACATCGTCTGCCACATGATGTCTTCAGTGGATGGCCGAAGCCTCACGGACGGCTGGCATCTCGACTTTGCCAGCCCTTGTTATGAGGAGACGGCCGCCAGCTTCGACGCGGATGCCTGGGTATGCGGCCGCGTCACCATGCAGGAAATCTCGCACGCGAAGGACCGAGAGTATCCACGCGGTCTCGCCAAGAGCCCGCTGCCGCGCACGGATCATTTCGCGAAGCGCGACGCGAGCCAGTACGCCGTGTCGATCGACCCCAAGGGCCGGGTCGGCTGGAAGACCGACACCGCGCTGGACTCGCATATCGTCGAAGTCCTGGCGGAGAGCGTGGAGGACGATTATCTCGCGCACCTTCAGTCGATCGGCGCGTCATATGTTTTCGGCGGCAAGGACGGCATCGATCTTCACCGCGTCGTGGAAACGCTTGGCCGCGAACTGAAGATCGACAAGCTCATCGTCGAGGGAGGCGGTCACGTGTCCGGGGCATTCGTCAACGCGCAACTGGCGGATGAAGTCAGCGTGTTGCTGATGCCGCTCGTCGATGGGCGTGACGCACATCCTTCGTCATTCGAAGTGGCCATGGATAAGTGGCAGAAGCCCTCTTATTTGAAGCTGGAGTCAGTTGAGAAGCTGGATAACGATGTCGTTTGGGTACGATATACGCGCAAGAAGTGAGAGTCGGGTTCGCTCGACGAATGGCTTCTAGGCGGCACGCTCTGACGCGCGCCGCTTTACTTCTTCCAGCGGCGCTTGCGCAAGCCAGTGGCAATAGCCGGCGATGCTGCGGATATCGATCTCCTCCAGTGCCATATGCGCGTACTCGCCTTTGCGATAGCGATGCTTCGACCAATACGTGTCCGTATGCCACGCATGGATGTGCAAGACGTCGCTACCTAGCTTGCGATCCGCGAAGGAGAAGTGGTCCAGCAATCCGAGCGTGCAGGCCTGCGGGTAAGTCAATCTCAGGGCGAGCTCGCCTGCATACATTGTGAGGACCTGCTTGCACCAGCCGGGCCACGCACCTTCGAAATCGCGGAATTCTTCATCGAGCAGCCGGTTGCAGGCTTCGGTTTGCGCGGCGAGATAGTTTCGCAGCCATTCCGATGGCCCGAGCAACGAAGCGCCGACGTTGTGAAGCCCAGTGTGCGGATAACCCCAGCGCGCCGATATTTCGGAAAGCCGTGCGCGCACCGAAGCATCGTAGGCGTATGCGCCGAATCCTGCACAAAGGCCAGAGGGACGGAAGTCTCTCAGCGCCGGAGTAACGAACGTATCGCAATCCGTCTTCAGAATGTAGTCGAAGCGGGCGCACGCCTCGCTTACCGCAGGCTCCGCGAGATTCGCGACGGAGTTGATATAGCCGTAACCGTGCCACGGCGGATTGCCTTCGGCATAAGGCACGCTCGGTATGGTCTCGATGCGAGCATCCTCGGGCAACCGGGTCGCAATTGCCGGGTGACACACCGCAACGATCCCGCCACTTTCGAGTACGCCCGAATAGATCAGGCTCTTATAAAGCCAGCCGAATTCCTCGAGCATCTGCTCGCTGTTGTCGATATAGACCAGTATTCCAAGTTGCATGACGTCCTCTTTCTCCGCTTGCTGCGCTGCGGCCGAAGCGAGAGAGTCAACGAAGCGAAACGGCGACAGCAGCACTCAATGCTATAGAAAAACGTTGAAGTGCTGCCGCCCTAGCGCATAAATGCACAACTCTGCCGGCTTTTATAGCGCGAGAACGTTCACGGCAACGTCGACATGATGCGATCCGCCGCCGAGGATCATGCCGCGCAACAAGGACACGTCGCTGTAATCGCGGCCGGTTGCAAGCGTCACGTGGTCCAGATCGGCGAGCACGTCGTTGGTCGGATCGAGGTCGATCCACCCGCTTTTCGGGCAATGCACCGACACCCACGCATGCGAGGCATCGGCGCCGATCAGTCGCGGTTGACCCGGCGGCGGGTCGTTGCGCAGATAGCCGCTCACGTAACGCGCCGGCAAGCCCAACGTGCGAAGGCAGCCGATCATTACTTGCGCGAAATCCTGACATACGCCCTGGCGCAGTTCGAAGGCGCGCGTGGCGGGCGTATCGAATGCGGTCGATGAGGGCTTATACGTAAAGTCGGCATGGATGCGGTGCATGAGGTCGATTGCGCCCGCGATCAGCGGCGTGCCTTGCGCGAAACTCGGCAACGCGTAATCACGCAACGCCTGAGTCAGCTGAATGTTGGGCGACCCATAACAGTATTCCGACTCACGGACAAACGGGGAACCGGCCGTATAGCGCAGCCGTCGTGCGACCTCTTCCCACGGCGGCGTCGCTCGCGGGTCGAGCTTCGTCCAGCGTGGACTCAGACGCACCGTGGTTTCGCTTGTCATCGAAAGACGCTCGTGCGGTGCGTCCAGCGAGAAATAGAGCAGGTCGTTGCCGAATGCGTCGACACGGCTATGCACATACGAAGGAGCCGGATCTATCCGCTCCGAATGCGCGATGACCTGCTGCCACGGCGTATGCAGCGGACGGATAGTCGCTAGGTGCTGGGCGATCTCGACGGGCGTCGAATAGCGATATGTCGTGCGATGCGTGACTGCGAGCGTCGTCGATCTTGGCGCCTTGTCGATCGTCGCATTCATTAGGACACCTGCGCAGCGATAGGATTCGCATGACTGAAGTAGTGCGCGCTGACTTCGTTCGATGCCGCGCTCACCGATGCAAGCAGCCGATCGCAAAGCAGCACGAGCGCGCCGAACCGTCCGTTTTCATCGGCTTTGCACAAGGCATCGAGGGGCGGCAAGGTATCGAGGCCGAGCGAAATACCGATGAAATGCGCGCGCCGTGCTGCGCCCGCGGTCTTCATCATCTCATCGAGCTTCGCGCGCAAGCGGATCAGCACGCCATAGAGTCCGCGCGGATTCGTCGGGTCCACGACGACCAGGTCGATCAACGCGGCCGCCTCTAGCCGGCCAGGATAAAGCGAGCGATAGGTAAGCGTGGTATCGAAAAGATGCAGCAGCAAGTCGAAGCCGGCCGGATGCGTCAACGTGCCTTGCGTCGCGAACACGCGCAGGAACGTCGCCATCGTCGACACGCGCTCGATCATCCTGCCAATGAAGATCATGCGCCACGCTTCATCGCGTGTCATCCGATCGCCTTGCGCGCCGCTGATCGCGAGCAGTTGAGTCGCAAGCTGTTCGAGCGCGCCGCTTAACATCACGCGGTCGTAATCCCTCGGCACGTCGGGCGTGATGAGGCCGAGGCGCGCGAGCGCATCGCGAAAGTCGTTACGCGCCGCGAGAATCGTGCGCCAGTGATCGGTGGAGAGCCGATCGCGAATCTCGCCGCATGCATGCGCCTGATTCGCGAGATTGCCGCCGATGCTCGTGGCCGATGCCGTCTCCGCCAGTCCCGCGACGAGCACGCGCTCGAATGCGTGTGGCGAGCTTCGCGCAAGCGTATCGATGGACGGGATGAGTCCGCATTGCGCGGCGAGTTCGACGAGCGTGGGAAACATCTCGTCGGCATCACTGGCTTCGAGCGTGCCGAGCAACAGGCGGCACAGACGCACGTTGTTTTCGGCGCGCTCGCCATAGCGTCCGGCCCAGAACAGATTCTCCGCCGCGCGGCTCGATACCACGCGATGCTTGCGCAAATCACCGGGCTGCATCGGCGATGGACGCAGCGACACCGCGGGACCAGGATGGGTAGCCAGCACCCATGTATCCACGCTGCTGCCGCCGAACTGCATCGACACCGTAGGGCGCTTGTCCGCTGCGAGGCGCGTGAAGCCGCCGGGCATCACGCTCCAGCTTCCGTCGGCCCGCGCGATGGCATAGGCACGCAAGACACACGAGCGAGAGCCGAGTGCGCCATCGTGAAAGCGCGGCGCACTCGAAAACGGCAGGTCTTCCTGTACGGTGAACATGTCGGGCGCGCGCTCGATGCGCTCCCGCCAGCCCGCAAGCGCCTGCGATCCCGCTTCGATGCCGGGCGCGCCATCCTCATGCATGCCGGGCCAAGTGGGAACCACGAGAGCGCGATCGAGCTTCTCGAAGGCTTCGCGTCGCGCGGCATCTTCGCCGCACCACCACGTCGGCACGGTAGGCAGATGCAATTCCTCGTCCAGCAGCGCACGCGCAATGCCCGGCAAAAACGCATGAAGTGCGGGCGATTCCGTGAAGCCCGCGCCGGGCACATTGGAGACCGCCACGTTGCCCGCGCGCATGACCTGCAACAGTCCGGGAACGCCGATGGTCGAATCCGCGCGCAACTCGACCGGATCGCAGAACGCATCGTCCAGACGCCGCAGCACGGCATGCACGCGCGAGAGGCCCGCCAGCGTTTTCAGGTACAGCTTGTCGTGGCGTACGGTCAGGTCCTTTCCTTCCACGAGCGTCACGCCCAGATAACGCGCGAGAAAGATGTGCTCGAAGTACGTTTCGCTAAAGGGCCCAGGACTCAACAGCGCGATGTGAGGCGCGTCGCTGCCGGCGCTTTCATCATTGCGCATGATCCCTCGGGCCGCCTGAGCAAGCGTCGCGACGAGTTGCGAATACGTCGATGCAAGCCCATTGATGCGCAGGGTGCGGAACGCATCGCTGAAAAGACTCGCCACGATCATGCGGTTTTCGAGCGTGTAACCCAGGCCCGACGGCGCCTCCGTGCGATGAGCAATGACGGTCCATTCGCCCGACGGCGCACGCGCGAGATCGATTGCAACGATCTGCAGATAGCCACCGTTCGCCGGCACGAAGCCCTTCACGGGGCGCAGATAACCCGGATGCCCGAACACGAGCGCAGCAGGCAACAGCCCTCGTTGCAGAAGCGTTTGAGCACCGTAGGCATCGGCGACGATCGACTCCATCAAGCGGGCGCGCTGCGCCACGCCGCGCTCGATGACCGCCCATTCGCGCTCGTCGATCAATAGCGGCAAGAGATCGAGCGACCACGCGCGCGGCTCGCCGTTATCGGCATAGACGTTGTAGGTGATGTCGTTATCGCGTATCTGTCGCGCGACGGCCGCCACGCCGTCGTCAAGACGCGCGATGCCCTGCTCGCCGAGCAATTCGAAGAACCGCCGCCACGGCTCTCGCAAGTGCCCCGAAGCGTCGCGCAACTCGTCCCAATGCCCTTCGCGCACAGGCAACGCGCGCAGGAGCGCCAAAGCGTCGGTATGCGCGGCCGTTGTATCGAAAGGCAATGTCGATTGGAACGCCAAGATGGCCTCACTTGTCATGCTTGCGCGCGTCAACGGCTTTCATGAGCGGCGCAGGTCGAGCGTGAACGGGAATTCGAGGCTAGGCTCGCGTGTTGCCACATGCATCGCGCCCGGCGTATGGCCGCTCGCGAAGAAACGCGCGCGCCGGCGACTCTCCGCTTCGTACGCGTTCACCGGGAACGTCTGATAGTTGCGGCCGCCCGGATGCGCGACGTGATACTGGCAGCCGCCGATCGCGCGACCGGTCCATGTATCCACGATATCGAAAGTCAGCGGCGCATGCACTCCGATAGTCGGATGCAGCGAGGTCGCATGCGACCACGCGCGAAACCGCACGCCCGCGACATACTCGCTGACGCGCCCTGTGGGTTGCAGCGGCACGGGTTCGCCGTTGACGGTTACGACATGTCGACTGCCGTTGAGCCCAAGCACGCGTACTTCGAGCCTTTCGACCGACGAATCGACATAGCGCACCGTGCCGCCGATCATGCCCTCCTCGCCCATGACGTGCCACGGTTCGAGCGCGTGGCGAATCGTCATCGCGATGCCGCTTGTTTCGTACGCACCGACGACCGGGAAACGGAATTCAAAATGCGGCGCAAACCAATTCCTGTCGAAGGCAAAGCCCGCGTCGCGCAGTTCGGCGATCACATCGTCGAAGTCCATCTGCACGAAAGTGCCGAGCATGAAGCGATCATGCAACTCCGTGCCCCAGCGCGTGAGCCGCGCCGTATAAGGCTTCTCCCAGAAGCGGGCGACGACCGCGCGCAGCAGCAGTTGCTGCACGAGACTCATGCGCGCGTGCGGCGGCATTTCGAATCCACGCAGTTCGAGCAGACCCAGGCGGCCGGTCGGACCGTCGGGTGAATACAATTTGTCGATGCAGAATTCCGCCCGATGCGTATTGCCGGTCACGTCGATCAGGATGTTGCGCAAAATGCGGTCGATAAGCCACGGCGGCACTTTGGCGCTGCCGCGTCCGCCGAGCAGATCGACTTGCCGCTGCAATTCGGCAAACGCGATCTCGAGCTCGTACACCTGATCGTTGCGTGCTTCGTCGATGCGCGGCGCCTGACTCGTCGGTCCGATGAATAGCCCTGAAAACAGCATCGATAGCGACGGATGGTTGTGCCAGTACGCGATCAGGCTTGCCAGCAGATCCGGGCGCCGCAAAAACGGGCTATCGGGCGGCGTCGCGCCGCCGAGCACGAAGTGGTTGCCGCCGCCTGTGCCGGTATGCCGGCCATCGAGCATGAACTTCTCCGGACTCAGATACGACTCGTGCGCGGCGCCATAGAGGTATTCGGTGTGCTCGACCAGTTCCGCCCAGTTCGACGCCGGATGAATGTTCACTTCGATCACGCCAGGGTCGGGCGTCACCTGAAGCACTTTCAGGCGCGCGTCGCGCGGCGGCGGATAGCCTTCGATGATGACGGGAATACCGAGATCGGCGGCGGTCGCTTCCACGGCCGCGAGCATGTCGAGATAGTCGTCGAGCGCAACGAGCGGCGGCATGAACACGTGCATCAGCTTGTTGCCTTGCCCTGACTTTTCGAGCGTTGCAGCTTCCACCTTCGGACCGGCAGCGCGCGCCGGGTCGCGGGCTTCGACGCAGACCGCGGTACGCGCGATCCAGCCGGCAGACTCGCCGCGCTCGGGCATGCGACTCTTCGCGTCGGCAGTGGCTGCGGCGGTGGCTCGCGTTGCTTCGGCGGTGGCGTCCCCGGTGGCGTCCCCGGTGGCGTCCCCCGTGGCGTCGCCCGGCATTTTGCGTGCGGCATGCTGCATGCCGAATGCAGCATCACGGTCGGCGTACTGCATGCGCAGTTCGGCGGAGCGACGCAGCGGCACCGAAGGCGCGAACGGATCGTGTTCGTGCTGCCACGGATAGTCCGCTTCGGCAACCCACGGCAGCGAATTCAGCGGCAAACGGTAGCCCATCGGCGAATCGCCCGGAACGAGGTACATCCGCTCATCGCGGAAGAACCACGGGCCGGTCGTCCAGCGGCCCGGCCGGCCCGCCGTGCTTTCCTCGCGCGCGATCGGCAACGCGTAGCCGGTGACCGAGGGCAGCCCCGCATCGAATACCCGGCGCAAGCGCACGCGCTCGAGTTCGTCGTCCAGGCGGGAGTCGAACGGGTCGACATTCACAGGCAGACGGCGTTCGCGCCACAGGTAGTACCACGTGTCCTCGTAGCCCGGCTGGATGTATTCGGTATTCAAAGACAGCTTGCCCGCGAGGTGACGAATGAAGCGGGCGGCGTCGTCCGCGGTGTAGTTCGCGGGCTGCCGTTCGTCGGCGAAGAGCGCGGGATCGTGCCAGCAAGGCTCGCCGTCCGCGCGCCAGAAGAGCGACAGCGCCCAGCGCGGCAACTGCTCGCCCGGATACCACTTGCCCTGCCCGATATGCAGGAAACCGCCCGCGCCGTAGTGCGCGCGCAGCTTGTCCATCAGCGATACCGCGTAAGCGCGCTTGGTCGGACCAAGCGCGTCCGTGTTCCACTCCGGTGCATCGCGATCGCGCACGCAGACGTAGGTCGGCTCGCCGCCCATCGTCAGACGCACGTCCGACGCGTCGAGTTGCGCATCGACCTGTTCGCCCATGCGCAGCACGGCCTGCCAATCGTCCTCGCTATAAGGCTTCGTCACGCGCGGCGTTTCACGCACGCGCTCGATCGACATCGAATGCCCGAACTCGACTTCGCATTCGTCCACGGCACCGGAGACAGGCGCCGCGCTATCCGGCTCGGGCGTACACGCGACCGGTATGTGGCCTTCGCCCGCGAGCAAGCCGGACGTCGGGTCGAAACCGATCCAGCCTGCGCCCGGCAAGAAGACCTCGCACCACGCATGAAG
The DNA here is from genome assembly GCF_022879575.1 of Caballeronia sp. SL2Y3. Classification (NCBI taxonomy): domain Bacteria; kingdom Pseudomonadati; phylum Pseudomonadota; class Betaproteobacteria; order Burkholderiales; family Burkholderiaceae; genus Caballeronia; species Caballeronia sp. SL2Y3. Next base: position 417,884 of record NZ_CP084262.1, read on the forward strand.
ATCGGTGAAATCGACGTCGGTGCCACTCGGGCCTTCGAGCGATTTCACATCTGGCGCAAGCTGCAGCAGGTAGCCCGACACGAAACGCGCTGCGAGTCCCAGATGCCGCAACGTCTCGACAAGCAGCCAGCCCGAATCGCGGCAAGAGCCTGCCGCGCTCACCAGCGTTTCTTCCGGCGTTTGCACGCCCGGCTCCATACGAATGAGATAGCGGATCTCACGCGAGAGGCGCTGATTCAGTCCGACGAGAAAATCGACTGTGGGTTGCGCCGAACGGTCGATGCTTTCGACGAACGCGGCGAATCGCGGCGTCAGTTCGCGCTTGATCATGTAAGGCGCGAGGTCGTGCAGCAACTCGGACGCGTAGCTGAAGGGAAAGGATTCCGCAGACGGTTCGAGAAAAAAGTCGAACGGGTTGTAGACGGCCATCTCGGCCACCAGATCCACCGTTACCTTGAATTCGCGCGTTTTCTCGGGAAAAACGAGGCGCGCCTGGTAATTGGCGAATGCGTCCTGCTGCCAGTTGATGAAGTGATCCACCGGTTCGACGCGCATCGAGTACGACAGAATCGGCGTGCGGCAATGCGGAGCGGGCCGCAAGCGAACGACTTGCGGCGAGAGACCGACCAGCCGGTCATAGCGATAATGCGTAACATGGTTCAACGCGACACGTATGGACACACCGACTCCTTTTTTCGTTTGCAGCTAACGACTGGACCCTGAACCTTCGCAAGAGGCACGTTGTTTGCGCCATGGCGCTGACTTCCGGGCAACATCCGGTTCGATCCCTCCTTCCGGCTCACATAATGAAGACCTTTCACTGCAACCGCTGCAATCAACTTGTGTTCTTCGAAAATACGCATTGCGAAAACTGCGGCGCGAAGCTCGGCTATGTTCCCGAACTGAGTCAGATCAGTGCATTCGACGAGACGGAGGACAGCGCGTGGAAGAGCCTTCATCCGCTCGCCAAAGATCAGCTCTATCGCCCTTGCCACAATTACGCGGTCGAGAATGTGTGCAACTGGATGGTTCCTGCGGATTCCGAGGAGCCGCTCTGTTCGTCGTGCCAGTTGACGAGCACCATCCCCAATCTGGAAACGCCCGGCAACCGCCTCTACTGGTATCGGCTGGAGACAGCCAAACGCCGGCTGCTCTTTACGCTCGCCGAACTGGGTCTTACCGTGCAGTCGCGTGAGCAAGACCCTGAACATGGCCTCGAATTCCAGTTCCTCGAAGGAGACGAGGAAGGTCGCGGCGTCATGACAGGACACAACAACGGGATCATCACGCTCAACATCGCGGAAGCCGATGACGCGCATCGCGAGAAGGTGCGCTCCGCAATGCATGAGCCGTACCGCACGTTGCTCGGCCATTTCCGCCACGAAACAGGGCACTATTTCTTCGATCGCCTGATTGCGGACACGCCGCGCGTCGCGCCGTTCCGCACCGCGTTCGGCGATGAACAGCAGGACTATGGGGCCGCGCTCGATCGCCATTACAAGGAAGGTCCGCCGCCGAACTGGGCAGAGAATTACATTAGCGCGTATGCCACCATGCATCCGTGGGAAGACTGGGCCGAGACATGGGCGCATTACCTGCATATCGTCGATACGATGGACACGGCCGTATCGTGCGGTCTGGTTCTCGTGCCCGAAAGCCCGCACGAACCGACGCTGACGGACACCACGCCGATCGAGGAAAGCACGTTCGATGACCTGATGAAACGCTGGTTTCCGCTCACGTATGCGCTCAATAGCCTGAACCGCAGTCTCGGCATGCCGGATGGCTATCCGTTCACGCTCGCCCCGCCCGTCATCGACAAGCTGCGCTTCGTTCATCGTGTCGTCGCCGCGGCGGCCAAGCGTTGAACGCACGGTTCAGCTCGACGAACGTTGTGACTGCACCGGCGATTCCGCTTGCGACTGAGCTTGCGATCCGCCGTTCGTCTGTGTCTGACTTTGACTTTGGCTCTGACTTTCCGGAGGCACCTCGGCCGCGATAGGCAATAGAAACTCGCGGCTGATGCTGCTCGCGAGCTCATTCACGCGTGCGAGAAAACTCACGAGGTACGCGTGCAAGCCCCCTTGCAGGATCTCGCCGATATCGCCGTTTCTCAGTTCCGCACTGAGTTGCGCCGCAAGCCGCACGGCTTCGGCATCGCGTCCTTTCGTCACGTGAATAATGAGTTGCTCCACTTCCGCGAGACTCGCCGCAAGCGAACGCGGCCAGTCGCGATAGAGAATGAGCAGATCGGCAACGCGTTCCGGTGTAATGACATCGCGATAGACCTTGCGATACACCTCGAAGCCCGAAACGGAGCCGAGCACCGCGGTCCAATGGTGATAGTCGAACGGCTGCGCGGACGTGTCGGCGCGCTGCTCCATCATCTCGAACTTCACGTCGAGAATGCGCGCCGTGTTATCGGCACGCTCGACGAAGGTGCCGAGACGCATGAAGTAAAACGCGTCGTCCTTGACGAGCGTGCCGAGCTGAACGCCGCGCGACAAGTGCGAGCGAAACTTGACCCACTCGAAGAACGTGTACGGCTCCCGCTCCAGAATGCCGTCATGCAGCATGCGTTGACAGTCGAGCCATGTCGTATTGAGCGTCTCCCATAGCTCGCTGTTAGTGGAACTGCGCACGGCTCGCGCATTCTCGCGCGCCGCACGCAGACAACTGACGATGGACGACGGATTCGATATATCGCGCGCCATGAAGTCGATCACGTCGCGGCTTTTCATGCTGCGATGCGCGGCGGAATAGATGCCGCTCAACTCGGAGATCGAGAGCATCGCCCGCCAGCCGAGTTCCGCATATTCGTCGGATTGAGGCAAAAGCGACAGTTGATAATTCGCGTCGAGCATCCGCGCGGTATTTTCGGCACGCTCGGTATAGCGCGCCATCCAGAAGAGATGATCCGCGGTACGGCTCAGCATGGGTAGTCTCGCGTATGTATTGTGTAGGTCTCGATTGCGTGTTCTAGCGTTCCTCTAACGTTCCTCTAGCGTTCCAATACCCACGTGTCCTTGGTTCCGCCGCCTTGCGACGAATTGACGACGAGCGACCCTTCGCGCAATGCAACGCGCGTCAGTCCTCCCGGCACCATGCGCACATCGGTGCCCGATAGCACGAACGGACGCAAGTCGATGTGACGCGGCGCGATGCCCGCTTCCACGTAGGTCGGACAGGTGGACAATGCGAGTGTCGGCTGGGCAATGTATTTCTCGGGATTCGCTTCGAGCACCGCGCGAAACTCGGCGATCTGCGCGGCCGTGGACGACGGCCCGACCAGCATGCCGTAGCCGCCCGCGCCATGCGTTTCCTTGACGACCAGTTCCGGCAAATGATCCAGTACGTACTTCAGGTCATCGGGCTTGCGGCACATCCATGTCGGCACGTTATTCAGGATCGGCTCTTGACCGAGATAGAAGCGCACCATGTCCGGCACATAGGGATAAATGGACTTGTCGTCCGCGATACCTGTGCCAACCGCATTGCACAATGAAACGTGTCCCGCGCGATAAGCCGATATCAGCCCGGCAACGCCCAATGCCGAATCGGGGCGAAAGACGAGCGGGTCGAGAAAGTCGTCGTCGACGCGCCGGTATATGACGTCCACTCGCTGCGGACCTTGCGTGGTCCGCATATAGACATAGCCGCCGTCGACGAAGAGGTCTTGCCCTTCCACCAGTTCCACGCCCATCTGCTGCGCAAGGAATGCGTGCTCGAAATACGCGGAGTTGTACATGCCGGGCGTCATCACGACGATGGTCGGATTGTCCGCGCCGGCGGGCGCAGCCGCGCGCAACGTATCGAGCAGCAAGTCCGGATAATGCGCGATCGGCGCGACGCGGTTACGCGCGAAGAGATCGGGAAAGAGCCGCATCATCATCTTGCGGTTTTCCAGCATGTACGACACGCCGGAGGGCACGCGCAAGTTGTCCTCGAGAACATAGAACTCGCCCTGACCGGCACGCACGATATCGATGCCGGCGATATGCGCGTAGATATCGCGCGTCACATCGACGCCGCGCATTTGCGGCCGATACTGCGCATTGCCCACGATTTGCGCTTCCGGGATGATGCCCGCGCGAATGATGTCCTGATCGTGATAGATGTCGTGGATGAAGCGGTTGAGCGCGTTCACGCGCTGCCTCAGACCGCGTTCGAGCGCCTTCCACTCATCCGCCGGAAAAATGCGCGGAATGACGTCGAAAGGAATAGTGCGTTCGGGAATGATGCCCGGTACGTCGCTCTTGCCGTACACCGCGAACGTAATACCGACGCGGCGAAAATTCAGGTCCGCCTCCGCGCGCTTGAGATCGATCTGCCTTTCGCTTTGCGCGCTCAGCCACTCCATGAATTCACGGTAGTGCGTGCGGGGTTCGCCCGCGGCAGGAAATGCCGACGCCGGTACTCCCCGCGCTTCGAGCTGGCTTTGCTCGAACATCTCGTTGAAGAATGCTTGCGTCATGGCGGGTCTTTCCTATCAAGTGCGTGCCGGGAACGGATCCCCTTGTGGTTGGTATTCTGGTTGCACTCGCAATCACTTGAAGAGCCTGACGACGCGGCGCACCGAATGACCGTGCGGCGCATTCGGCTTGCGGGTTTCATAGGCGACCTCGAAGCGCGATGCTACTTGCATCCATTGCGCGGGCGGCCCAGTGCCGAGATTGGAACGAGCAACTTCGATGCCAAGTCGTAAGCGAACGTCTAATTCGTTGAACGCATGGAAGAAACGTCGGGCAATTAAATCACGGCTGCACCAAAAGAGTGCGGCCCCGCCGCCGCATGCACACACCTGCACACTGCCACAGCCAATGTCATGCCGCACGGCGGTGCGCTTCGTCGGCACGCGTCGCGCCGGTATCATGGGGATCCTGGCGAATCATTCTGACCGTTCATGAACACACCTCTTCAAGGCGCCCCTCGTTCCGGCTTGCGCGAACTCACACCGCTCGAAGCGCGCGTGCTCGGCGTGCTCGTCGAAAAGCAGCAGACGGTGCCCGACACCTACCCTCTGTCGCTGAATTCACTCACTGCGGGTTGCAATCAGAAGACCGCGCGTTCGCCCGTCATGAGCGTGACCGAAGACGAAGTGCTGACGACCATCGACGGCCTGAAGCGCCTTTCGCTCGTCATCGAGGGCAGCAGCAGCCGCGTGCCGCGTTTCGAGCACAACATCAATCGCGTGATGGGCATTCCGAGCCAGTCCGTCGCGCTGCTGGCGACGCTCTTTTTGCGCGGACCGCAAACAGCGGCCGAACTGCGTGCGAACAGCGCGCGCTTGCATAGCTTTGCCGATATATCGTCAGTCGAAAGCTTTCTCGAAGAACTCGCCGAAAGCGATCCGCCTCGCGTGGTCAAGCTCCCGCGTACGCCGGGCGAGCGCGAGAGCCGCTGGATGCACTTGCTATGCGGAGAAGTGAGCCTGAGCGACGCGCCTTCTCAAGAGGCGTCAGCGGGTGCATCGCATTCCTTGTCGGAGTTCGAGGCGCTGAAAGCGGACCACAAGCGGCTCGCTCAAGAGGTGACGCAATTGCGCGCGATGGTCGAGCACATGGCGAGTGAATTAGGCATTGCACTGGATAAGCCGCCGCAGACATGACGACGCCGATCATGCCGGCGTCGCTCGCCTTTCGCGCCGACGGCACACCTTATTGCCCGAGGCACGACGACATCTATCACAGTGCGTCGGGCGCGCTCGCGCAAGCACGTTATGTCTTTCTGCAAGGCAATGGCCTGCCTGAACGGTGGCGGGAACAAGCCTCTTTCAACGTCATCGAGACCGGCTTCGGCATGGGAGTCAATTTTCTGGCGACCTGGTCGATGTGGCGTACGCATCCCCATCGCCCGAAGATACTCGAATTCGTGTCGATCGAGAAGCATCCGTTTAGCGCAGACGATTTGAGGCGCGCGCACGCGGCGATTATCGACGATGCATCCATCGGCCCGCTCGCGGATGAATTGGCTTGCGCATGGCCGCCGCTCAGTCCGGGCGTGCATCGACTGATCTTTGCATCGGGCGCGCTCGCATTGACGCTGATCTTCTCCGATATCGCGGATGCGTGGCCTTTGGCGCTGGCACTCGGCTTCACGGCGGACGCCATCTATCTCGACGGCTTCGCGCCGAAAAAGAATCCGGACATGTGGACGCCCGACACCTTTGCCATGCTGGCACGCCTCGCGAAGCCCGATGCAACCTTTGCGACTTACACGAGCGCCGGACTCGTCAAGCGGGCGCTTCTCGAACATGGCTTCGTGTATCGCAAGACGCCTGGCTTCGCAGGCAAGCGCGCCATGCTCACCGGCAAGCGCGACGAGAGTTCGAAGGAAAGACGCGATGCCCACAACGCACTCTGATTCGCATGCGCAAACCGATATCGTGTCGCTCGATGCGTGCGCGCTATCCCGAGCCATTCAAGCCCGCGACGTCTCATGCGTGGAAGTCATGCAGGCGTATCTTGCGCAAGTGGACCGCCTGAATCCGCAAGTCAATGCGATCGTCGCCATGCAAGACGGCGATGCGCTTCTCGCTCTCGCGCAGGAGCGCGACGCGCAGTTATCGCGCGGTGTAAATCTCGGGCCCTTGCACGGATTTCCTCAAGCGCCGAAGGACATTCTGCCTGTCGCAGACATGGTGACCACCAAGGGGTCGCCCATTTTCGCGGGCGAAGTCAGTCAGGCGGATGCCATCGTGTTCGAGCGGATGCGGCGTGCCGGCGCCATCTTTATCGGGCGAACCAACTCGCCTGAGTTCGGACTCGGCGGTCATACCTATAACCCTGTGTACGGCACCACGCGCAATGCGTTCGATCCATCGCGCTCGGCGGGCGGGAGCAGCGGCGGCGCGGCCGTTGCAGTCGCGCTTCACATGCTGCCTTTCGCCGATGGCACCGACATGATGGGCTCGCTGCGTACGCCCGCCGCATTCAACAACGTGTTCGGATTCCGCAGTTCGCCCGGATGCGTGCCTTATGGTCCCGCCGACGATGTCTTCTTTCAGCAATTCAGCGTCGTAGGCCCTGTCGCGCGCTCAGTGGAAGACCTGGGCTTGCTGCTGTCCGTTCAGGCAGGCTTCGATGCACGCGCGCCGCTCTCCCGTCGAAGCGACACGCCTTCCGACTTCTCGTCCGCGCTCGAACGCGACATGCGCGGCACGCGGATCGGGTGGCTGGCCGACCTCGACGGTCATCTGCCGATGGAACCGGGCGTGCTCGAAACATGCATGTCCGCGTTGCGCCATTTCGAACAGGCAGGGTGCTCTGTAGAAGCGGCGCGCGTGGACTTCGATATCGAACGCTTATGGCAAGCGTGGCTCGACTTGCGCAGCTTCACGTTCGCCGGTACCAACGCGCCCCTTTACCGCGACGAGACCCGCCGCGCGATGCTCAAACCGGAAGCCGTGTGGGAAGTCGAGCGGGGCCTGCGGCTTTCGGGAGAACAGGTGTATGACGCCGTGCGCGAACGCTCGGCGTGGTATCGAGCGATCAACGCGCTCTTTTCACGCTTCGACTTCCTGGTGATGCCCGCCGCGCAGGTCTTTCCTTTCGATGCAGAGATGCACTGGCCGTCTTCCATCGGCGACCGGAAGATGGACACCTATCACCGCTGGATGGAAGCGGTCGTACCGGCAACGATGGCTTCATTGCCGGCGCTATGCGCGCCGGCGGGCTTCGGTCCCAACGGCCTGCCGATGGGCTTGCAGATCATCGGCGCGGCGCAGACGGACCTTGCCGTGCTTCGAATGGGGCTTGCGTATGACCGTGCCAGCGGCTATTCAAAAATGCATAGCCCTTTGCTCGGTTGAGTCGAGTGACAGCGTGAGCCCGACATCATTCCGTCGACTCGTGAACGGCGGGCGCGAGCGCGAGCGCAAGGATCATCGCGCCGCTATTCAACGGCACTGAACTGCCGACTCGGCGCGGCCTGTAGACGGGTTGTCCACGGCGAATGGCCTGACCGCTCAACGCGCAGACGCCGCCCTTGCGAGCCGTGCAGAGCGCCCACACCTGCTCTGAATAATTGAACGATGTCGGGTCGTGCCATGAAAGCGCGAGGGTGGATTCGCTCAGGCGCTCGAGCAATCGAATGTTCGCCGCAGGCACGTGACCGTTCGAAGTGTTCACGTTGCCGCGCACGCCGCTCGCCGTAGAGTGCGCTATCGGCGATGTCGCTTGCGCGGAATGAGTGCAGCGGCTCGAGCGGTTGTCGAGCATGGCGAGGGTACGGCTCCACGGATCCAATAGCGAGGGATGCTTCATGCTCCGCTCCGGCTTGTCGCAACGCGCGCCTGTCTCGCATTGCGTGTTGACGTTGTAGATGAACACTGCGAGCGCGATGGATCGCTTCCGCGCTCGCTCATACGAAGACGGTTCTAAGGGTAGTACAACTGAAAAAGAACCGTTTCACTTTCTTGCCCGGCTTTTGTCGATCCAGAAATGCCAATACAGGGCGAACGAACGTTCGAAAGGCGCGCTGCCCACGTATGGCGGCTGCCGTACGTTGCAGCGGAACGAGCATGCGCACGCTGACGGATTTCTGACAAAATAAAAGCAGCGAACCGCAAACCTCCTGTCGAATCATGACAAGCAAGCTCTGCATTAATGCGACCGTTTCGGCGGACCGTGCCACGGTCAGCTTCGTCGCGTTTTCCCGTGAGCGGGAAATTCACTGCAACATCACGCGCAGGGCGTTGGAACAATGTTTCTGGGCGCCCGTCGGCGCGAGCGACGAGCGCCTTCTCAAAGCGTTGAACGATGGCTACGAACGCATCAGCGCGCGCGTGCATCGGAAGTTTTTGGCGCATCCATCCAACTCCATTCATCTGGACGTAATGGATTTTTCTTCCTGATGCCGCGCGTCGGTAAAACAGGTGACTATCGCGCTGCCTGCGTTGCCTTGCGCATCTTCGCGACATCCTCGGGCTGCACAGCCGGCATGTTGTTGTTCCATGCGCCGCGGATAAACGTCACCACATCCGCTATCTGCTGATCATTCAGAACAGGCGCGTAGCGAGGCATCGGATACGGCGCAGGCACCCCCTGAATGACGAGGTTTTCGGTGCCGTTCAGCGTCACGTTGATCAGCGACGAAGCATCTTTCTCCAGCAAGTTGGGATTGCCTGCAAGCGGCGAGAGCATGGGCGCGAAACCCCGCCCGTCGATGCCATGGCAATGCATGCAGAAGGCCGCATAAACACGCGCGCCGGAGTCCGATGCCGGACGCGTCAGCGACACTTTCGTCGCCTTCGAATCGTATGAATAAGGCGCGTTGCCGTTGCCGCCCGCTGCCGGCAATGACTTCAGATAGTGCGCCATCGCGGTCACGTCGCCATCGGTGAGCATCTGCGTGCTGTTGTTCACGACGCTCGTCATGGAACCGAATGCAGTCGCGTGCGCGTTTGCGCCCGTCTTCAGGAACGCGACGAGGTCCTGCTCGGACCAGCGCCCGAGCCCGGTATTGTGCTCGCCGGTCAGATTGGAACCGAACCAGTTGTCGAGCACGCCGCCCGTCAGATAAGCCGTGCTGCTCTCGTCGAGCCCCTTCTCCTGAAACGCGATGCCGCGCGGCGTGTGACACGCGCCGCAGTGCCCGAGACCTTGCGTCAGATACGCGCCGCGGTTCCATGCCACGTCCTTGCCCGGCTTGTCCTTATAGACGCCTTTGTCGAGGAAGACCGCGTTCCAAAGCTTGAGCGGCCAGCGCATGTTGAGCGGCCACTTGATATCGGCTGCGCGGTTCGCCTGCTTGACCGGCGTGACGCCATGTATGAAGTAAGCGTAGAGCGCATGCATGTCCTCGTCGTTGATCTTCGCGTACGACGGGTAAGGCATGGCCGGATAAAGATTGTGGCCGTCCTTCGCGACGCCTTCGCGCAGCGCGCGCGCGAAGTCTTGCTCGCTATAGCGGCCAATGCCCGTATCCGGGTCCGGCGTGATGTTCGTCGTGTAGATGGCGCCGAGCGGTGTCGTCATGGGCAAGCCGCCTGCCATGGGCTTGCCGCGTGGCGCGGAGTGACAGGCGATGCAATCGCCGGCCTTGGCGAGGTAAGCACCGCGAGCGACGAGCGCGTCGCTCGACGCATCCGCGCGCGCCGTCAAAGGCGCTGCCGCGAGCGCGACAGTCGCCGCGAGAAACGCGGCCGTGAAGGGCCTGAGGGCAAATTTCATGGGGTCTCCTTAGGCGCTGCGCAACTGGTTGCCGACCGGTAGCTGCCTCAGGCGCTTGCCCGTTGCGGCATAGATCGCATTGGTGATGGCGGGCGCGAGCGCCGCCGTCCCAGGCTCGCCGATACCCCCCGGCGCTTCGGTGCTCTTGACGATATGCACTTCGATAGGCGGCGTTTCGTCGATGCGCAGCATCCGGTAATCGGTGAAGTTGCTCTGCTGCACGCGGCCGTTTTCAATGGTGATCTCGCTATAGAGCGCGGCCGTGATGCCGAAGATGATGCCGCCCTGCACTTGCGCTTCCACCGTATTGGGATTGACGACCATGCCGCAATCCACCGCGCATACGATGCGATTGACCTGCACTTCGCCGTCCTTGTTGACGGTGACGTCGGCGACCATCGAAAAGAAACTGCCGAACGCATGCATGACCGATACGCCGCGTCCCTGGCCCTGCGGCATGGATGTCTTGCCCCAGCCGGCCGCCTGCGTCGCGACATCGAGCACATTGCGGGCGCGCGGTGTCTTGTTCAGCAGGTCGCGCCGGTACTGCACGGGATCGATCTTCGCTTGCACGGCGAGTTCGTCGATAAAGCTCTCGACGACGAACGTACCGCGCGTCGGGCCGACGCCGCGCCAGAAAGCAGTCGGCACATGCCGCGGCTCCTGACGCACGTATTCGATCACCTGATTCGGGAAGTCATATGGAAGGTCGGCCGCGACTTCGATCGCGTCCGGGTCGATACCGTTCTTGTATGCGGGCGGCGCGAACCGCGCCATGATGGACGAGCCCACGATGCGATGCGTCCACGCAATGGGCTTGCCATTTGCATCGAGGCCGGCGGAGAGCTTGTCGTAGTAGTAAGGCCGGTACATGTCGTGCTGGATGTCTTCCTCGCGCGACCATGTGACTTTCACCGGCGTGCCGACTTGCTTGCCGATCTTGAGCGCCTGAGTCGCCATGTCGACTTCGAGCCGTCTGCCGAAACCACCGCCCAGCAGATGGTTATGCAATACGATCTTCTCGCGCGGCAATCCGGTGATGGCCACCGCCGTGTCGACGATGCGCGTCGGCACTTGCGTGCCGAGCCAGACATCGCAGCCATCGGGGCGTACATGCACGGTGCAGTTGACCGGCTCCATCGTGGCATGCGCGAGAAACGGCTGTTGATAGACGGCATCGACGCGTGTCTTGGCGTCATTGAATCCCTTCCCGACATCGCCGTCCTTTCGGGCGACGGCGCCTGACTTCTGCGATGCAACCGCCAGTTCGTCGATGATCTGCTTCGTCGATAGATTGCCGTCCGCGCCTTCGTCCCAATGAATGGACAATGCCGCGGCGCCTCGCTTCGCAGCCCACGTGTGATCGCCGACGACCGCAACGCCGTTGTCGAACTTGATCACTTGCCGCACACCGGGAATCTTTCGCGCGTTGCTATCGTCGACGGAAACGAGCTTGCCGCCGAATACCGGGCAATTGACGATGGCCGCATAGACCATGTCGGGCAAGCGCACGTCCAGCCCGAACATTGCCGTGCCATCCACCTTTTCCGGCGAATCCAGGCGCCTGACCTTCGTGCCGATGATCTTGAAGTCTTTCGGGTCTTTGAGCTTGATATCTTTGTCTTGCGGCACCGGCATGCTTGCCGCCGCTTGCACGAGTTCGCCATAGCTCGCCGTGCGATCTCCCGATGCATGCACGACCTTGCCGCCTTGTGCATGACATGTCGATGCATCGCATTGCCACTGCTGCGCGGCCGCCGCGACCAGCATCATGCGCGCTGCCGCGCCGGCCTTGCGCATGGGCTCCCACGCATAGCGCACGGACGTGGAGCCGCCTGTCAACTGACCGCCCAGCAGCGGATCCATGAAGAGCTTTTCGTCGGGCGGCGCATGGTCGATGGTGACGCTATCGATCGGCACTTCGAGTTCTTCGGCAATGAGCATAGGCAACGACGTATAGACGCCCTGCCCCATCTCCACCTTCGGAATGATGAGCACGACCTTGCCGGTCTTGTCGATCTGCACGAAAGCGTTGGGCGCAAAGACGCCCGCTTGAGCCGGCTCCACGCCATCGCCGCCGATGACCGACTTGCCTTTGCTCTGATCCTGACTGGCGGCGGGCAAGCTGAAGCCAATGAGAAAGCCGCCGCTCGCGGTCACACTGGCGGTCAGGCCGAGCTTCAGAAACGAACGGCGCGAAAATCCGGCGGAAGCCGCATGACGTCCCGCTTCGAGTAGTCCTCGCGACATGTCACGCTCCCTTCGCTGCTTGCTTGATGGCCGCGCGAATGCGGTTGTATGTGCCGCAGCGGCAGATGTTGCCGGTCATGGCGGCGTCGATATCGGCATCGGTCGGATTGGGGACAGCTGCAATCAACGCGGCAGCGGACATCACTTGCCCGGACTGGCAGTAGCCGCATTGAACGACATCGAGTTGATTCCATGCGTCCTGCACTTTCTTGCCGGCAGGCGTTGCGCCGACAGCTTCGATCGTCGTGATCTTCTTGTCGCCGATGGCCGCGACGGGCAGCACGCAGGAACGCACCGCGACGCCGTCGAGATGCACGGTGCAAGCGCCGCATTGGGCAATGCCGCAGCCGAATTTAGTGCCGGTCAAGCCGACCAGGTCGCGTAACACCCAAAGAAGCGGCATGTCTGGCGGCGCGTCGACAGTGTGTGACTGACCATTGATGGAAAGCGTAGTCATGAGCGGCTCCGGCTTATGCGTTGGTATTGGCGAATCGCGCGATCGCGGGGCTGCGTGCGACGGCAATCGGCGCCGGACGGTGCTGTGCGTTGAGGCCGGTATAGGGCGCTATGACGCAAGGACACGTGCGGCTGGCCGTATAGGGACGAGAGATTGTAGCGCTGGTTTAAGAAAAGAGCGTGAATGAAAAAAACCGGTCTGCTTTACGGATTTTCAGGGTGAACCAATATGCTGTTCGGATTGGATGGCGGCGGTGGAGAAAGACAGTTAGTTGCTTTACAACGAGAGACCGAACTGCCCCATCAGTGAGTTGTTCAACGTGCGTCTCATCCAGAATCAGACGATCTCGATGAGCCCCTTACGCGCGAGCTCTTCCGGAAAGATGGTGGTCTCCAGATACTCGCAAAGGTCCACGGAGACCGACCCGCGCATGCGTGGGTCGGCATCGACGAACACGAGCGTGTCGTCCTCTTGATGCGCTTCGTAGACGCCGGGCGCAATGTGAATCCTGATGCCGTCTTCGGCACACCCGGAGAGTGCGTCTGTCAGCACCCGAATATGGAAGAGCGCGTTCACTGCCATGTCCTGGGAGAGCGGTCCAGCGGTTGGTCGTTTGCTGATAAGAGCAAACCGCGCGCCAAAGCGAAGCGTCCTTGCGTTCTCCCCCAGAATCCGAATGTGAGCAGGTCTTCGGAGACCAACTCACTCGTCCTTAGACGGCGATCATTTGGGCCGCAAAAGCACCTTGATCGAATCGAGTGAATTGGCAACCGCGATGGCCGCGTCCCATTCTTCGAGCGTGAATCCGTGCGTGACGATGCCCTTCGACGTCACCAGTCCGCGCGCCAGAAGGTCGATCGCGATCGGATAACAATACGGCCCGAGATGCGCGCCGCGCACGTCGAGCTCCTTGCGATCGCCGATGATCGACCAGTCGACGGTCGTATCGCTTCCAAACACCGAGAACTCGACGAAAAGCCCCAGCTTTCGAATCAGTTCGAGACCTTGCGACACACCCGAAGGCGAACCGGTAGTCTCGATATACACGTCGCAACCGTATTGATCCGTGATCGAGCGGATCATCTCGAGCGCGTTGTCGTTCTTCGGGTTGATCGTGACATCCGCGCCGTATTCGCGAGCGAGCGCGAGGCGCTCATCGACGAGATCGATGACGACGAGCTTCTTCGGCGTCTTCAGATGCGCAACCTGCACCATCATCAGTCCGAGCGGGCCTGCGCCTGCGATCACGACGACATCGCTCAATTGAATATCGCCGCGGTTCACCGTATGAATCGCGCAAGCAAGCGGTTCGATGATGGCCGCGTCTTCGATTGAGATACCGTCCGGTATCTTGTGGACGATGGCCGTCGGTGGAAAGCGCATGTATTCGGCCATGCCGCCGTCGGCGACTTCGCGCTGAAAGCCGAAGATGTTATGCACTTCGCACATCCAGTACTGACCGGACTTGCAATAGCGGCACTTCGCGCAAGGCACGATCTGCTCGGCGATCAGTCTGTCGCCGACTTGCACGCCGAAATGCTCGGCCGCGCCCTCCCCGAGTTCTTCCACATAGCCGAAGAATTCATGGCCGGGTATAACCGGCGCTTTGACCCACGGATTCGGGCCGCCCCAGAACATCTTGGCGCCCGACCAGCACTTGCAGTCGCTCGCGCATATGCCGCACGCAGCAATGCGGATCACCAGCTCATTGCGTGCGGCACGCGGGCGCTTCACACGTTCGACGCGATAATCCTTCGGCGCGCGGCATACGATTGCCGTCATTTCGTCACTGCTGTCAGCCGATGCCGTGCTCATGATCGCGTCTCCCGTCATGTATCGTTAGCGCTTCGTCATTCCATCACGATCTGCACTTTCACATCCGTCGGCACGCCGCTCGCCGCTTCTTCGAAAGCCTTGATGCCTTCCGCGAACGGGAACGTGCGCGAAATGAACGGCTTGACGTCGAGCTTGCCCGATGCAATCAACTGAATGGCGCGCGGGAAGATATTGGCGTAACGGAATACGGACTCGATACGCGCTTCCTTGATCTGCACCGCGACAACATCTAAAGGAATGGCGCGCTGCGGCATGCCGACGAGCACGAGACAGCCACCCGGGCAGAGCAGATCGACAATGCCTTCGAACGCTTTCTCGTTGCCGCTTGCCTCGAACACGATATCCGCGCCCCAGCCGTCGGTCAGCCGCGCCACGACGTCCTGCACGCGCTCGTCGCGAATGTTCACCGCCGTCACGCCCTGCACGCCGCCGATCAGGTCGAGCTTCTCCTGCACGAGATCGCACACGATCGCGCGGCTGCAGCCACCGGCAAGCGCGGCCAGCGCGCACATCATGCCGATGGTGCCCGCGCCGAGCACCACGGCCACATCGCCGGGCTTGATCGCGGCCTTCTTCGCGGCCTGCAAGCCGATGGAAAGCGGCTCGACGATCGCGCCCTCGGCGAAGCTCACGTTGTCCGGCAGCTTGTAGGTGAACGCGGCGGGATGCACCACGTAAGGGGCGAGACAACCGTGCACCGGCGGCGTGGCCCAGAAGCGCACCTTCGGATCGAGGTTGTACATGCCTTCGCGCGATGCACGCGATTCCGTGTCGGGCACGCCCGGCTCCATGCATACGCGGTCGCCCGCCTTCAGATTCGTCACTTCCTCGCCGACTTCGACGACCGTGCCGGATGCCTCGTGCCCGAGAACCATCGGCTCATTGACGACGAACGGACCGATGCGGCCGTGCTGATAGTAATGAACATCGCTGCCGCAAATGCCGACCGTGTGAATGCGTATGCGCACATCGCGCGGCCCCACGACCTGCGGCAAGCTGAACGGGCGCAAGCTGATGCGGCGTGCTTCTTCTAGAACCAGTGCTTCCATTGTCGTTCCTTCGTGCTGTTCGTTTGAGTCGATTGAGTCGATTAAATCGATTGAATCTGTTCGATGCGTCGTGAACTATCCCGCCTGAAAGCCGCCGTCGATCGCGAGGCTCACGCCGCTCACCATGCTGGAATCGTCGCCGAGCAGATACGCGATGGTGCGCGCCACTTCCACCGGCTGCACGAAGCGATTGAGCGGAATGCGCGCGAGCATGGGGCCGGATTTCGCGGGATCGCTCCAGGCTTTCTCGGCCATCGGCGTCATGGTCACGACCGGGTTGACCGCATTCACGCGGATGCCGTGTGGTCCCAATTCGACAGCCATCACGCGCGTCATGGCATCGAGCGCGCCCTTCGATGCGCAATACGATGCGTGCAGCGGCAAGCCCACATTCGCCGAGAGACTCGACACGTTCACTATCGCGCCGCCCGCCTTGCGCGCGATCATGCTCCTTGCGCACTCCTGCGCCACGATCATCGCAGCGCGTACGTTGACGTGCATCGTGAGATCGAAGGCATCGACGGTGGTATCGAGAAAAGGCTGCAATTCGACGAGGCCCGCGCAGTTCACGAGCAGGTCCACCGGCTGCGCCGCGCGCGCCGCCTCGCGGGCTGCCTCGGCATTGGCCAGATCGACGGCGATGGTCTCGCAACCGGTCTCGCTTGCAAGGGCGGCGAGATCCGTCGCGCTGCGACTCAGCGCAATCACGCGCGCGCCGCGCTCGGTCAGCAGATGCACCGTCGCATGGCCGATGCCCTTTCCCGCGCCGGTCACGAGCACGGTCTTGCCGGCGAATTCGCGGTTTCTGTCGATCGGTGTCATGGACTCTTCAGGGTTCATCGCACAGACGTCGCGCGGTGTCTTCATCGGTGACGAGCACCGACGGATAGCGCCCGCGCAATGCCGCACGCGTGACGTGAAACTTCTTTGCGCCGCCGCTCACGAGAACCACGCGGCGAATCTTGCGCAAGTCGTCGAGCGTGATCGCCACGGTGCGGCGATTCAGCGGATGGTCGATCAACTCGCCGTCTTCATCCATGAAATGACCGAGCATGTCCCCCACCGCGCCCGCCTTTTCGAGCGTGCGCAACTGGTCGGGATTGTCGATGCCATACGTCACGACGAGCGATTCAGTGAGGTCCCCGCACGTCAGCAGCGCAAGGTCCGCCGAGCGCGCGAGTTCATACGTTTCGCGCACCGTGCCTTCCTGCAAGATCACGTCGCGCGCCTTCTGGCTGCTCACATAGATGGGCGCAGCAAAGAGATATCCGTCCGCGCGGCAGATGTTCGCGAAGTCCGAGACGATGTCGAACGTATTGATGCTCGGGCAATGCGACAAGCCCCCTTGCAGCGACACGGCCGACACGGCGCCATAACTGCGTTGCGGCATGGCGCGCAGCACCGCGCGGATGGTGCGGCCCCAGCCGAGTCCGATGGTCTGCCCCGCGACGATCTGCTTGGCGAAGTACGACGCCGCGCCGATGCCTAAAGCCGTGTTATTCGCCTCGGTATTCGCGCCTGTCGGCACGACGACCGCGCAATCCAGTCCGAACCGCCGTTCGAGCGCACTTTCCAGCGCCACGCACGGCGCGATCTTGCTGTTGATAGTGATCTGCACCAGTCCCGATTCGCGGCTCGCCGCGAGCAGCCGGTTCACGCGCACGCGATTACTGCCGATACGCTGCGCGATTTCCTGCTGCGTCAGATTGCCGACGTAGTAATGCCAGGCGACGCGCGCCTGCAGCTCTTCCTCGGAGTCGATGGACTCGTCTGTCTCTGCAATGGCGATGGACGGCGCTGTCTTGCTCATGTTCTCACTGTGGTCATGCTGTAAAAGGCGCGAGTCTACTTCACCGCGCCCATCGTGAGCCCTTGTACGAGCCGGCCCGACACGAGCAACGCGAACACCACCATCGGCAGCACGATCAGCGTGCCGGTCGCCATGATTTCGCCCCACGGCAATTCATAGCCGCTCATATAACTCGTCGCCGCGACCGGCGACGTGATCGCCTCGGTACGCGTGAGCACCAGCGCATAGAGCAGATCGTTCCACGAGAAGATGAACGCGAAGATCGCGGAGACCACGATGCCGGGCATCGCGAGCGGAAGATTGATGCGCCAGAACACGCGCCACGGCGACGCGCCGTCGAGCCGCGCGGCTTCGTCCAGTTCGACAGGAATGTTGCGGAACTGGTCGGTGCAGATCCACACGACGATCGGCAACGAGAACGTCAGATAGAGCAAGATGAGCACGACATGCGTATCGACGAGATCGAGCTTCGTCGCGATGAGAAAGAACGGCACGGCGAGCACAACGGGACTCACCATCCGGTTCGAGATGAACCAGAACCACAGGTCTTCCTTGCCGCGAAATTCATAGCGTGCGAGCGCATACGCGGCAGGCGTTCCCAGCAGAATGGCGAGCACCGTCGTGCAACTCGCGATGATGAATGAGTTCAGCAAGCTGCCCGCTACGTCGTGCTCGAAGAGCGCGGCGGAATAGTGATGCAAGGTCGGGCTGAACAGCCACTTCGGCGGATACGCGAGCGCGTCGGCCTGACTCTTCAGGCTCGTCGTCACCATCCAGTAGAACGGAAACACGGACGACAGAAACACGACCACGAGGCCGAGAAAGTGCCATACCGTCGCGCGCTTTCGTGCGGCGCGCGCGCGCCTCGCGCGCTGACTCGTGCCGTTGTTCGACGTTTGCAGAGCCGATGTACTCACGCGGCCTCCCGATAAACAAAGCGAATGTAGAGACGCGAAAGCACGATGGTCAGAATCAGCAGAATGATGGCCTGCGCCGACGCCATGCCCTGATCGAAGAGCCGAAAGCCCACGCGCTGGATATAGACGCTGATGAATTCAGTGGCCGTGCCGGGCCCGCCGCGCGTCATCGTGAAGACGGCGTCGAACATCTTGAGCATGTCGGCCGAGCGAAGAATGAGAATCGCGGTCAAGCCCGGCAGCAGATACGGCCGCTGCAAGTGCCACAGAATCATGGTCCATTTCGGCGTTTCCAGACGGGCGGCTTCTTCGGCTTCCTTCGGCACCATCGAAAGCCCTGCCAGCATGATGAGCGCGCAAAACGGCGTCCATTGCCACACATCCATGATCATCACGGATACGAAGGCGAGCGTCGGATCGGCCAGCCAGTCCTGCGGCGGTATGCCGAACAGGCTCGTCAGATAGTTCGCCACGCCGAACTGGCGATTGAAGATGAGGCGCCCGATCAGACCGACGACCGCATACGTGGTCGCCATCGGAATGACGAGACTCACACGCGCCGCCGCGCGCATGAAGCGCAGGTCCGTGCGATGCAGCATCAGCGCCGCGAAAAGACCGAGCGCCACTTCGATCGGCAACGTCAGGCAAAGGAATAACGCGGTGCGTCCGAGCGCGCCCCAGAACGAAGGGTCCGAGAGCGTCGCGATGTAATTGTCGAAGCCGACGAACGGCGTGCCCGATGCGAGATCCGCGAGCTTGTACTGGTGAAACGAGTTGTAGAGCGCAAGCAATAGCGGATAGATGCCGATGACCGCCAGCGCGAAAATAGCAGGAATCAGGAACCAGAATGCAGGCGAGCGCGGCAGTAGCGCGAAGCGCCGCGCGCCGTTGCGCGGACCTCGTGCGTGCGTCGCGGGAGTTGCAGTGCTGTTCGCCATCCGTCGTCTCCGGTTCCTGATCGTCGTGCTTACTTCAAGAGCGGCTTCTTGCCGTCGTAATAGCCCGCTTTCTTCAGGATGTCCTCGGTCTTCTGGCCGATGGTCTGCGCGCCCTCCTTGACCGTCACCTGTCCGAGCATGATCTTGCTGCCCCATTCGCCGATCACTTCCGACACTGCGGGCCATTCCGGGAAGCGCGGACGGTAATCAGGCACGCCGCCTTGCCACGACTCCACCATCGGCTTCACGAACGGATACTTGTCCTGCACGGCCTTGTCCTGATAGACCGCCATGCGCGCCGGCACGCCGCCCGCGTCGAGATAGGGCTTCGCCATTGCCTCGGACGTGATCCATTGGATGAAGAGCCACGAAGCCGCCTGCTTCTTCGCGTTCGACTTGGCGTTGACCGCAAGCGAGAAGCCGCCGAGCGCCGGCTTGAGACCCGCCGGACCTTTAGGCTCCGTCGTGATGGCGAGGCAGTTGCCGAGCTTCGACTTGCTCGGATCGGTCAGCGTCGGATAGAACGCGGACCATTCGGTGATCATCGCCACCTGCCCTTGCGCGAGCGCGTTCACCGCTTCGGCGTGGTCGAAGTCCACGATCCCCGGCGGCATGTACTTCATCAGCTTCTGCCGATATTCCAGGCCCGCCTGCGATTGCGGCGACATCAGATTCGACTTGAACTTCGCATCGAGCAGCGAGCCGCCGTTGGGCCACAGCACGCGCATGAAGCTATCCGCTGATTGCGTTTCGCCACGGCGCGACTGCAATGCAAAGGCGAACTTGTCGCCCTTCGTGAGCTTAGGCGCATACGTGTTCAGCAACTCGTCCCACGTCTTCGGCGGCTCGTCGAAGCCTGCGTCCTTCAACATGCACTTGTTGTAGAACATGAGACCCGAATAGTTATCGAACGGCAGGCCGTAGGTCACCTTGTCCCATGTGCCGAACGAATCGAGCAGGATCGGGAAGAAGCCCTTCAGATTCAGGCTCGGGTCGGCGAGCTTCGCATCGTCCGTGAACTTCTTGATCGGCACGAGCCACTTGTTGCTCGCGAATTCGCCGATCCACACGACGTCCACCAGCACCACGTCCTGATCTCCGCCGCCGACGAAGTTCAGCACTTCCTTCTCGCGCGTGTTCTCGTAGGGAATGACTTCCCAGCGGACCTTGATGCCGGTTTCCTTTTCGAACTGCGGTATCAGGGTTTGTGCGGCCTTGTATCCCGGACGATCGAGGAATATGGCTTTGATCGTGGTGCCCGAGTACGGCTGCGCCGCTTCTTTCAGTGTCCAGGCATGAGCGTTCGATGCGGCGAACGCGGCGCTTGCGGCAAGCAGCGCAATAGCCGCGACGTGTTTGAGCGGGCCAACGTGCTTGGCCGGGATGAAGCGATTGTTCATGCCTGTCTCCTGTTTTTCTTGAGCGGATGGCTTGCGGATTCTTCGTCTCTTTTCTTGCGTCCCACCGTGACGAGTGAAGTCGAAAGCGCGGTGCGCGGCGCCGTTTCACTTGTAATTTGCGTTTTACAATTGTATATTTGGGCCCGAACAGCTTGTCAAGAACTAAATCGACGGAAGCAATCCGATGCTGGCTGCGCGCGATCGAGCAGTTCAGCCTTGCACTCGTTCCGGTAGGAGACACGCATGAGCGCAGTCCATTTGCAGCTGATTCGCAAGTCCTTTGCGGGCGCCGATGTGCTCAAGGGCATCGACATCGAAGTAGCCGACCGTGAGTTCATGGTCTTCGTGGGTCCGTCGGGCTGCGGCAAGTCCACGTTGCTGCGCACCATCGCGGGACTTGAGCGAAGCGACTCGGGACAGGTCATGATCGGTGGCGAAGACGTGACCGACCTCGAACCTTCGCAACGAGGCGTGGCGATGGTGTTTCAGTCGTATGCGCTCTATCCGCACATGACGGTCTACGAGAACATCGCGTTCGGGCTGCGCATGCTGAAGCTCCCCGAAGCGCAAATCAAGGAGCGCGTGCAGCGCGCAGCGCAGATCCTGCAAATCGGGCAATTGCTGGAGCGTCGTCCGCGGGCGCTGTCG
The DNA here is from genome assembly GCF_022879575.1 of Caballeronia sp. SL2Y3. Classification (NCBI taxonomy): domain Bacteria; kingdom Pseudomonadati; phylum Pseudomonadota; class Betaproteobacteria; order Burkholderiales; family Burkholderiaceae; genus Caballeronia; species Caballeronia sp. SL2Y3. The sequence continues at coordinate 439,361 of NZ_CP084262.1, forward strand.
GGCGGTCAGCGTCAGCGTGTCGCCATTGGGCGCTCCATCGTTCGCGAGCCTAAAGTCTTTCTCTTCGACGAACCCCTTTCGAATCTCGACGCCGCGCTGCGCGTTCAGATGCGGCTCGAACTCATCAAGCTCCACAAGCAGTTGAACGCAACGATGATCTACGTCACGCACGATCAGACCGAAGCCATGACCATGGCCGATCGTATCGTCGTGCTCAATCATGGCCGCGTGGAGCAGATCGGTTCGCCGCTGGAGTTGTATCGCACCCCGCACAATCGCTTCGTCGCGGGATTCATCGGTTCGCCTAAGATGAACTTCATCGACGTGCGCGTGCTGCGCGTGGATCAGGCTGGCGTGACCATCGAGCTGCCGGGTGGCGATCCGTTGACGCTGCCTTTCGATGCGTCGTCGGTCAAGGTGGGGGAAACACTCACGCTCGGCATACGGCCCGAGCATTTCATCGAGGAGCGCGGCGGCGATATCGACAGCGGTCTCGTCGGCGATGTGATGGTGATCGAGCACCTTGGCGGCGAGACGCTGCTTCACGTTAGATTACCGAACGATCTCGTGATCCAGGTCAAAGGTTCGGGCGAATCCACGGCGGTCGACGGCCAGCGGCTGAACGTCGGCTTCAGCATTCGGCACGTGCATCTCTTCGGCGAAGACGGCCAGGCGCTCGCGCGGGTCCGATCCGTCGCGCAAGCCGCGACCATCTGATTGCGCGAGCCGTTGTGTGAATCATTGCGCTAGTGCGGATTACAAACGATTGTTGAAACGTCAGTAGAAACTGCAAACCGCGCGCGGTCGACGGCGCGGCGCAAGGATAGTTATTACCATCGCGTCTCACAGTGTCTCAGTTTTTTATACTGAGACATGCGATCTGTATCGCTCTTGAAACGTTATCGTGTCCCGATCATGCACTGTCTTGAGGCATGCCTCGGGGTTTCCCCTCGCTGATGCCTAATCGCCCGACAAATGGCGCATTCGGGCATGACTCGTGCATTTAAGCGCCTGGTCCACTGGCAAGGCGGTATAGCATGAAGACAACTCCACTCCGCTCGCACGCATCGAATGTCGCGCTGAAGTCCGGTCACGCGTTGAAGGCGCGGGTGTTGCAAGGGCTGGAAGCCGGCGAATTCTGCATGGCTTATCAGGGAATCTACCGCGTCGACAGCGGCGAACTCGCGCAGATGGAAGCCCTGATCCGCTGGCGTCATCCGGAGTTCGGCTTGCTGCTGCCCGGCGCTTTTCACGAAGCGCTCGATGACGAAGAAGTCATGATCGAGCTCACCGACTTCGTGATGAACGCCGTCTCCCTCGACATCTCGATGTGGCAGGCCAACGGCGGCGCGACCTATCCCGTTGCGATCAATGTCCCGCCTTCGGTTGCCGCGCGGATAGGCTTCGCCGATCGGCTCGAAGCCGTATGCCGCGATCACGGCATCGCGCCTTCGTCGATCGAAGTGGAGCTGTCCGAGAGCCAGGACCTCGCCCGCTTTCCGTCGATCGCGAAGGTCGTGCAACGTTTGCGCGCGCGCGGCATCAACGTCGCAATGGACGACTTCGGCACCGGCTTCGCCTGCCTTGCCGCGCTCGGCCCGATCAGCTTCGGGACGGTGAAGATTGCAAAGGAACTGCTGGCCGAAGCGCCGCATAGTGCCGATGCGCGCACTGTTTTTTCGTCGGTGCTCTCGCTCATGACGCGGCTCAAGCTGTCGGTGGTCATCGAAGGGGTGGAAACGGCCGCGCAGGCGCAATGGCTCGCGCAGTGGCCGCATGTTCTTGCGCAGGGCTTTTATCTCGCCCGGCCGGTGTTCGGCATCGGCAGCGTGCCCGGCGCTCGTGTGACACGGCCAGTCGAGGCGGCGCAGCATCGCGCGATGCCGTTTGCGGACGCTGCCTGAGTCCTCAGGGCGCCGATGCAGGCGCCGGCTGCCCGGCCTTCTCGGCATTCACGCGCCGCTGCGCATTCTGCAAATTCTGCGGATAGTCGGTCTGCTCGCCAGCCGGGTTGTAGCCGTTCTTCTCGAGGTCTTTCAGTTCGGCATTCTTCTTGGCGCGCGCCGCCTTTCGCTCCGCCTTCTTGATCTGCTTCGGCGTGGAAGCGCCCGCATCCTGCGCGTGCGCGGGCGTGCAAGGCATGGTGACGAGCGCGGCGGCGGCCAGCGCGATAACGGCGAGCGGTGCGGTGCGAACGTTCAGCATGAGATTCTCCGGTGTGGATGACCGTCGCGTTGGACGGTCCGTTTCTTTGCATGGCGCGTCACGGCCCTGCAAGAAGCGCTCCCAAGTCACCGGTCGACGATCCGGCTCAGGTTGCTCCGCACACGTTGTAACAGCGCGATCAGTTGATCCTTCTCCTGGCGGCCCAGACCAGCAAGCGCTTCCGCAGCGATCTCGTCGCCGACGCGCCGCGCCTTGTCGAGCGCCTTCTGCGCCTTCGGCGTCATGCGCACCTGACGCTCGCGGCGGTCGTCGGGGTTGAGCCGCCGCACGATCCAGCCGCCCTCCTCCATGCGGTCGAGCAGGCGGCCCGCGGAGATCGGCGCGACTTCCAGAAGCGACGCGAGCCGCGCCTGATTCACTTCCCCGTAATGCGACAGGTAGGCGAGCACGCGGCATTGCGCGCGCGTGAGATTAAGCGACGACTTCGCGAGTTCGTCGAAGCGGTTTCCGCACAGACGGTCTACGTCCGCAATCAGAAAGCCGAAGCGTTTGTTGAGTTGAGGTTCCATCGCGCGATTATAGGGACGAGCGCGGCGGCTGTGCGCGCACTGGCGCACATTGAATTGATACGATATCCTAACGATCTTCAAACGGTGACCCGTCTCACACATTCACTCGCCCGCTTTCGAGCAGCGCGGCGAATGCGTCGGATGAAAGCGGCCGCGCCAGCAGAAAGCCCTGCATTTCGTCGCACCGCATGTCTTGCAGGCGGCCGAGCTGCGTGCCGGTCTCCACGCCTTCCGCGACGACATCCATATCGAGCGAATGTGCGAGCGCAATGATCGCCGACACGATAGCGCGCCCTTCCTGCCCGTTCTCGTCCAGTCCGTTGGTGAAGAAGCGGTCGATCTTCAGCTGCTTGGCGCGGAACCGCTGCAAATAGGCGAGGCTCGAATAGCCGGTGCCAAAGTCGTCGATGGCGATCTCGCAGCCGTTGTCCTGGAACGCGCGAATCATTTCGGTCGTGCGCGGCGCGTCCTGCATCGCGACGGACTCGGTGATCTCGAACATCAGTTGATCGCTTCGCACGCCCTCTTCGCGCACGATCTGCAAGACGCGCGTGACGAGGTCCGCTTCGTTCAGCTGCCGCGGCGAAAGGTTGATGGCGACCTTCACCGCCGCGCGCCCCGACTCGCGCCACCGCACGATATGCCGGCAGGTCTCGCGCACGACCCAGTAGCCGATATCGACTATCTGCCCGGAACGCTCGGCAATCGGAATGAATTCCATCGGCGTCAAAAGACCGATCTCCGGATGATTCAGCCGAATGAGCGCCTCCGCGCCTGCAAGCTCGCCGTCGCCGCGAAACTTCGGCTGGAACAGCAGGTAGAAGTAGCCTTCGGTCAACGCCTCATGCAACGCCTGCTGAATCTGCAGCGTGCGCACCGCCGCCTCGTTCATGCTCGCCTCGAAGAAGCGATATGTGCTGCGTCCGCCGCGCTTGGCCTCATACATTGCGACATCCGCATGCTTGAGCAGCGTTTCGACGCTGTCGCCGTCTTCAGGGAAAAGCGCAATGCCGATGCTCGGCATCACCTGCAGCGAATGATCCGCGACGACGAGACCCTTTCTCATGGCATCGAGAATGCGTTCCGCGAGCTTCTCGGCATCCGTGGGCGGGCCGATCCCTTCGAGCAGGACGACGAACTCGTCGCCGCCGAGCCGCCCGACCGCATCGCCGCCACGCACGCATTGCAGGAGGCGCTTGGCGAAGGCTTGCAGCACTTCATCGCCGATCGAATGGCCGAGTGAATCGTTGATGGTCTTGAAGCCGTCGAGATCCATGAAGAGGATCGCAAAGCGGCTGCCGTTGTTCGTCGCGTTTCTGACCGCGCGGCCGATGCGCTCGGTCACCGTGCGGCGATTCGGCAGCTCCGTGAGCGTGTCGAACGTCGCCATGTGGACGATCTGCCCGTGCAGGCGCGAAACCGAACCCGCGAGCAGTTCATTCTGTGCATCGAAACGCGACAGCACGAGCGTGATGATCAGGATGGCGAACGTGAACAGCATGACCGTCGTGGCGAGCCAGTGCACATCGACGTCGTTGGCCGCGCCGCAGATCGCGCCCGGCAAGAAATTCGCGGCGGCGTTGCCCGTATAGTGCATGCCGGTGATCGCGACGCCCATGACGAGCGCAGCCACAACGCGCTTTTGCGTGATGTTCGACTGATTCGCGTTCGACAGCACGCGTGCGATCCATAACGCCGCGCCCGACGCGACCACGGCGATCACGATGGACGCCGCGAAAAGCAGCGGGTCGTACTGTATCGCCGGATGCATGCGCATCGCGGCATCGCCCGTGTAGTGCATCGCGGCAATGCCCGCTCCCATGAGCATGCTGCTCGCACCGAGGCGCTGAAACGTCAGCCGCACGCGGTTGATGACCGAGAGCGCGAAGAACGAGACCAGCATCGCGATCACGAGCGACGCCGCCGTGATGCGAAAGTCGTAGCCGAGCTTGATGGGCAGCGAAAAGGCCAGCACGCCGACGAAGTGCATCGACCAGATGCCGATGCCCATCGAGGCCGCGCCGCCCGCGAGCCAGACATGGCGCATGCGCGAATGCGACAGCATCGCGATGCGGCCGGAGATGTCGAGGGCCGTGTACGAGGCGAGCGTGGCGACGACGAGCGATGCCGCGACGAGCCAGAAGTTATAGGTGCCGTGCATGAAGTGCCGGGATGGAAGGGGCGGGTTTGCGTAAGCGACTTATCGGCGCACAGGGGACATTCTTTAGGCCGCTCGAAAGCTCGGCGCAAGCACTGAATCTGTCCATGAGCCGGCGCATTACAGTTCCGGATCCAACAATGCCACGACGCGTTCCAGCATCCGTTCCGCGAGCCCGCGCCGCTGCCAGTCTTCGAGCGTGATGCGTTTGGAACGCTCGATATCGGCATCGAAAATCGCGGTTTGCTGGCGCGCGAAATCGCGGTCGTAGATGTTAAGGTTCGCTTCGTCGTTGAGCTTGAACGACCGGCTGTCGAAATTGGTCGAGCCGACCGAGACCAGGAATTCGTCGACCACGATCAGCTTGCAATGAAACATCGTCGGTTGGTATTCGTACATTTCGACGCCCGCCGCGAGCAGATCGCCCCAGCAGGCGCGCGACGCCTCGCGCACCGTATGCGTGTCGATGCGCTTGCCCGGCGTGATGATGCGCACGCGCACCCCGCGCCGCGCCGCCTCGACGATCGCGTTGATGGTCAGCTTGTCCGGCACGAAGTACGCGCTCGACAGGTGAATGGAATGCGTCGCGGCGGTGATCGCCATCAGATACATGAGCTGCATGTCGTCGCTGCCGCCCGAAGGCGAACTGCTGAACATGTGCGCGAGACCATCGCCCGCGCGCGCTATCTCGGGAAAATAGTCCGCGCCGTGCAGCACGTTGCCGGTGGCCTTGACCCAGTTGTCCATGAAGACCGCCTGCATCTGGCCCACCGCCGGACCTTGCAGGCGGAAGTGCGTATCGCGCCAGTGTTTTTCGTCCTGCGCGTGACCGGTCCATTCGTCCGCGATGCCGACGCCGCCCGTGAACCCCACGCGGCCGTCGATCACGAGGAGCTTGCGGTGCGTGCGGTCGTTCATGCGGCCGAGTCCCGTCCAGTGCGGCTTGTGATACTGAATGACTTCGGCGCCCGCATCGCGCAGCGTCTGCATGTAGCGCTTGTCCATCTTGGACGAACCGACCCAGTCGAGCAGCACATGCACCGAGACGCCTGCGCGCGCCTTTTCGGCCAGCGCGTTGGCGAACTGCTCGCCTATCGCGCCCGACCAGTAGATGAAGGTCTCGAAGGTGATCGTCTTCTTCGCCGAGCGGATGCCTTCGAGCATCGAGGGAAAGATTTCGTCGCCGTTCACGAGCACCTCGAAGCGGTTGCCGTCTACCACGGGCGGTCCGAGCAGCAGGCCCATCGAGCGGAGGAACTGCGGATCGTCGCTCGCGTAAAGACGCTCGATCTTGTGCTCGATCTTCTTTTCACCGCTCGTCAGGTTGGCGATTACCAATACCACGAACACAGTCGCGACGACGGTCAACGCAATCAGGGCAATCGTCGGCATGCAGGGCCTCGCGAAGCGAACATCCGTCCGGAACCGGTAGTGTATGTGGTTCCGGAACGCGCGGGCCATCAGGTTTGCGAGGATTGCCCAATCTGCTTGGCAATGGCGTCGGAGAGGCGCTGTTCGTCCGATGAAACGCCGGCGCGCTTCGTTTCGGAAACCGCATGCAGTCCGCCGGATACGGCGAGCGAACTCACCGCATGACCCGCCACCGCGCCGACGCCCGCCGTTTCCGCGACGCCCGGCGCGTGGCCGCTGTCGGCGCTGGCATCGAACTGTTCGATCAATTGCGGCGCGCCGTGCGCCGGCTTGAACACGAGCTGCACGGTCGCCGTGACCTTGCTTTGTCCCGCGCCGAGCCCGATCAACATGCGGCGGCGGCGATTGCCCGCGTCGATCTTGTCGATGCTGCCGACGACTTCGAGCGCGTTCTGGTCATCGGGCGGCGCGACATCGGCGCGGACCGCGCGCAGACCCATCGACTGGAGTTTGGCGACGATTTCGTCGGCCACTTCTTCGCGCGCCGCGATGGCGTCCTGCGCCTGCTGCTGGGCTTGCGTGTCGCCGGACATGGCCGTCTTCAGCTTCGACGCGAGACCGTGATTGTCGAGCTTGACGTCGCCCGCGTCGCTTTGGAAGGGATACACGTAGATCGTGGTGCCTGCGGGCACCGCGGCGACGCGCGCCGTCTGACCGCTGGCGCCGGCCGCGTTCGCCGCGCCCGCAAACAGCGCGACGCCGGTCACGAGCCCCGCGACGAGCGCGCGGCGGGCGTGGCGGACGAGGGAATCGAGCGAGGAGAAGTTCGTTGCGTCGGACATGTCGGCACCTGGGTTCGTTGGTTGCGTGGCGGTCTGCGGCGTGGCTGTCGATCACCGTGGCGCAACTATGGACGATGCCCGCCGCCCACGCCATCCAACATTTATGTCGCCGGGTGTCAGGCGTGCCGAGCCGCTTTCGAGCATGAAGACGCGAGTCTCGCTACCATGCGTCGAACGCGCGCTCGAGCGCCGCCATTCAACCCACGCTTCGGAGGAGCAACCATGGACCTGCAAATCGCCAACAAGCTCGCACTCGTGTCCGGGTCGACGAAGGGAATCGGCCATGCCATTGCCGTGGCGCTCGCGCGTGAAGGCGCGCGCGTGATCGTGAACGGACGCTCGCAATCGTCCGTCGATGCCGCGCTCGACAAGCTCCGCCAGCTCGTTCCCGGCGCGCAGGCCGAAGGCTTCGCAGGCGATGTCTCCGACGCCGCGCAGGTCGACGCGCTCGTGCAGCGCTTCCCCGAGGTCGACATCCTCGTGAACAATATGGGCATCTTCGAGCCGAAGCCGTTCGAAGACATCTCTGACGACGACTGGCAGCGCTTTTTCAACGCGAACGTGATGTCGGGCGTGCGGCTGTCGCGCGCTTATCTGCCGAAGATGAAGCAGAAGAACTGGGGCCGCGTGGTGTTCATCAGCAGCGAGAGCGGCATCCAGATTCCCGTGGAGATGATCCACTACGGTCTGACCAAAACCGCGCAACTGGCGCTGTCGCGCGGGCTCGCCGAGACGTGCGCGGGCACCGGCGTCACCGTCAACTCCGTCTTGCCCGGACCGACGAGTTCCGAAGGCGTGACCGAGTTCGTCGAGAAGCTCTCCGGCGGCAAGAGCATGGAGGATGTGCAGAAGTCGTTCTTCGAAGAAGCGCGTCCGAGTTCGCTGCTCAAGCGCTTCATCGCGCCGGAGGAAATCGCGAACATGGTCGTGTACGTGTGCTCGGCGTTGTCTTCGGCGACGAACGGCGCGGCGTTGCGCGCGGACGGCGGCGTGGTGCGCGCCGCGTTCTAGCCCGGCTGCGTCTGCGCGGCGAGCGACCGCGCCTTGGCGAGCGCATCGACGATATCGGCGATGGTCTTGTCGCGCGCGGTATCGTCGAGCTGCCTGAGCGCATACGACGGGTGATAGGTGGCGACGATCAGCTTGTCGCCATACGGCGTGACGCGGCCGACATGCGCCCGCAACGTCGCGCGCTTGCCGAGCAGCGCGGTCAACGCCGTCGCGCCCAGCGTGACGATGACGCGCGCGCCGGTTTGCTCCAGCTCGCGTTCGAGCCAGTACGAGCACGCTTCGACTTCCTGCTGCGCGGGCGTCTTGTGCAGCCGCCGCTTGCCGCGCGGCTCCCATTTGAAATGCTTCACGGCGTTGGTCAGATAAACCTGCTCGCGCGGCACCTGCGCCTGGCGCATGGCGTCGTCGAGCAATTGGCCAGCGGGGCCGACGAAGGGCTCGCCTTTCAGGTCTTCCTGATCGCCCGGCTGCTCGCCGAGCAGCATGATGCGCGCATCGGCCGGGCCCGCGCCGTGAACGGCTTGCGTCGCGTGACGCCAGAGATCGCAGCGGCGGCAGGCGTCGAGCGACGTGGGCGCGTCGCGTTCCGGCTGCGCGTCTTCTGCCTCCACCTGCACGATCTTGCCGCCGAGCGCGCCGACCGCCCGCGCCTGCGCGACGCGACGCGCGCCGCCGCGCGCATCGCTGACGAGCTGCGGAATGAGCGCGCCTTCCGGCAATCCCTTCCAGAAGCGCACCGGCATTTGCTGTTCGAGCACGGATTCGTTCAGGCGCGCAGGGTTGAAGATGCTGCGGTAGTAGGTCATCCACAGGTCTTCGGCGGCGTCGGGCGTGTCGGATGCATGGTCGGAGGCGAGCGCACGGCGTCGCTCGATTTGCAGACGCTCGCCGTTCCACATGGCCGCGCCGTCCGGCGTCGTGATGAGCCACGTCGACTTGCCCATGCGCGCCGCGAAATGCTCCGCGCCCCAGGCGAGCACGTCATGATCCGGCTCGTACCACGCGACGAATTCCGGCGGTCCGAGCGACGCCTCGCGCTGCCGGAACCGCACGTACGCGATCATGTCGTGCTGCGCGCGGCGCACCGCCTTCGCCATCTTGTAGAGCCGCGCGCCGTCTTCATCGGCCGCGGACGCCACCGAGCGGTCACCATGCGTCCAGCGCCACAGCACGCGATACAGGAAGCCAAAGCGCCGCTCGTCGCGGAAATGCGCGGCGTCCTTGAGCAACGCGGCGAGTTCGCGTGACACGCGCACTTGCGCTGCTTCATTCGGCGACGTGGCCGGCGCGGCCGTTTCGGTGGATGCCGCGAACAACGCGGGAGTGTCGCTTTGCTGCGTGCGCCATTCGATCGACTCGGGCTTCAGGTCTTGCGCGAGCGCGTCGAGCGCCGCGCTGCGCCACGCGTCGAAGTCGTCGTCGATGGTGATGACGTGCATCGCTAGATAAGCGAAAGCTGCACCGGCTGCGTGGAAAGCGCCTTTCGCAAATGCTCCGACGATGCTTCGGCGAGCGGCGGCCGATAGTCCTCGGTCACGACGAAGGGCTTCACCTTGTCCATCGCGCAGCGCAGCCGCGCGAGATCCGCGTAACGCACGCGCCGCGCGCGGCGCAGTTCCGCGATGCGCTTCGCGTTGCGCATGCCGATGCCCGGCACCCGCGCGATCATGCGCACCGGCGCGGTGTTCAGATCGACCGGGAACCGTTCGCGATGCGCGAGAGCCCATGCGAGCTTCGGATCGACATCGAGCGGCAGATTCCCTGCATCGCCGAGCAATTCGGCGGCATGAAAGCCGTAGCCGCGCATCAAAAAATCGGCCTGATACAGCCGATGCTCGCGCAAAAGCGGCGGCGCCTTGGACGGCACGCCGGACGGACTGTCCGGAATCGGGCTGAACGCCGAATAGTAGACGCGCTTCAACTGATACGAGCCGTACAGCGTTTCGGCGGTGCCGAGAATGGTGCGGTCGTCGGTCTCGTCCGCGCCGACGATCATCTGCGTGCTTTGCCCCGCCGGCGCGAAGCGCGGCGCGCGCGGCTCGGCTTCCGACTCCTCGCGCGCGACCCGAATGTTGCCCATCGCCAGCTTGATGGTGCGGCCGCTCTTTTCCGGCGCTAGACGCTCGAGGCTGATCTCCGTCGGAAGCTCGATGTTCACGCTCAGGCGGTCCGCATAGCGCCCCGCTTGTGCGATCAGGCCGGGGTCGGCATCGGGGATCGTCTTCAAATGGATGTAGCCGCGGAACTGATGCTTCTCGCGCAGCGTCTTCGCCACGAGCACCAGTTGCTCCATGGTGTAGCTCGAAGAACGAATGACGCCGGAACTCAGGAACAACCCGTCGATGTAGTTGCGGCGATAGAAGTCCAGCGTCAGCGTGACGACTTCTTCCGGCGTGAACCGCGCGCGCGGCACGTTGCTGGAGCGCCGGTTGATGCAGTACTGGCAGTCGTACAGGCAGAAGTTCGTGAGCAGAATCTTCAGCAGCGACACGCAGCGGCCGTCCGGCGTGAAGCTGTGGCAAATGCCCGAGCCCGTGCTCGCGCCCAAACCTTCGACGCCGCGCGACTCGCGCTTGGGCGCGCCGCCGCTCGCGCACGATGCGTCGTACTTCGCGGCATCCGCAAGTATTTCAAGCTTTTCGGACAGTTCCATCTTGGCTATGATACTGTATATTTATACAGTATGCTAATCGTGTCGCGGGAAGTTTTCAAACCGCGCGGTAGCGCAGACATGGCGCCGCCGCGCTGCTATTTCAATGGATCATGGCCCCAGTTCATCAGCGAGTAGCGCCACTTCGTATGTTCGACATCGCCTTGCGGGCGCTGCGCAAGGTGGCGTTTCACATAGCCAATGACCTTGCGCATATGGCCGTAGTCGTCGGCATGCAATTCGCTCTTCTTCGCGCCGAGCAATTCGATAATGCGCCGCCCGGACTGATGCCCGACCGATTCCGCGTTTCCGTCTTTCTGGCCCACGGCCTGAGATTCATCCGTCGCCAGCCACTTTTCCAGCTGGTGCGCCGTCATGTTCACGAGCGTTTTGAACTCGTCGAACGTCGCCTTGTCTTCGCCGTCCGCGGATTCTCCATGCTGCTCTTGCGTCTTGTCGTGCGTCTTTTCGTGCGTGGTCATGAGCGCGCTCGGTTGGTTGAATCACTCGCAACGCTGGCACTGAGCAACCAACGCTCCAGCGGCGTTTATCGCACGCGCATCTGGCCCGGCTTCGGGATGTCGGCTGCTACGCCACCCACTCTCTCGTGGAGAACTTCCTATGCGTTTTGACTACAAGAACTTTCATATCGACTGCACCGCTCGCCATGATGAAGATGGCATCTACTACGCGCGCGCTCGAATCACCAGCGCGCCCAACGAACACACGCCGAACGTGGAAGTCCACGAATCCGGGGATCTCGACTCGTTCCCAAACGAATGGGACGCACTGCATTGCGCGCGGGCGTGGGCCATTGAATGGTGCGACGAGGCGTTGGCGTAACCGAATGGGCCTGTCTTCCCATTAGCCGTGTCCGGGAGCGTGAACGCTTACATCTGCGGCACAAGGATTGCGCGATGTAAGGCGCGACGCCGCGCAGGCAAACCCAGCGGCGCGCGTCACATCACTAAATTCAAGGGAGGCACCATGAAAATCGCCAAGAAGAGCTTGCTCGTATCCGCAATGATTCTGAGTCTGTCGGGCGCCGTGTTCGCGCAGGGCGCAGGCGGCGGAGCCGGTGGTGGCGCGGGCGGCGGCGGAACGGGGGGCGGCACGGCCGGCGGCAATGGCGCGGGACAGGGCGGCACCGGCATGGGCACGCCGAACGCGAATGGCACGACGGGCGCGACCTCGGGTGCGACCGGCTCCTCCACCATGGGCTCGGGCAGCGGTTCGAGCAGCAAGACGAACAAGATGCACAAGAAGAGTGGTTCGGGTTCGTCCGGTAGCGGCACGTCGAGCTCGGAATAACGCGTTCGCTTTTTGCAAGACCGCCCGGTCCGCGTCGTTCGTTGCGCGGGACGGGCGTCATCCCTCCCGAGCTTTATCACTCCCTCCATACGCGTCCCTTCCACATAGGGATTTCGCGTCTTCTTCCCAGACCCTAATGTGTGCCTGCGCGGTTTCTTATCGCGCCCGCCGCATACGAGCGACTTCCCGGCATCTCATCACAAGGGCTCGGTCGTGCCGTCTGCGTCGTTGCTTGGTCGCTTTCGGCCGGCGAACGCGCTGGCTTCGCATGGCCGCTGCGCGCCATTCATCCACCGCTGCAAGGAGTCCGGAACGTGTTGCCGGCTGCTTGTGCAATCGCTTCTGAGGAGCTGGAACATGAAGACGAACGTCAACCCGAAATTCATCGCGATGATGGCGGCCTGTGCGCTGGCCGCGGGCATCGGCAACGCCCGCGCGCAAAGCATGCCCGAACCGACGCAACAACTTGTCCAGACGATGCGTCCGATGGATACGTCGCGCACTGCCCTGCAAACCGACGCCTCGACGGCCGACTCGGCATCCGGCGAACAAGCCTACGGCGGCGCGAAAGCCGGAACGAGCATGTCGGCTGGCGGGCGGACCACCGACGCATGCAGCAGCCAGCCGCGATGCGACGTGTTCTTTGGTCATTGAGCACAACGGCGGCGCGACGAGCGACATGCACGACAGAAGCACATGCGCTCGTCGCGCCAGCCGCCAGCCGGGAACAGCCCTACTCGACCTCCGGCGTCAGCCAGAACCGCGCGCTGACCGACTCTCCCGGCGCAAGCACGCCGCCGCCCTTCAGCGACGCGTCGACATCCAGATTCACCCAATCCGCGACATTGCTGACCGGCTCCACGCACAGCAGCGACCCGAACGACGAAGGCGCATAAATCACCGTGAAGTCGAACGGCGCTTCCGCTCGCAGCGTGACCGACCGATGCTCGCGCGGCCACGCGACCGACGTCTCGCGAGACCAACCGGTGAAGTTATTGTCGAGATCGAAGGCATCGGCGGACATGCCTTGCGGCGATGCCAACGCGTCGATGCTCGGATGCGGGCCGGCGTGCGTCGGCAACGGTTCGGGCGTCGTATGCCACATCGACCCGACCCGCGTGCGCACGACGGTGTGCCCGGTGCGCGGAAAGTACGGATGATGTCCGAGGCCGAAGGGCATCGGCCGGTCGGACAGATTGCGCAGCGACATGGTTACGGTAAGCGACTGCGCATCCAGCGCGATATCCTGCGCCGCTTCGAAGGCGAACGGCCAATGATGCGCCGGCTCCTGCGAAGGCACGTGCGACAACGTGAGACGGGCGCTCGCCTCCGAGACCGCATCGACGCGCCACGGCCGCCGCCATCCGTTGCCGTGCAGCGCGTGCGGGAACGCGTTGCCGTCGCCGGATAGATCGACGAGCGCGCCATCGAACGTGAAGCGCGCATCGCGAATACGGTTGCAATACGGCACGAGCGGAAAGCTCGCCATGCCGAGCGGATTGCGCGCGGCGAGCGCATCGACCGTGGCGGGACGCAGCCAGTGCAGCGCGCCGCCTTCGTTGGGCTCACGGGCATCGAAGAATGCCGCAATCGCGCCGCCGACATGCGGGGCGAGCAGCACGCGCCGCGCGCCGTGGCGCAGTTCCACGAGCGCTTCGTCCGCGCGCCCCGACGTGGTTCGATCGGCGTTCAATATGCGAACTGCCGGTAGTTTTCGTCGAAGATGCGCTGGGTGCGCTCGACGACCGGGTTGTAGCGCAGCAGTCGCTTGGCGCGCGGCGGCAGGTCGGCGAGCACGGCACGCGGCACGTCGATATGCACTTCGGGCCGGAAATACCATGAGCGGCTATAGCCGATCACGACCATCGGACGCGGTTCGTCGATGTAATTGGGCGTGCCGCGATGCAGCCCGCGCACATCGCGGATCAGCACGTCGCCGACGCGCATCGGCACGCGCTCCGGCGGGAAGCGTCCATCGGCGAGACCGGCGAGCGCTTCTTCGCGCGAGATGCGGTGCGTGCCGCGCGTCGTTTCGAGCGAGCCGTTGCGCTCATCCACATCGACGAGCGGAAAGTTCACGGCAAGCTGGAACGACGGCGTTTCGGGCGCGTCGTCGAAAAGCGGCGGCGTGTCGCGATGCCAGTCCTGAAAGTCAGAACCGCGAACCGGCGTATCGGTCGCAAGCTGGCACATGACAGGATCACGTCCCGCCACGCGTTCGACGATGCCGATGATGTCCTCGTCGCAGATGATCGACGGGTCCGCGAACTCGCCTTCGAACGGCAAGGTCACGTAGTAGCGGCCCGGCCCGCGGTTGCCGCTCGCCGATGCCTCGCGCGCCGCATCGACATGCGGCTGCAACAGCGGCGCGAACGCCTCGCGCCACGCTTCGAGCTTTGCGCGCTCGAAGTGATCGCGCAACAGCACGAAGCCGTCTCGCTCGAACGCTTGTGCAAGCGCGTCTCTCGTTGTCTCGTCGTATCGGCCCATGCGCCCTCCTTTCGGTCGTGAATCGGACGGAAAGAGAATGGCACGGCAGTAATAGCGCCGTCAATATTATTAGTAATACTCGGTGAAAACCCTGTGCCGTCCCATGTTCTGGCTAGGTGGTTTCCGTGTTGTCCATCACTAATATTAGTGTTAAGGTCTGTCGCCAAGCCTCATACGCCGCACCTGTCCGATGAAGAAAACCACGCAGCGCCGCCCGACGATGACCGACATTGCGAAGCTCACCGGAGTTTCGCAGTCAACGGTTTCGCTCGTGCTCAACAACGCGAGCGGCGCGAAGTTCTCGGACGTCACGCGCGACAAGGTGCTGCGCGCGGCGCAGGAGCTCGGCTATCGCATGACGCCGCGCGAGCCCGCCGCGCTGGACGCCTTCGACACGCCCGGCGTGGAGAGCGAACGCAACCTGATCGTGTATCTCGCCGATGAGATTTCGACGAGCCCGCATCCGGTGGTCTGCATCGACGGCGCACGCGACGCCGCGTTCGCGCATGGCCGTCTGCTCGCCGTCTATTCGACGCACGGCAACGCGGAGATCGAGGCGCGCGTGCTCGCCGCGACGCTCGATCATCCCAATCTGCTCGGCGTGATCTACGCGACCGTCTACACGCGGCTCGTCGCGCTGCCGGCGGCGCTCGCGAAAGTGCCGACCGTCCTGCTCAACTGCTACGCGAGCGAGGCGAACCTGTCGTCGGTCGTGCCGGCCGAGGTCGCGGGCGGGCACACGGCGACGGACTATCTGCTCGCGGCGGGGCATCGGCGCATTGGCTATATCAACGGCGAGCCGTATCAGGACGCGGCGCGCGACCGGCTGAAGGGCTATCGCACGGCGCTCGCCACGGCGGACTTGCCATTCGCGCCGGAACTCGTGCGCGAAGGCGACTGGAGTTCGGGCGCCGGCTTCGAGCAGACGCTCTCGCTCATGCGCGAACCGAATCCTCCAACGGCCATTTTCTGCGCGAACGATTTGATGGCGCTCGGAGCCATCGAGGCGCTCAAGCAACTCGGCCTGCGGGTGCCCGACGATGTCTCCGTGGTCGGCTACGACGATCAGGAGATCGCGCGCCACACGCATCCACCGTTATCGACCGTGGTGTTGCCGAACTACGACCTCGGCCGCTGGGCGGTCGAAACGCTTCTGCAAGAGGAACACAACCGCGCCGTCGGCGCGCCGTTGCGGCGCCGCACCGTCAAGCTCGACGGCCCGTTGATCGAGCGCGGATCGGTGAAGGTCATCGCCGAAGCGCATCAGTTCGCTACTAATAATATTAGTGATTAGCCGGACATAGCTGCACGAAAGGCAGCCGCATCTCTCGCATCAGACAGATCGGGCACAACAAGCATCAACAAGCATCGGCATTACCAACAAGACGAAACATCCATATCGGAGGAAGACATGCTGTCGCTGAACAAGAATCTCCGCTCGGGCCTGCGCCCGCTCGCCGCCGCGCTCACCGCTCTGACGCTCGCAGCCGGGGCCGCGCACGCCGCCGACGACGCGTTGCCGAAGATCCCGAACAAGAAGCCGCTGCGCGTGGGCTTCGCGCAAACGGAGAGCAACAACCCGTGGCGGCTCGCCGAGACGAAGAGTTTCAAGGACGTCGCATCGAAGTGCGGCTGGCAGGTCGTCATCACCGACGCGAACAGCTCGGCGGCCAAGCAGGTGTCGGACATCCAGAGCATGATCGCGCAGCACGTTGATCTGCTGGTGTTCCCGCCGCGCGAAGAAAAGCCGCTCGCTCCGGTCGTGTTGCAGGCGAAGAAGGCCGGCATTCCGGTGATTCTCGTGGACCGAAACATCGATCAGTCGATGGCGAAAGCCGGGCGCGACTACATCACGTTCATCGGTTCCGACTTCATCGATCAGGGCCACCGCGCCGCCGACTGGCTCGTGAAGACCACGAACGGCAAGGCGACGATCATCGAGCTCGAAGGCTCGACGGGCGCGTCCGCTGCGAACGACCGCAAGAAGGGCTTCGACGAAGTCATCGCGAAGAATCCGGGCATGAAGATCGTCGCGTCGCAAAGCGGCGACTTCGCGCGCGACAAGGGCCGCCAGGTCATGGAAACGCTGTTGCAGGCGCACCCTGACGTGACCGCCGTCTACGCGCACAACGACGAAATGGCGCTCGGCGCGATCGCCGCCATCAAGGCGGCGGGCAAGCAGCCGGGCAAGGACATCGTGCTCGTCACGATCGACGGCACGAAGGGCGGCCTCGAAGCGATCAAGGCGGGCGAACTGGGCGCGAGCGTGCAGTCGAGCCCCTTCTTCGGACCGCTCGCGTGCGATGTCGCGCAGAAATACGCGAAGGGCGAGACCATTCCGCCGTGGGTCAAGGTATCCGATCGCTTCTACGACAAGAGCAACGTCGACGCCAGCATGCAGTACGGCTATTGAGCGAAGCAGTCTCGCTGGTTCGCGGGCGCCTTCGGGCGCTCGCACTTCTAAAGGACGACAAGCGCGGCATGGCCACTGCTCCCCTACTCGACATGCAGGACATCGACATTGCCTTCGGCGGCGTCGCGGCGCTCAAGCACGCGCGCCTCACCGTCGCGGCCGGCGAAGTGCACGCACTCATCGGCCAGAACGGCGCGGGCAAGTCGACACTCATCAAGATTCTCACCGGCGCGTATCGCAAGAGCGGCGGAACCATCCGCTTCGACGGACGCGACGTGGATTTCCGCACGCCGAAGGAAGCGCGCGAAGCAGGCATCAGCACGATCTATCAGGAGATCAACCTCGTGCCGTTTCGCTCGGTGGCCGAGAACATTTTTCTCGGACGCGAGCCGCGCCGCTTCGGCCTCATCGACTGGAAAACGGTGCAGCGGCGCGCGACCGAATTGCTCGAATCGTTCGGACTCCACATCGACGTGCGTAAGCCCGTGCGCGACTTTTCGACCGCCATTCAGCAGATGGTCGCGCTCGCGCGGGCCGTTTCGTCGGATGCGAAGATGGTCATCATGGACGAATCGACGTCATCGCTCGACGAGCGCGAAGTAGAACTGCTTTTCGGCGTGGTGCGCCGCTTGCGCGACGACGGGCGCGCGGTCATCTTCGTGTCGCATCGGCTGGACGAGTTGTATGCGCTCTGCGACCGCGTCACCGTCATGCGCGACGGCCAGACGGTCGCGGAAAGCACCATGCAGGAGATGGACAAGCTCAAGCTCGTGACGACGATGCTCGGCCGCACGCTCGCCGCCGTCGTGCACGAAGACAGCGCGGTGAAAGAAGAGAATCTGGCGAAGCGCGGCGCGGTCGCGTTGAGCGCGCAGTCGCTCGCGGCGGGCGCGAAAGTCACGAACGTATCGCTCGACGTGCATGCGGGCGAAGCCGTAGGTCTCGCCGGCTTGCTCGGCTCGGGCCGCACGGAGACGATGCGCCTTCTGTTCGGCGCGGACCGTCCTTCGCGCGGTTCGCTCACGGTGGCGGGCGAAAGCGCCGCGTTCAAGTCGCCGAAAGATGCGATCACGCGCGGCATCGCCTATCTCACCGAAGACCGCAAGGCCGAAGGCATCGTGCCGGAGCTTTCCGTGCGCGACAACCTCACGCTCGTGTGCCTGCCCGCGCTCACGAAGCGCGGCGTCGTGGATGTCGCGAAGCAGCGTGAAATCGTGGACGGCTTCATCGCGTCGCTCGGCATCAAGCTGCGCTCGCCCGATCAACCGATACGCGAACTCTCGGGCGGCAATCAGCAAAAGGTCTTGCTCGCGCGCTGGCTCGCGACGAATCCGCGTCTTCTGCTGCTCGACGAGCCGACGCGCGGCATCGACGTGGGCGCGAAGGCGGACGTCGCGAAGATCGTGCGCGAGTTGCGCGATGCGGGCATGGCCGTGCTGTTGTCGGCGTCGGAACTGGAAGAGCTGACCGCCGTGGCCGACCGCGCGGTCGTCATCCGCGACGGCGAAACCGTGGCGCAACTCGATGGCGCGCAGATGAACGAGGCATCGATCATGGATGCGATCGCCTACGGCTCGAGTGAAACATCGACGCTCGCGCAAGCGACGGCCGCGCAAGGAAACGAGTCATGATCGACAAGACGCAACCGGCAGCACGACCCTTAGCGCAACCCGCCGCGCCGCTCGCAGCCGACGCGCAGGCCGCGCCCGTCAAGAAGCGCCGCGGCATCGCGATTCAGCGCGAGATCATCGTGCTCGTCGCGATGATCCTGTTCAACCTGTTCTTCACCGAGCACTTCTGGTCGCTGCAGACGTTCAACGTGAACCTCACGCAGGTAGTGACGATCGTGATCGTCGGCATCGGCATGACGCTCGTGGTGGCGACAGGCGGCATCGATCTGTCCGTCGGCGCTTCGATGGCGATTGCCGGCGCGCTCGCGCCGATGCTCTTCATGAACATCGAAGGGCCGCTCGGCATTCTGCTCGCCTTCACGCTGCCCGTGCTGGCCGCCGCGTTGTGCGGCGTGTTCAACGGACTGCTGGTGACGCGGCTTCGCGTGCAGCCGATCGTCGCGACGCTCGTGCTCTTCATCGCGGGACGCGGCATCGCGCAGGTCGTGACCGACGGCAGCCTGCAGGCGTTCAACAATCCCGCGTTTCAGTGGATCGCACTCGGCAAGGTCGCGGGCGTGCCGTTCCAGATTCTGCTCATGCTCGCGCTCGTCGGCGTTTTCACGTGGATCGTGCGCAAGACGCTCTTCGGCAAGTATCTGCTCGTCACGGGCGGCAACGAGGACGCCGCGTATCTTTCCGGCATTCCGACGGCGCGCGTGAAGCTGATCGCGTACGCCGCATGCGCCGCGCTCGCCGGTCTCGCCGGGCTCATTTCAATCTCGGTGAATTCGTCGTCGGATGCGAACGTCGTGGGCCTCGGCGTCGAGCTCGATGCCATCGCGGCCGTGGCGGTCGGCGGCACGGCGCTCACAGGCGGCAAGGCGTACATCACGGGCACGCTGATCGGCGCGCTCATCATCCAGCTATTGCGTTACACGCTGCTCGCGCACGGCATTCCGGACGCCGCCGCGCTCGTGCTGAAGGCCGCGATCATCATCGGCGCCGTGTACGTGCAGCGCCGCCGAGGCTCATGACATGAAGAAGAACCTTCCTATCCTGATCGCGCTCGTCGCGTTGCTCGTGCTGGGCGTCGTGCGCTACGAGCACTTCGCCTCCGCCTACAACGTGACATCGTTCTGGCGATACAACTCGATGTTCGCGCTGATCTCCATCGGCATGGCGTTCGTCATCATCACGGGCGGCATCGATCTGTCCGTGGGCGCGGTGGCCGCGCTCGCCAGCGTGGTCGCGGCGCTGGCGAGTCCGCACGGCGGCGTGGCGGGCGTGCTCGCCGGAGCGTTCGCGGGGCTGGCGGTGGGTGTGCTGAATGGCATCGTCATCACGCACATGCGCATTCTCCCCTTCATCGTCACGCTGGCCACGAGCCTCGGCGCGCATGGCCTCGCGCTCTTGCTCGGCCATAACGATGCGGTCGCTATCTCGTCGGATACGAACTTCGCCGCCTTCGGGCAGGGCGACCTGTTCGGCCTGCCGATTCCCGGCATCGTGTCGCTGGTCGCGGCGGTGCTCGGCTGGGTCGCGCTGCGCAGCTCGCGCTTCGGCCGTCATGCGCTCGCGATCGGCGGCAGCGAGGAGGCGTCGCGATTGATGGGCCTGAACGTCGATCGCACGCTCGTCGCGGTGTATGCGTTGAGCGGCTTGCTCGCCGGCATCGCGGGTGCGATTCTCGCGGCGCAGTTCGGCGCGGGCCAGCCGAACGAGGGCGTCGGCTGGGAACTCTTCGCCATCTCGGCGGTGGTGCTCGGCGGCACGCGGCTGACGGGCGGCGATGGCTCCATCGCGATGACCATTGCAGGCGTCGCGCTGCTCGGGCTCGTGTTCAATCTGTTGAACTTCGAGAACGGGCTCGGGTATATCAGCTTGTCGGCTTACTGGCAGTCGGTGATCCGGGGGCTTTTCTTGTTGCTCGTGATCGTTCTGCAAGCGCGCGTGCTGAACCGGCGCGTCGTACCGGCGAAAGTCACGCATTGAGCGCCGCGTCGACCCTCAATGCTTCTTTTCCGCGCTCCTGCGCGACGCCCCGGCCGCCGCCTCGCCGCCTTCCGATGCCAGGCGCAAATAGGCGGCCGCGAGCCTGCGCAGTTCTTCTTCGCTCGCGTCCTCGATCCCGATCAGGTGATTGCTCGCCGCGCGATGCGTCGCGAGCAGTTCATTGAGCTTGAGATGTAGCGCGACGCTGTCCTTGTTCTGGCTCTGCTGGATCAGAAAGACCATCAGGAACGTGACGATGGTCGTGCCTGTGTTGATGACGAGTTGCCAGCCGTCGGAGTAGTGAAAGATCGGGCCGGTGATGACCCACGCGACGATGCTCGCCACCGCCAGCCCGAAGGCGAACGGCGAGCCCGCCCAGCGCGTGACGAGGCTCGCGAAGTTGTCGAACGCGCGCATCAACGGATGCGATTTGGCGTAGGCGGGGCTGGATGTGTCGGGAATGGTTTCGATCTGGTCCGTCGAGGTCCGCTGTTTGCTGTTCATACTCTCCTCCCTTTGAATCGGAAGGACGCCAAGCAAGACCCGTTCCTTTCAGAAGCATTCCGACGCAGTCAGCCATCGCGGATCAAGCGGACGGCTTGCGCGGGGCAATCAACGTGTCGGCGCTCATCTGCACGCCGGGACGTGGCTGCGCTCGCGGAAAAGTGAGCGTGGCGTTCAATGCGCTCTGCACACCTGCGTCGTCCGGCCTGAGCGATAGCGCCTGACGTAGCGCGCCCTCCGCTTCCTGAGCCCGGCCGAACGCGAGCAGCACGAGGCCGAGACCGCGGCTCGCTTCGAAGAACACCGGACGCAAGGCCAGCGCCTGGCGGAACAGAGCTTCCGCGCCCGGCAAGTCGAAGCGGCGGTGCGCGACGTTGCCAAGGCCGCAATGCGCTTCCGCCGACTGCGGATTGATCGCGAGCGCCCGGTTGAACGCGGCCTCGGCCTCGGTGAGCCGGCCCGCCGCGAGTAAGACATCGCCCATGGACAGATGACCGTCGATGCTCTGCGGAGCGAGATCGATGGCCCGGCGGCACGCCGTTTCGGCCTCCGGCAAGTTGCCCTGCATGAACAACGTATGGCCGAGCGAGACATACGCCTGCGCGAAGTCCGGCTGCGCGGCGATTGCCTCCGAAAATGCCTTCGCGGCGTCGTCCAGGCGCCCGTTGGTCTGGAGCATGCCGCCGAGCACGAACTTCGCCGCCGGAAAATCGGGGCGAAGGGCCAGCGCCTTGTCCAACAGCGCCCGGGCGTCGTCTATCCGGTTTTCATCGAGCGCGATCAAGGCAAGGTTCACGAAAACCTCGGGCGAATCGGGTTGCAGCGCCAATGCCTGCCTGAAGACCTGCTCCGCTTCCGAAAGTCGGCCCGACATGCGTAGCACGATGCCCAGATTGTTATTCAAGGCGGCCGAATCCGGATGGAGCGCGAGTTGCTGCCGAAGCATCGCTTCTTGTTCGGCGAGGCTGGGTTTATTCGAATCGATGGGTTCGTTCATGGTCGTGAGGTGCAACGAAGTTAAATGCCGCCGATGACTTTATGGATAATCGTGAATAAGCGTCGGCGGATTTGAAACGCCAATCGGCACTGTGTTGATATTCAGCTCGCGCAAGACGTAGTTATTGAATGGGTGCACAAGGCGTCGGCACACGCCCGTCCGGCTGGGCCCGTGCCGTGATTACTGCGATTACCGCGATTACGGCGTGAAGCGATGCGAGCGAAGCCGCGAACCCGCGTTGCGCTTTTGAAATTCGCGGAGAAAGGGACGATAACGGATTCAACTGAGTATAGTGCAAAAAAATATGTGATTTTGAATTAACGGATCGTGAAAGGCGCGGCCGAAAGGGTCATCGAATGACTTCAGCGCGGGTCACATTCGTGGTGCATGCCGTCCCGGTCACGAAGTTTGCTAA
The DNA here is from genome assembly GCF_022879575.1 of Caballeronia sp. SL2Y3. Lineage (NCBI taxonomy): Bacteria > Pseudomonadati > Pseudomonadota > Betaproteobacteria > Burkholderiales > Burkholderiaceae > Caballeronia > Caballeronia sp. SL2Y3. The sequence goes on from NZ_CP084262.1 coordinate 461,863, forward strand.
AGCCCTCCGAACGCGCATGCCGGAACGGTCCGCAGCCGTTTCCGTGCGAGAATCCTGAAGCCTATCCGGTCGTGCGTTTCAGTCAGCGTCATCCCAAGACACGCCTTTCAACCCCAAGCCGCTTGGTGGAGACACCCAGCGAGGAGATTCAGCGTCGATGACTCCCGAGAATGTGCCCCCGGACACGACCGTCAGCAGCCTCGACCCCAGCTTCCTGCTCGGCGGCGGAGAAATGGGCGTGCTCATCCGGGGCTTCGACTGGACGCAGACCTCGCTCGGCGCGCCGGAGGACTGGCCGCAGAGCCTGAAGACGGCCATTCGCATCATGTTGACCTCGCGCCAGCCCATCTGGATCGGCTGGGGCCACGAGCTTCTCTTCTTCTATAACGACGCCTACCGGTCGATCATCGGCGGCAAGCATCCGCACGCGCTCGGGCAGCCGACTTCGGTCGTGTGGCGCGAGATCTGGGACGACATCGGGCCGCTGCTGGATACGGCGCTCGCCGGCGTCGAAGGCACCTTCGTCGAACAGAAGCTGCTCATCATGGAGCGCAACGGTTTCCCGGAGGAAACCTACTACACGTTCTCCTACAGCCCGATTCCGGACGACCGCGGCGGCGCGGGCGGCATCATCTGCGCGAACAGCGACGACACGCAGCGCGTGCTCGGCGAACGGCAACTGACGGTGCTGCGCGAACTGGCGACCTCCGCTGCCGATGCGCGCACCTGGCGCGAGGCCTGCGAACGCTCGATGAACGCGCTGAGAAGCGCGCCGCGCGATCTGCCCTTCGCGCTGCTCTACGCGGCCGGCCCCGGCAACGAGACCGCGACATTGGTCGGCGCATGCGGCATCGCGCCGGGGCATCCGGCGGCGCCCGCGATGCTGAACGCCGACCGGCTCGAGCCGTGGCCGTTTCAGGACGCGCTGCGCGAGAACCGCGCGCTGCTCGTGACGAACCTGCATCAGCACGTCAGCGCGTCCTTGCCCACGGGCGCGTGGAAGGCCGCGCCGGCCACCGCCGTCATGGTCCCGATCGCCCCGACCGGCGAGACCGGCCATGCGACCGTGCTGATCGCGGCGCTCAATCCGTATCGCCTGTTCGACGACGGCTATCGCACTTTCATCAATCTCGTCGCCGGACAGATCGGCGCGGCGATCGGCTATGCGCACGCCTACGACGAAGAGCGCCGCCGCGCCGAGGCGCTCGCGGAAATCGACCGCGCGAAGACGACGTTCTTCTCCAACATCAGCCACGAATTCCGGACGCCGCTCACGCTGATGCTGGGCCCGCTCGAAGAGATGCTCGCGGACCAAGGGCGCGTGCCGCCCGAGGACCTGCGGCTTGTCGAGATCATGCATCGCAACGGCATGCGGCTGCTCACGCTCGTCAACGCGCTGCTCGACTTTTCGCGCATCGAGGCGGGCCGCATCGAGATTCATCGCCAGCGCACGGACATCGCCGCGTTCACCGCCGAACTTGCGTCGCTGTTCCGCTCGGCCATCGAGACGGCCGGCCTGACGCTTCGCACGAACATTCCCGATACGCCGGTGCTCGCCGACATCGACCGCGACATGTGGGAAAAGGTCGTGATGAACCTGCTGTCGAACGCGTTCAAGTTCACCTTCGAGGGCAGCATCGAGGTGGCGCTCGCCGTGCGCGACGGCGTGATCGAAGCGAGCGTGCGCGACACCGGCATCGGCATTGCCGAGCAGGAGCAGGCGCGCGTCTTCGAGCGGTTTCATCGCGTGGCGGGCGCGGCGGGCCGCTCCGTGGAAGGCAGCGGAATCGGGCTTGCGATGGTTCAGGAACTCGTCAAGCTGCACGGCGGCAGCATTGGCGTGACGAGCCGCTTGGGCGAGGGGACGTGCTTCACCGTGACGCTGCCGGCCGCGCACGAAGACGCCGCATCGCGCGCCGACGCCCCGCGCGCCGAGGCCAGCAGCCGCGCGCGGTCCTTCGTCGATGCCGCGTTGCGCTGGACGCCGGATGCGGACGCCGCCGACGCCGCCGATGCAGCCGCGCTCGACGTCGCGGACCTCGACTCGCCGCTCGCACACGCCGCCGAAGCGACCGCGCCATCGGATGCGCTGACGGGCCGCGTGCTCGTGGTGGACGACAACGCCGATCTGCGCGACTACATGCGCCGCCTGCTTGCCGCCGCGGGCCACGACGTGAGCGTCGCCGCCGATGGCCGAGCCGGGCTCGACGCGGCCTTCGCGCTGCATCCGGACGTCATCGTCTCGGACGTGATGATGCCGCGCCTCGACGGCTTCGGCCTCTTGCGCGCGCTGCGCGACGACGAGACGCTGCGCGAGACGCCAGTCGTGCTGCTATCGGCGCGCGCAGGCGAAGAAGCGCGCGTCGGCGGCCTCGAAGCGGGCGCGGACGACTATCTGACCAAGCCGTTCTCGGCGCGCGAGCTGCTCGCGCGCGTGGCGAGCAATCTGCGCCTCTCGCGCCTGCGCCGCGAGACCGAGCAGCGCCTGCGCGAAGAGTCGCGCGTGCTCGAGGTGCTCAACCGCGTCGGCACGACGGTCGCCGCCGAGCTCGATCTCTCGCGCGTCGTGCAGGTCGTGACCGATGCCGCCACGGAGTTGAGCGGCGCCTCATTCGGTTCGTTCTTCTACAACGTGCTCGACGACGAAGGCGGCAGCTACACGCTGTACGCGCTTTCCGGCGCGTCGCAGGAGAGCTTCGCGAACTATCCGATGCCGCGCAACACCGCCGTCTTCGGGCCGACGTTCGGGGGCCACGGCATCGTGCGCTCCGACGACATCACCCAAGATCCGCGCTACGGGCACAACTCGCCGCATTTCGGCATGCCGAAGGGCCATCTTCCGGTGCGCAGCTATCTCGCCGCGCCGGTCGTCTCGCGCACGGGAGAAGTGCTCGGCGGCCTCTTCTTCGGTCATCCGCAACCGGGCGTGTTCACCGATCGCGCCGAGCGCATCGTCAAGGGCATCGCGGCGCAGGCGGCCATCGCCATCGACAATGCGCGGCTCTTCCAGGCGGCGCAGAACGAAATCGCCGAGCGCGCCAAGGCACAGGCCGCGCTGCGCGATCTGAACGAGACGCTGGAGCGCCGCGTGACCGAAGTCGTCGCGGACCGCGACCGCCTGTGGGAACTGAGCGAAGACCTCTTCGTGATCGCGAGCTTCGACGGCGCGCTGTTGCGCGTGAGTCCGTCGTGGTCGTCGGTGCTCGGCATCGACACGGAGCGCCTGCATGCGCGCACGATGCTCGACATCGTGCATACGGACGACCGCGCCGCCGTCGCGCTGGAAGTCGACAAGCTGCGGGCGAGCGGCACGCCGGTGCGCTACGAGTGCCGCCTCGGGCGCATCGACGGCGGCTGGCGCTGGATCGCGTGGACGCTCTCGCTCGATCCGCGCACGCGGCGCATTCACGGCGTCGGCCGCGACGTGACCACGGACCGCGAAACGGCCGACGCGCTGCGGCACACCGAAGAAGCCTTGCGCATGGCGCAGAAGATGGAAGCCATCGGCAAGCTGACGGGCGGCGTCGCGCACGACTTCAATAACCTGCTGCAAGTGATCGGCGGCAATCTGCAACTGCTCGCGAAAGACGTCGCCGGACAGGACAAGCCGGAGCAGCGCGTGAAAAGCGCGCTCGCCGGCGTGGCGCGCGGCGCGAATCTCGCCTCGCAATTGCTCGCGTTCGGGCGGCGCCAGCCGCTCGCGCCGAAGGTCGTCAATCTCGGCCGCTTCGTGCGCGGTCTGGACGACATGTTCCGCCGCGCGCTCGGCGACGGCATCGAAGTGGAAACCATCGTGTCGGGCGGCCTGTGGAACACGCTCGTCGATCCGTTCCAGGTGGAGAACGCACTGCTCAATCTCGCGATCAACGCGCGCGACGCCATGAACGGGCACGGCAAGCTGACCATCGAGGCCGGCAACGCATCGCTCGACGAGACCTATGCGATGCGCAACGCCGACGTCGCGCCCGGCCAGTACGTGATGGTCGCCGTCACCGATACGGGCTCGGGCATGTCGCCGGAAGTGCAGGAACGCGCGTTCGAGCCGTTCTTCACGACCAAGCGCGAAGGTCACGGCACCGGCCTCGGCCTGTCGATGGTGTACGGCTTCGTCAAGCAGTCGGGCGGGCACGTGAAGGTGTACAGCGAGGAAGGCCACGGTACGACGGTGCGCCTCTACTTGCCGCGCGCGCGGCAGGAAGAAGACCTCGAAACGAACGTGGACGCCGGACCGCCTAAAGGCGGCAGCGAAACCATTCTGGTGGTCGAAGACGACGAGGAAGTGCGCGCGACCGTCGTCGATCTTCTCGCGGACCTCGGCTATCGCGTGCTGCGGGCGAAGGACGCGCAGAGCGCGCTCGCCATCGTCGAAAGCGGCGTGCCGATCGACCTGCTCTTCACGGACGTCGTGATGCCCGGTCCGTTGCGCAGCACCGAGCTTGCGCGCAAGGCGCGCGAGCGCGTGCCGGGCATCGCGGTGCTGTTCACGTCGGGTTACACGGACAACGCGATCGTTCACGCGGGGCGGCTCGACGAAGGCATCGACCTGTTGAGCAAGCCGTATACGCACGAGGCGCTGGCCCGCAAGATCCGCCATGTGCTCGGGCAACGCGCGCGCGAAACTGCGTCCACGAATGGCGCCGATGCCACCGATGCCGCAGCGCCCGACTCCACCGACACCCTGCGCGTGCTCTTCGTCGAAGACAACGAGATGGTGCGCACGAGCAGCGCCGAGTTGCTGCGCGAAATGGGCCTCGATCTCACGGAAGCGTCGAGCATCGAAGAAGCCCGCGCGCTCTTTGGCGAACAACGCTTCGACGTGCTGCTCACCGACGTGAATCTTGCGGGCGAATCCGGTATCGAGCTGGCGAAAGAGACATCGCGTCAGGCGCCGCGTCTGGGAGTCGTGTTCGTCACCGGCTACGACCTCGAACTGAGCGACGAGGAACAGCAGGCGCTCCCGCATGCAATCCGGCTGCGCAAACCGTACGATCCGCACGCGTTGATGGAGGCGTTGCGCGCGGCGTCGGCGCGCTGATTCATTCGGCTTCGCGCATGTCCATCACCACGAAGCCGCTCGCCTCTTCCTTCGCCGCGCGCTTGGCGACTGCCGCCGTCGCGCTGACGTGCGCGCTGCCGCGCGCCGCGCCGGGCGCCACGCGCACCGCGCCCGCCGAAAACCGCACGAAGCCGAAAAACGCGGGCCGCGCAAACCGGTCTTCGCCGTGAATACCGCCGGCGAGCCGTTCTTCGGGCGAGTAGAAGCGCATCACGAGTTCGTCGAACGCATGCATGGCGCGCGCGACGCGCTCGCGCCAGTCGTCGCTCTGGAAGAGCAGCAAGAAGTCGTCGCCGCCGATGTGACCCAGAAAATCGCGCGTCGGCTCGCAGACCGAGGCCAGCGCGTTCGCGGCGGCCTTCAGCACTTCATCGCCTTGCCAATAGCCGTAGCGGTCGTTGAACGGCTTGAAGTGATCGAGATCGAAGTAGCACGCGACGAACGCCGAGCCGTTCGCAATCAGTCTGTCGATATGTGAATTGAGCGGCACGTTGCCCGGCAGAAACGTGAGCGGGTTCGCGTAGCGCGCCGCTTCCACGCGCACTTCGGTCACGGCGCGCACCATGCTCGCGCCCGTCACGAGTCCGGCATAGCGCCCGTTCTCCGTGACGATGAACCCGTCCGACAGATCATGCGGATCGTCGTTCGTAAAAAGCCGGGCGATCTCTTCGAGCGTGGAGCCGCGTTCGACGATCAGCGGCGCGAGATGCGCGAACTGCATGCAAGGCCGCTTGCCGAACACTTCGCGGTGATACGGCAGCGCGTATTGATCCATGAACGAGCGCCGATTGATGAGCGCGACCGGGCGGCCATCGTCCACGATCGCCACCGCATGCAGCGACGGCCGCTCGTTGAAGAGGCGCGCGACGTCGTCGTTGCGCGACTTGACGCTGAGCGTCGGCGCTTCGACGAGCATGCGTTCTAGCAGCACCGCGTTCATGTCGGCGGTCGCGCCCATGCGCGTGCGGGCCGGATAGACCGAGATCTGCGCGGAACGCAACGCACGCGCGACGGCATCCGGCACGCGCGCGCTCGGCGTCGCGGCGGGTTTGCCGAGCAGGAAACCCTGCGCGCATGCAATGCCGAGATCGCGCACGATCTCCAGGTCCGCCTCGCTTTCGATGCCTTCCGCGATCAGATGCGCGCCGCTCGCGTTCGCGAACGCGACCATCGCCTTCACGGCTTCGAACTTGAGCGAGTCACGCGCAATGTCCGAGACGAAGAAGCGGTCGATCTTCACGTAGTGCGGCGCGAGCCGCACCCACAGATTCATCGAGGCATTGGCGCTGCCGTAGTCGTCGAGCGCGAACTGCGGACCCGACGCCCGCAGCGCGCGCACGGTCGCGCCGAAGCGTTCGGCGTCCGCAATCACGCTTTGTTCGGTCAGTTCGATGACGAGCCGCTTCGCATCCAGACCGCTGTCGCTTGCGAGATAGCCCGGCGTCTCGCGTTCGCCGAGCGCGGCCTCGATGGCCGCTGCGCTGAAGTTGATGAAGAGCAGGCCGCTGCGCGCAAGCTGGGCGAACGCCGCGATGCAGACGCGCGCCGCCGCGTGCTCCAGCATGACGCCACGCCGCTCGCGCGTGGCCTGCTCGAACAGCACGGCGGGCGATTCCTGCGCGCTGCCGGCCGGCCCGCGAATAAGACCTTCATAGCCGATGACCTCGCCGTCGGCGAAGCGCACGATCGGCTGGAACACGGCCGTCAGCGCATTGGACGCGATGAGTTCTTCGATGCTGGGACGCGATGTTTCATTGGCGCAGAGGCTGGCGGACATGGGCCTTTCTATAAGCGGGCTATCGTCCGAGCTAACGGTGCGCGTGTCACGAACTTGAATGAAGCTTTCGTGAAGCGATGCACCGCGCGGGTGCGCCCATGTCCCTTACCGCGTTGTCTAGCGCGCGCGGCGGGCGCGCACGGCGGTGGCGAGCAATTCGAGCACGGGCTCGGTCTGCGTCCAGCCGAGGCAGGCATCCGTGATCGAAACGCCGTGCCTGAGCGGCACGCCCGGCTTCAGGTCCTGCCGCCCTTCTTCGAGATGACTTTCGATCATCACGCCCGTGATGCGCTTCTCGCCCGCCGACAGTTGACGCGCGATGTCCTGCGCGACATCCACCTGACGCAGATGCGACTTGTTGGAGTTCGCATGCGAGCAGTCGATCATCACCTGTTCGCGCTGGCCGAGCGCGGCAAGCGCGGCGCAACTCGCGGCCACGCTCTCGGCATCGTAATTCGGGCCTTTCTTGCCGCCGCGCAGAATCACGTGGCAGTCGTCGTTGCCGCGCGTCTCGAAGATGGCCGCCATGCCCATCTTCGTCATGCCCATGAACGCATGGCTCGCCCGCGCCGCGACGATGGCATCCGCCGCGACCTGCACGCCGCCGTCGGTGCCGTTCTTGAAGCCGATCGGACACGACAGCCCCGACGCAAGCTGCCGATGGCTCTGGCTTTCCGTCGTGCGCGCGCCGATCGCCCCCCACGCGATCAGATCCGCGATGTATTGCGGACTCAGCAGGTCGAGGAACTCGGTCGCCGTGGGCAAGCCGAGGCCGCTCACTTCGAGCAGAAGCTCGCGCGCCCGGCGCAGCCCTTCGTTGATGCGAAAGCTGCCGTCCAGACGCGGATCGTTGATATAGCCTTTCCAGCCGACCGTCGTGCGCGGCTTCTCGAAGTACACGCGCATGACGATGCAGAGGTCGTCGGAAAGGCGCTCGGCCACGGTCTTGAGACGCCGCGCGTAGTCCATCGCCTGGCCGTGGTCGTGAATGGAGCACGGGCCGACCACGACCACGAGGCGGTCATCGCGGCCGTGCAGAATGTCGGCAATCGCGGCGCGGCTCGCCTCGACGAGCGTCTGCACGGCGGGCGTGACCGGCAGTTCGTCGAGCAGGAGCGCGGGCGAAATCAGCGGACGCACCGCGCCGATGCGCGTGTCGTCGATGCGGGTGGTGTCTTGCGTGGAGTCGGCCACGCCGGCTTCCTGGTCGCGGGCGGGATTGTCGATGCGGCTCAAAGTAGGCTCCGTCATGCGTTATCTAAGCGTGATATGCAGTTGCAATGCGGCGTTTGCGCGCGGTTGCGGTCTTTCCTTGCGAAGTTCGATTATCGCATTGATGACGATGCACGCGAACGCGAGCCGCGATCGGTGCGTATGATGGTGCTTCATCCAGGGAGAACACCATGCGAATCGAAACGTCGTTTCTCTTCGACCTCGACGGCACGCTCGTCGACAGCGTGTATCAGCACGTGCTGGCTTGGAAGGAAGCGCTGGATGCGGAAGGCATCGACTTGTCGGTGTGGCGCATCCATCGCAAGATCGGCATGAGCGGCGGACTTTTCACCAATCAGTTGCTGCGCGAGACGCACGGCGAAATCAGCGCGGAGAGGGTGGACCATCTGCGGCGGCTGCATGCCGAGGCGTACCAGCGGCTGCGCGCGCAGGTCTGCCCGCTGCCGGGCGCGCGCGAACTGCTCGCCGCGCTGACCGAAGCCGGCACGCGCTGGGCCATCGCGACGAGCGGCCGCATGGAGACCGCCGCGGTCAATCTGGAAGCGCTGGGCGTGGATGCGTCGAAGCAGGTCGTCGTCACGCGCGACGACGTGAAGTACGCGAAGCCCGATCCCGATCTGTTCATCGCCGCAGCCGAACGGCTGAACGTGCCGATCGAGCATACGGTGGTCGTCGGCGACAGCATCTGGGACATGCTCGCTGCGCGCCGCTGCCGCTCGCTCGGCGTCGGTCTCTTGTCGGGCGGTTATGGCAGCGACGAGCTCGAACGCGCGGGCGCGCTGCGCGTCTACGAAGACCCGGCGGATCTGCTCGCGCATCTGGACGAGGTGGCCGCGCGGCCGTAGCAACAGCGGCGTCATCGGAAACGCGGGAAAGCCGTGCGAGAATCTTGCGGCTACAGGACGATCTCGCCCATGCCTTCTTCGATTCGCAATTCGCTCGTCTGGATTTTCGAGCCCTTCGAGCGCGACGCCGCGTTCATCCGCAAACGCATGTTCGGATGCGACGCCGCGTATCTCGACGGCATGCTGTGTCTCGTCGCGGCGGACCGCGAGAAGCCGTGGAACGGCTTGCTCGTGTGCACGTCGCAGGAGCGGCACGCCGCGCTCGTCGATGCCATCGCGGCGTTAGAGCCGCATCCGGTGCTCGGGAAATGGCTTTACGTGGCGCAGGAACATCCGGACTTCGAGACGGTCGCGCAGCAATTGACGGCACTCGTTCTCGCGCGCGATCCGCGCATCGGCGTCGAGCCGAAACCGCGCAGGTCGCGGAGCACGCGCAAGCCCTAAGACGTCGAACGACATGACCACTTCCATCGCCGCGCGCAGCGGCGACCTACCGCTTGCGAGCATCGGCTGCATTCTTGCGTCGATGTTCTGCTTCGCCATCGTCGATGCGCTCGCAAAGAGCGTCGCGCTGCAGTATCCCGCCAACGAAGTGACGTTCTTCCGCATGCTGTTCGGCCTCATGCCCGCGTTCGCGATGTGCTGCACCGGCACGCGGTCTCTCGGCGAACGCATCCGGACGCTCGACCTCAAAGGACAGACCGTGCGCGCGCTGACGCTGCTCGGCGCGTCGGCATTCTTCTTCGCGGGGCTGCCATACATGCCGCTCGGCGAAGCCGTCGCGATTGCCTATTCGGAGACGCTGATCGTGGTCGTGCTCGCGCCTTTCCTGCTGCGCGAAAAGATGACGGCGCGCGGCGCGTGCGCCGCCTGTGCGGGCTTCGTCGGCGTGCTGCTCGTGGTGCGTCCCGGCGGCGGCGAGTCGCACTGGCTCGGGCCGCTGTTGCTGCTGGGCTGCGCGTTCTTCGGCGCGCTGTCGCTCATTCAGATCAAGCGGATTCGCGCCACGGACGATTCACGCACCACGGTCTTTTTCTTCTCGGCTGTCGGCACGGCCGTGACCGGCTGCACGCTCGCGTTCGAGTGGAAGACGCCGACGCTGCACGCGCTCGGCGTCATGGCGCTCATCGGCGTGTTCGCCACCGCCGGGCAATTGCTGTGTACGGTCGCGTATCGCCGCGCGGATGCGGGCGCGCTGGCGCCGTTCAACTACACGAGCATCGTGTGGGCCGCGTTGTTCGGCTATGCGGTGTGGGGAGAAGTCATCGCGCCGCTGTCGCTCACGGGCATCGTGTTGATCGTGGGAAGCGCGATCGTCGTCGCGTGGCAGCGCAAGCTGCCCGACGGCCCCAACGCATGAAACACGCGTGACCGCCTGACGTTGGGGCAAATTCGCAACAACGTCACATCGACGTGGCACGCTGTCTTTTTGCGCAGGTACACTGCCGAGCGCAGTTCTGTAGTTCTCCATGTGACCTATGACGTGCGATGCCGGCAAACGACCGTTCGCCGCTCCGCCGTCCACCACTTTTATTCTGCGAGCTTCCGATGAAAACTGCCGTTAAAAAAACTCTCGTTCTGTTCGTGCTCGCCGCGTTCGCTGCGCCTACGCTGTCGTTCGCTGCGGCCGAATACCCGGCCAACCCGAAGCGCCCCGCTTACAGCAAGACGCATAAGCATCACAAACATCACAAGAAATCGGCTGAGTAAGCCGGAGTCGGTCAAGCACTGATCGACGCGGCCGCTGATCACGCGCTGATCACTTATCGTCAGCGGCCGCTTTCGTTTCTAGCCCGCATCGCCCGAACTGATCACCGACTGCATGCTCGTCAGGAGCTTGCGCAAATAGCGAAGCAGTCCGATCACATCGCCGAACGCGATGAAGCCTTCTTGCGCGCCTTCGCCCATCAGAGGCTTGCCGTCCAGTGTCTTGTCGATGATAAGACCGCCGTACGCCGCATGCGGCATGTACTCGTTCCCGGCGATATGAAAGCGGTTCCCGTTCACCGCCGCATCGCGCAGACGCATGAGGAACTGAACCTCGGGCGTACGCGAATTCGACAGCCGATGCACATCGAAGAAATCCGCCACCGCGAGAATCGCGTTCGTGCAGGGCACGTGCAGCGCGAACGCCATGCGCGCTCGCGCGTCGTCGAAGGTTGGCCACGCGGGAAGGTCGTCGGACGGCTCATGCTTCATCGGCATGCCGTCTTCGCTGTGCGTGTGCGCTTCCGGCCTTGCATGGCGCTGCGCGAGCAGCCGCGCGACCGCGCTCAAGTCCGGCGCGCGCTCGCCGTGGTCGATCCAGTCGGCGAGCAGGCCGGCGTGCGTGTAGAGCGTCATCAATTGCGCGTCGATGAACGCGACACCGAGCCTGCAAGGGTCATCATGTGCCGTATCGGGCATGGTCGTCTCCGGTTTTTGATGCCGGAGACGCAAATTCCGCACCCGCGCGCGGCGCGTCAGAACAGGTTGCGCAGCCCGACCGATACGCCCGTCTGGTTCGACCGGCCCGGCAGTTCGACCACGCCCGCGCCCGTGACCTTGTTGAAGTCGACGGTGCCATACACTTCCGTGCGCTTCGAAAGCGCGTACTCCGCGAGCGCGACGCCCGTATAGCGATTGCCGCTGCCCGTCGCGCCGCCGCCGATCGCCGCGTTCTTCATGTGGTCGTAGTAGAACGCGCCGGTGAGCAAGAGCGCGGGCGTCACTTGCCACGTCACGCCGCCGAACGGGCCGTCGTCGCGGCGCCCGGACCCCTTGAGAATATCGACGCCCGCGACGAGATTGCGCTGCGCGAGCACGCTGTCGACGAAGCCCGTGTCATCGGTCGAATGCAGATAGCCGACGTACACCTTCGCCGGTCCAATGGCGTAGACCACGTTCGCGTTCCAGATCTTCTGCTTGTTGCTGGCGTTGTCGCTGTTCTGCTGATAGCCGCCGTCGATGGAAAGCGGCCCGACCGTGTACGACGCCGTGAAGCCGTACATGTTGCCCGCGCCCATATGGCCCGGCACCTGACCGGAGAAGCCGCCTGCGCCCGTCGCCGTGGAGTTGGTGCCGAACGAATACATTGCGCCGAGCGTGAGGCCGCCGAACGTGCCGGTGTACTTCACCGCGTTATCCGCATAGAGGCCCGCGCCCAACGCCACCGGCAGCCATGCGTTCTCGAAGTAGTTGCCGACGGTGAGCGGGTCGTAGACATCGCCGAGCATGTCGAAGAGCGGCGTCTTCTGGCGGCCGAGCGTCAGCGCGCCGTACTGGTTCGCGAGGCCCACGTAGGCCGCGCGGTTGAATTCGCGCTGGCTGTCCGAGTACTGGCCGTTTTGCAGTTCCACGCCGCTTTCCAGCCGGAACACCGCCTTCAGGCCGCCGCCCAGTTCTTCGGTGCCTTTCAGGCCGAAGCGGCTATTCGTGACCGCGCCGTTGGTCATGAACACCTTGCCGTCGTTGTTGGCGTTGGCGTTCGTGAGATAGCGCACGCCGACGTCGGCGACGCCGTACAGCGTGACCGAGCTTTGCGCGAAAGCGGACTGGCAGGCCAATGCAATGGCCGATGCGGCGAACGCGCTTGCCGCGCGCGAGGTGATCGTCTTCATGGGTGTCTTCTGCGTCTATTTCTGTCGATGTGATGCGCTCGTTTTCGGCGCACAGCCAGCGCGCCTCGAAAAAAGCACGCGGACTTTTATCACACCAGATATCGCAGCGCACGCATCCATGCAAACGGGAGCGATTTGTGTGGTGTTTTGCGCAACGCTTTTCGCGCGAGACTCAGCCTCACACCGCTTGCGTCGTGCCCGATGGCGCGGCGTCGAGAAAGCCTTCGCCCATCTCTTGCTCGAAGCGCGCGGTGCTGCCCTCCCACACGATGCGCGCACGTTCGGGCACATACACGCGGTCCGCGTGCGGCAGCAGTAGCATTCGCTCCATACGCGCTGAATCAGTAGTTATGATAGACACGCCTCGCGCATCTCATGCTGCAAAGCGGCAAAGCACAGCGCGCCATCGTTAGACGCTATGCTTGTCGATAACGAATACTTCGACGGAGGCAATGTCCGATGCTGACCATCTGGGGCCGAGCGAATTCGGTCAACGTGCAGAAGGTGCTGTGGTGCTGCGACGAATTGAGTCTCGACTATGAGCGCATCGACGCCGGCATGCAGTTCGGCCGCAATCACGAGCCCGGCTATCTGGCGATGAACCCGACGGGCCGCATACCCACGCTCGTCGATGGCGACTTCGTGCTGTGGGAATCGAATTCGATCATCCGCTATCTGGTCATGCAATATGGCCGCGACGATGCGCTCTATCCCGCCGATCCCAAGGTCAGGGCGAGCGTGGACCGCTGGCTCGACTGGACGCTGTCCACGCTGCAGCCCGCGGAACGCCCTGTTTTTTGGGGCTATGTTCGAACGCCCGAAGCGAAGCGCCACGTCAAGCAGCTCGAAGCCGATGCATTGGAAGTGGAAAAGCTCTGGCGCATGCTCGATGCGCATCTGAAGGGCCGCGACTATCTCGAAGGCGGCACGTTCACGCTGGCCGATCTCGTCATCGCGGCGTATGCGCGGCGCTGGTACGGCATCGCGGAACTCGCGCGGCCGTCGCTGCCCGATCTCGAACGCTGGTACGCGAAGCAGTCGGCACGCGCGGGCTTTCAGCGGTATGTCGCGCACGAATTGACCTGACTTCACCCTATCGAGAGCGACCCGCCATGACTATCGAACTGCATACGTGGAACACGCCGAACGGACGCAAGATCAGCGTCGCGCTCGAAGAGATGCAACTGCCCTATACGGTCAGGACCGTGAACATCACGAAGGGCGAACAGCACGCGCCGGACTTTCTGCGCATCAGCCCGAACAATCGCATTCCCGCCATCGTCGATCCCGAAGGCCCTGACGGTCAGCCGATCAGCGTATTCGAATCCGGCGCCATCCTGCTCTATCTCGGCGAGAAGACCGGCAAGTTCCTGCCCGCGAGCCTGCGCGAGCGCGTGCCCGTGCTCGAATGGCTGATGTGGCAGATGGGCGGCTTCGGTCCGATGCCGGGACAGGTGCATCACTTTCGCATGGTCGAAGCGGAAAGCGACCGGCGCTATGGCCTCAAACGCTATTCCGACGAAACGCGCCGCTTGTACGGCGTGCTCGACAGGCGGCTCGGCGAAGTGGAGTACGTCGCGGGCGCGCTGTCCGTCGCCGACTTCGCGATACTCGGCTGGGCGTGGCGGCACGAGCGCCATCAAGTTTCGCTCGACGCTTATCCGAACGTGAAGCGTTGGTACGAAGCGCTGTTCGCGCGTGACGGCGTGCAGCGCGGCTTTGCAGTGAAGCTCGACGATCTGGCTTGATAACCGCCGCATCCGCACGAGGACCACGACCATGAACGCCGGCAAATACGACGAAGGCCTTCCCAAGACCGCCGCCAACTTCGCGGCGCTGACGCCGCTTACGTTCATCGAACGCGCGGCATCCGTCTATCCGACGCGGCTCGCGGTCGTGCATGGCGATGTGCGTCGCACATGGGCCGAGACCTACGCGCGCACGCGACGTCTCGCTTGCGCGTTGGCTTCGCGCGGCATCGGCTTGGGCGATACGGTGGCGGCCATGCTGCCGAACACGCCCGAGATGGTCGAAGCGCACTTCGGCGTGCCGATGACGGGCGCGGTGCTCAACACGCTCAACACGCGCCTGGATGCCGCCACGCTCGCCTTCATGCTGACGCACGGCGAAGCGAAGGCGATCATCGTGGATCGCGAGTTCTCTGCGGTCGTGAAGAAGGCCCTATCAGACGTGCCGCAACCGCTGATCGTGATCGATGTCGATGACCCGCAGTACGCCGGTGCGGGCGAACGCATCGGTGAAATCGACTATGAGACGCTGCTCGCGAGTGGCGACGCGGCGTATGAATGGCTGCCGCCGTCGGACGAGTGGAATGCCATCTGCCTGAACTACACGTCGGGAACGACGGGCAATCCGAAGGGCGTCGTCTATCATCATCGCGGCGCTTACACGAATGCGGTGAGCAATATCCTCGAATGGGACATGCCGAAGCATGCGGTGTATCTGTGGACCTTGCCGATGTTCCATTGCAACGGATGGTGCTTTCCGTGGACGGTGGCAGCACGCGCGGGCGTCAACGTGTGTCTGCGCAAGATCGACGCGAAGGCGATCTTCGATCTGATTCGCCGCCAGCGCGTCACGCATTATTGCGGCGCGCCTATTGTGCAGAACCTGCTCGTCAATGCGCCGGACGACATGAAGGCCGGCATCACGCACAAGGTTCACGCGATGGTCGCGGGCGCCGCGCCGCCCGCCGCGATGATCGAAGGCATGGAGCGGCTCGGCTTCGAACTGACGCATGTATATGGCCTCACCGAAGTCTACGGACCCGCGACCGTCTGCGCGCAACAGGCCGAATGGAGCACGCTCGATATCGGCGAACGCGCGAGACTCAATGCGCGTCAAGGCGTGCGATACCACTTGCAGGATGCGGTCAGCGTGCGCGATCCGCTGACGATGGAGCCGGTTCTCGCTGACGGCGAAAGCATCGGCGAGATCATGTTCCGCGGCAACATCACGATGAAAGGCTATCTGAAGAACGCGAGCGCGACGGAAGAAGCGTTTCGCGGCGGCTGGTTTCATACCGGCGATCTGGCCGTCGCGTATCCGGACGGCTACGTGCGCATCAAGGATCGCAGCAAGGACATCATCATCTCGGGCGGCGAGAACATATCGAGCATCGAAGTGGAGGACGCGCTTTATCGGCATCCGGCCGTGATGGCCGTCGCGGTCGTCGCCAAGCCGGATGCGCGCTGGGGCGAGACGCCCTGCGCCTTCGTCGAACTGAAGGCCGGCGCTGAGGCGAGCGCAGAAGAACTGATTGCGCACTGCAAGACGCTGCTCGCGGGGTTCAAAGTGCCGCGTGCAATCGAGTTCTGCGAGTTGCCGAAGACATCGACCGGCAAGATCCAGAAGTTCGAACTGCGCAAGCGCGCGGGCTCGGTCGCGGCAATCGACGTTTGATGGAGACCACGCCATGAGCCATACGGAAACACTCGTCTGCGTCGAACGCGACGCATATGGCGTGGAAGGCGCGGTCTCGGTCACGATGAACCGCCCGAGTGCGTTCAATGCGCTCTCCGAGTCCATGCTCGATGCATTGGACGACGAACTAAATCGCATCGCTGAATCCGATGCGCGCGTGGTCGTGATCGCGGGCGCGGGACGCGCCTTTTGCGCGGGCCACGATCTCAAGGAAATGCGCGCGACGCCGTCGCTTGCCTACTATCGCGCGCTTTTCGCACGGTGTTCGCGGATGATGATGACGATCCAACGCATGCCGCAGCCGGTCATCGCGCGCGTGCATGGCATCGCGACGGCGGCGGGCTGTCAGCTCGTCGCGATGTGCGACCTCGCCGTTGCATCCGACGAAGCGCGCTTCGCGGTATCCGGCGTGAATCTGGGCCTTTTCTGCGCGACGCCGAGCGTGCCGCTCTCGCGCAACGTCTCGCGCAAGGCCGCGTTCGAGATGCTCGTCACCGGCGACTTCATCGATGCGCACACAGCATGCGAACGTGGCCTCGTGAACCGCGTCGCATCGTCGAACGAACTGGATGACGCCGTGCGCGTGCTTGCCGCGAGCATCGCACGCAAGCCGCGCGAAGCCGTCGCGGCGGGCAAGCGGCTTTTCTACCGGCAGCTCGAAACGGGCATCGAAGCGGCATACGCGCTCGCTGCCGAGACGATGGCCTGCAACATGATGGACGAGTCCGCGCTCGAAGGCACGCAGGCGTTCATCGAGAAGCGCCCGCCGCGCTGGTGACGCATCACGCGTCTGCTGATGCGGGGCTGGGGCAAACGCTTATGGCGACCCGGTTCATATTGCAAAGCCCATCGCTCTTGTCTAACGTCATGCGCAGCCGTGACCGAATGTCGCGCCTATATGTCGTTCCATCGCATGTTTGCCGGAATGCATAGCGGTGCGTCGTGCCGCGCACAGCCCACGACAAAGTAAAGACGAGCGCGCCACGCCAGAAGGATGGCGAACGGCGCGCCACGGAGACCACGATGAACAGCACCATCAAGCAAGGGGCCGCGCACGGCCCGCATGGCTTCTTTTCCAAGGAAGCGACCATCGCCCGGCCCGGCTTCTCGCGCTGGATGGTGCCGCCCGCAGCGCTCGCCGTGCATCTCTGCATCGGGCAGGCGTATGCGTTCTCCGTCTTCAATGCGCCGTTGACGCGCGCGATCGGCATCACGCAGTCCGCGCCGGACGACTGGTCGCTCACGACGCTCGGCTGGATCTTCTCGCTCGCCATCGTGTTTCTCGGGTTGTCGGCGGCCTTTGCGGGCAAGTGGCTGGAGAAAGTCGGCCCGCGCCGCACCATGTTCACCGCGGCCTGCTGCTTCGGCGGCGGCTTTCTCGTGTCCGCGCTCGGCGTGTACGTGCATCAGATCGTGCTGCTCTATCTCGGCTATGGCGTGATCGGCGGCATCGGCCTGGGGCTCGGGTATGTGTCGCCGGTATCGACGCTCATTCGCTGGTTTCCGGACCGGCGCGGCATGGCCACCGGCATGGCGATCATGGGCTTCGGCGGCGGCGCGATGATCGCCGCGCCCGGCTCCGTCGCCCTCATGAACTACTTCAAGAGCGCGACCAGCGTGGGCGTGGCCGAGACCTTCGTGGTGCTGGGCGTGCTCTACTTCATCTCGATGACCATCGGCGCGCTCGCGATCCGCATCCCGCCGGCGGACTGGAAGCCGGCCGGCTGGACGCCGCCTGCCACCGCGAACAAGATGATCACGAAGAACCACGTGCACATCGATCAGGCGCTCAAGACGCCGCAGTTCTATCTGCTGTGGCTCGTGCTCTTTCTGAACGTGACGGCGGGCATCGGCGTGCTCGGTCAAGCGTCGGTGATGATTCAGGAGAGCTTCAAGTCGTCGATCACGGCGGGCGCGGCGGCGGGCTTCGTCGGCCTGCTGTCGCTCTTCAACATGGGCGGACGCTTCGTGTGGGCGTCGGCGTCGGACTGGATCGGCCGCAAGAACACTTACTTCGTGTTCTTCGCGCTGGGCGCGGTGCTCTACTTTCTCGTGCCGCAGTTCGCGCAGGCCGGCAACATCGCGCTATTCGTGCTCGCGTACGGCGTGATTCTCTCGATGTACGGCGGCGGCTTCGCCACGATTCCGGCTTACCTCGCGGACATGTTCGGCACGGCGTTCGTCGGCGGCATTCACGGGCGTCTTCTGACGGCGTGGGCAGCGGCGGGCATCGCGGGTCCGGTGCTCGTGAACTACATCCGCGCCTACGAAGTGGCGCACGGCGTCGCGAAGTCGGATGCTTACACCATGACCTTGCACATCATGGCGGCGCTGCTCGTGATCGGTTTCGTATGCAACCTTCTCATCAAGCGCGTGGATGAGAAACATCACATGGACACGGCGGCCACGGCCAGCTGAATGAACGAGACCCACAAGGAGACCCGCATGAACCACCAATACGAACGCGGCTCGTCGAACAAGGGCCTGTTGCTGCTGTTCTGGCTCTACGTGCTGATTCCGCTCGCGTGGAGCATCACCAACACGCTCGCGCAGGCCGTCAAGCTCTTCAAGTAACGCGGCCGTCAAGCCGGACGCCGCGTTCCGGCGCCCGGCTTCGCGGCGCGCTTAACGGCCGCGCTGGCTTTGCCGGCTCAGGCTGCGTCGCGCGAGCGCGCTCAGAAGGAGCGTGCCCGCCACGAAATTGAACAGATACACGCCTGCCATCATCCAGTCTGCTTCAGTCATTGTCGTTCTCCTTCGAAGTTGGGTCGCAGCGGCGCTGCGTGGAGTGTTGTACGTTTGCCGTTCTGGCAGGATTAACGGCAGGCGCGCGCGAAGGTTGAGCGGCGTTCTCGCGACCGAAGAAAAACGATCGCCCGTTCGTGAACCGCGCGTGCGGCGCGGCGCGAGTCGGCGTATCGTGCGGGATGCCTGGACGCCCTTCATCACTTCCGCTTCCTATGACCACCTCTCGCCGACACTTCCTGATTCTGACGACGGGCGCCGGCGCATCGCTCTGGCTCACGCGAGCCAGCGCCGACGCGCCGCATTTGAGCGAAACCGATCCCGCAGCCATTGCCGTCGGCTACAAGGAAGATGCCGCGAAGGTCGACAAGGCGAAGTACCCGAACTACGCAGCGGATCAGGCGTGCGCGAACTGCTCGCTGTTTCAGGGCAAGTCCACCGATGCGTGGGGCGGCTGCACGCTGTTCGGCGCAAAGCTCGTGGCCGGGCGCGGGTGGTGTGCTTCTTATACGAATATGTGAGGGGCGGCTGGCGAACTGTCACCGCACCGAATACCCCACAAACCGCCACACCCTGTCCGGATCCAGCATAAACGTCACCACTTCACGCGCCGACTGCCGCGCCTGGCTGAACTGCGTATCGAACGAAACGCTCATGAACCAGCCCGCGGGCATGTTGCCGGTGCCGTCGAAATGCAGGTGCTTGACGCCCATCGGCATGCGCATGCCCGGCGTGCCGAGCGCGGCGCGGTCGCGCGTGACCTTGCTCACGAAGTCCTCGCGCGTGATGACTTTCTTCGCGACGGCCGAGCCCGCATCCCACACTTCGCCCGTCTTGTTCTGATCGATCATCTTCACGATGACATCGGCCATTTGCGCGATGTCCTGATCCTGCTTGTCGAGTCCCGCCTGTTGTTCGCGCGTCAGCGAAGGCGTCGGCTGCGCGTGGGATAGCACCGCCAACGACATCAGCGCCAACGCGGCCAGCCGCTTGTTCATGCGTGTTTTCATAGTGTGAGGATTGCGTATTGGTTTTCAGCAATTGTAGGTCGCGCTTTTATGAGACAGTCTGAAATTCAGCGTTTCGTCAGGCGTACTGGATGCTGCGGTCACGCGCATCCTTGGAGCCGGATACAACGTTCGAAGGAGACGCGACATGCGACTGGTCGACTGGAACATGCAATGGGGACGCGGGGTGGATGGCCGCGTCGATGTGGCGAGGATCGTCACGGAAGCGAAGGCGCTGTGCGAGTTCGACGTGCTCTGCCTGCAGGAAGTCACGCGCGGCTTTCACGAGGGCGAGCAGGCGGGCGGGCTAGCGGGAGGCCCTGACGCGGATCAATTCGCGGAACTGGCGAGCCTCATGCCGGGCGCGACGGTCATCGAAGCAATAGGCTCGGATTTGCCGTCCGTAGGCTCAGGCACGGCGCGCAGGCAGTTCGGCAACGCCATCGTCAGCCGCTTGCCGGTGCGGCAAGTGCTGCGTCATTCGCTGCCGTGGCCCGCCGATCCGGCGAAGCCGTCGATGCTGCGCGTCGCGCTCGAAGCGGTCATCGAAACGGATGTCGGGCCGCTGCGCGTCATCAGCACGCATCTGGAGTTCTATTCGGAGACGCAGCGTCTCGCGCAGGTCGCGCGGCTGCGTGAGTTGCATCGCGAAGCGTGCGAGCATGCGCGCCGCCCGGCGAAGGCCGAGACGCTCGCGAGCCCGTTCGCCGATACGGCGCGGCCCATGTCGGCGATCGTCTGCGGCGATTTCAACAGCGCCTACGAAGGCGCGGCGTATCGCGCGATGCTGGAGCCGATGACCGATGCGCCCTCTTTCGTCGATGCCTGGTCTCACGCGCATCCGAACGAGCCGCGCGCCGCGACGGTCGGTCTCTACGATCACGAACAATGGGCGGACGGTCCGTTCGCGTGCGACTTCATCTTCGTGACCGAAGACCTCGCGCCGCGCATCGCGGCTTGCGAGGCGGATCAGCAGAGCCGGTCATCGGACCATCAGCCCATGTGGCTGGAACTGCGTTAGTGTGCGTCAGCCGCGCGCGAGGTACTTCTCGACGAGCTTGACCCAGTACGTCGATCCGAGCGTCAGGACTTCGTCGTTGAAGTCGTAGCTGCTGTTGTGCAGCATGCACGGGCCGATGCCATGCCCATGCTCGCGATGCGCGCCGAGGCCATTGCCGATGTATCCATAGCATCCGGGACGTTCCAGCAGCATGTACGAGAAGTCTTCCGCGCCCATCGTCGGATCGACGTTCGTGTTCACGTGATCCGCGCCCGCGACTTCCTGCATCACGCCGAGCGCGAACTGCGTCTCGGCTTCCGTGTTCACGGTCGGCGGATAGTTGCGCACGAAGTTCACTTCGGCCTTGCATCGGTACGCCGCCGCCGTCGCCGTCACGATCTCCTTCATGCGCGTCTCGATCAGGTCGAGCACTTCGACGGAGAACGTGCGCACCGTGCCCGCGAGGGTCGCGGTCGTCGGAATGGCATTCACCGCATGGCCCGCTTCCATCTTCGTGATGGAGAGCACGGCGGCGTCGATAGGCCGCTTGTTACGCGTCACGATGCTCTGCAAGCCCGTGCCGATCTGCAACGCGGTGAAGACGGGATCGATGCCATCGTGCGGAATCGCGGCATGCGCGCCCACGCCTTCGATGCGGATCTCGAACTCGTTGCTCGATGCCTGCGTCGCGCCCACGCGTGCGCCGAAGTTGCCCGCGGCCATGCCGGGCCAGTTGTGCAGCGCAAACACGGCATCGACGGGGAACTGCTTGAAGAGGCCATCGTCGATCATCGCTTTCGCGCCGCCGCCGCCTTCTTCCGCAGGCTGGAAGATGAAGACCACGGTGCCGTCGAAGTCGCGATGCTTCGCCAGATAGCGCGCCGCGCCGAGCAGCATCGCGGTGTGGCCGTCGTGGCCGCAGGCGTGCATCTTGTTCTCGTGCTTCGACGCATGCGCGAACGTGTTGAGTTCGGGAATCGGCAACGCGTCCATGTCCGCGCGCAGGCCGATCGCGCGCGGGCTCGTGCCCTTCCTCAGCACGCCGACCACGCCTGTCTTGCCGAGTCCGCGCGTCACTTCGATATCCCAGCTTTCGAGCTTGCTCGCGACGAGATCGGCGGTGCGGGCTTCTTCATAGCAAAGCTCGGGATGCGCGTGAATGTCGCGGCGAATGGCCTTGAGTTCGTCCTGCGCCTCGGCGATCTCGGGAATGATCGGCATGCTGTCCTCTTGCGTCGAATGATGAATACGGCATTGTCGACGGCCGTAATTCACAGCGAAAGCTGATATTTCTTGTCCGTGACTTAAGCAAACCTCATGGGTTGCGTGCGGTCTCGGCGGCTTGCGAGCGTGCGCGAATGCTGTCCTGCACCACGCGCATGACGGCGTGCCGGTCGTGGATCTTGCGCTCCAGCATGCCGACGACGCGGCGCGGCGTATTCTTCGCGAGCGGCAGCACGGCGAGCGCGGGATCGCTTGCCCACGAACCGTATTCGAGCAGCGGCACGACAGATACGCCCGCGCCTTGCCGCACGAGTTCGACGATCACTTCCAGCGAATTCAGTTCGAGGAACTCGTTCACCGCGAGCCGGTTGTGACGCAGCGCGCGATCGATCAGCGCGCCGGTGCGTTGCGCGCGGTCGAAGCGCAGAAACGGCGCGCTCGCGAGCAACTCCGCTGCGCTCGCGCCCTCGCTCGCCGACGATCCGATGGCGACCAGCGGCTCCGAATAGAGCGGCGTCCAGCTGAGGCTCGCGGGCGTCTTGCCCGCCATTTCGACGATCACCGCCGCGTCGATTTCGCCGGCTTCCACTTGCGGCGCGAGCGCGAGCGCCTTGCCGGTGAAAAGCCGCACATCGAGCCGCGGGTACTGGCCTTTCAACTCCGTGACGACCGATGCCAGCGCGCCCATCGCCGAATCCACCGCGCCTATCGACACCGAGCCGGCGATTTCATCGTCGAGGCCGGTGAGACGCATGCTGTCGTACAGCGCGACGATCCGCTCCGCCTGCGGCAACACCTGCTTGCCGATGCTCGTCAGCCGGTTCGTGCGCCCGACGCGGTCGAACAGCGGCCGCTTCAGATCGTCTTCGAGCGACTGCATCTGCATGCTGACGGCTGCCTGCGTCAGCGCGACTTTCTCGGCGGCGGCGGCGAACGAGCCGTAGCGCGCCACGGCGATGAACGTGCGCAAAAAGCGGATGTTGCTCATGGCGATCTCGTGGCGATCTTGTTTCGGTCGCGTTCGTATTAGGGATTCACCTGACGTTGTAATCAGGTTTCCTTGAGTGTCAGTTCAGAAATTCTATATTTTCTTATTTCAGCGAGGCGTACTCTTCTGTGGTCGTTTCAGCAGGTTGAAGCGGATGTCGTCGCAAGAAGCCGGAGCCACCGCGCTTATACCCCACACACTCGACCCCAAGCCACGGAGTCCACTCGATGAGCACCGTACTACCTGCTTCCCACGCCGCCGGCGAGAACGCCGCGGTCAATCTTTCCGGGCGACGCGCCATCGTCGTATCGACCATCGGCAACGCGCTGGAATGGTTCGATTTCATGGTGTACGGCTTTTTCGCGGTCATCATCTCGAAGCTGTATTTCCCGGCGACGAGCCCGACCATCTCGCTGCTCGCCACCTGGGCGACCTTCGGCGTGGGCTTTCTCACGCGGCCGCTCGGCGGCGTCGTGCTCGGCGCGGTCGCTGATCGCGTCGGGCGCAAGTCGGCGCTCACGCTCACCATTTCGCTGATGGCCGTGGGTATCGCGATCATCGCGTTCGCGCCGACGTATGCGGCCATCGGCGTGGCCGCGCCGCTCCTGATGCTGCTCGGCCGCCTGATCCAGGGCTTCTCCGCTGGCGGCGAAGTGGGCTGCGCGACGGCGTTTCTCGTGGAATACGCGCCCGCGAACAAGCGCGGTTACTTCGGCAGTTTCCAGATGGTCGCGCAGGCCGCCGCGAGCCTCGCGGGTTCGTTCTTCGGCGCAGTGCTCACGCGCACGCTGAGCCCCGAGCATCTGAACAGTTGGGGCTGGCGCGTGCCGTTCGTGATCGGCCTGTTGATCGTGCCGGTGGGTCTCTATTTGCGCTCGAAACTGGATGAATCGCCGGTCTTCGTCGAGAAGGCGCAGAAGAACGAACTCAGCGCGAGCCCTATCCGCGATACCGCGACGAAGCATTGGCTGCCCGTTTTGGCCGGTTTGGGACTGACGGTGTTCGGCACCATCGGCACGTATATCTTTTTGTTATACCTGCCGACGCACGCGACGCGCGTGCTGCACATGGCGCTCACCGACGGCCTCATTAGCTCGACCATCGGCGCGCTCGTGTATCTCGTCTGCTGCCCGATTTTCGGCAGACTGTCGGATCGTCTCGGGCGCAAGAAGGTGATGGCCACCGCGCTCGCGCTGTCGCTCGTGACCGCCTACCCGATCTTCTCGTTCCTGACCGCGCATCCGAGCCTGCCGACGCTCGTCTGCTGCCAGGCGTTGCTCATGGTCTATCTCAGCGCATATCAGGGCTGCTATCCCGCGTTCATCTCCGAACTGCTGCCGTCCAGCGTCCGCTCGACGGGCATCTCGGTGAGCTACAACGTCGCGGTGATGATCTTCGGCGGCTTTGCGCCGGCTATCGTCCAATGGCTCACGATGACCACGGGCGATCCGCTCGCGATCTGCTATTACGTGATCTTCGGCAGTGCGGTCGCGCTGGTGACGATCCTTCCGCTGCGCGACCGCTACAGCGACGCGCTGCGCTAACGTGCATTGCCGTGCTGCATTGCATTGCTTAAGCCTCGATTAAGAAACGGGTCGTAGTCTGCATTCGACCGACCCACCCCTCCTTCCGGCCGCGCGAGCGGCCGTTTTTTTTGGGCTCATTGCAATGCGATTGCTCCTGCGTCTTCTCGCCGTAATCATCGTGCTCGTCCTCTTCGTGACGCTAGGCGCATTCGTGCTTTCGCTCTTCGCTCGCGGCCTCATTCCTCACTGACTAATCGATAAACCGCAGCACGTTATGCAGCGGCTCCCGCGCGCTTATCAACTGGTTCTCCGGCTGCGACCAGTCCGCATAACCGAGGCTCATGCCGCAGACCACCGTCTCGTTCTGCGGCAGTTTCAGGTGCGCCGCAATGATGCGGTGATAGCGGTTGAAAGCCGCCTGCGGACACGTATCGAGGCCGAAGGCGCGCGCCATCAACATCACGTTCTGCAGGAACATGCCGTAGTCGAGCCATGAACCGCGCTCCATCGTGCGATCCGTCGTGAAGATGACGCCCACGGGCGCGCCGAAGAACTCGAAGTTGCGCGCCATCTGCGCATGCATGCCTTGCTTGTTTTCGCGCGTCAAACCGAGCAGCGTATAAAGACCGATGCCGAGCGCGCGGCGTCGCTCCAGATAAGGCGAGGACCACGTGCGCGGGTAATATGGAAACTCTTCTTCGTGCTCGCGGTCGGCATCCGGATCGTTGAACACGTCGAGTATCGCCTGCGACAGCGCCGCTTTCACGTCGCCCGTCAGCACGTAGACCTTCCACGGCTGGATGTTGCTGCCCGAAGGCGCGCGGCAGGCGTGCGTGAAGATCGCTTCGAGCGTCGAACGATCGACAGGATCGGGCAAGAACGCGCGGATCGAACGGCGCGTGGCAATGGCATCGGTGACGGAAAGGCTTTCGTTCATCGGGCGGAAATAGGCAGTGAAGCGACACCGCGAACGCTACCACGCATTCCGCCGTAAGCCGTGTTTCACGCACCGCCGCGCGATTCGTGAAAGATCCGCTGCGTCTGCCTATACTGGCTGAGTGTCATCTCGTATCACATCGAAAGCCGGAACGGTCCTGACGCCTTCATGCGCAGACCCGTTTCGCGCCGCATCTCCGCACTGGCGGGCGCTCGCCGCACCCCGCATGTGTCGCCGCTTCTTCGTCTTTCTCAGTCTGGACGCTTGCTGCCGCCTTACTGCCGCAAGTCGCGCCACTGCCCGCAACCATTTGCATGGGACCGGACGCGCCGCCGCGCCGGTCGAAAAGGAGAATGCTCGATGCAACACCCCGTCCCTCAATCGAATGCCACGCGCATCGTGCCGCGCACGCCGCCTCGCGTTAATGAAACAGAGTCCGCGACGCACGCCGCGCCAGCCGAAGTGCTCACGCCGCCATCGACCAAGACGAGCGATGCGAACGCCAGCGTCACGCTGACCGTGAACGGCCGCAGCATCACGCTGTCGCTCGATCCGCGCACGACGCTGCTCGACGCCTTGCGCGAGCATCTGCATCTGACCGGCACGAAAAAAGGCTGCGATCACGGGCAATGCGGCGCATGCACGGTGCATGTCAACGGCCGCCGCGTGAACTCGTGTCTGTGCCTCGCCGCCGCTCACGACGGCGATGCGGTCACCACCATCGAAGGCATCGGCGAAGTACAGGCGCTGCATCCGCTACAGGCGGCCTTCGTCGAATGCGACGGCTATCAGTGCGGCTACTGCACCGCCGGCCAGTTGATGTCGGCGGTCGCGCTGCTCGACGAACCCATCGGGCCGAACGACGAAGACGTGCGCGAGGCCATGAGCGGCAATCTGTGCCGTTGCGGCGCCTATCAGAACATTGTCGCCGCGATCCAATCCGTGCGCGGCAACAAGGGCTGAGGGGCGCGCCATGGAAATGTTCCAGCTTTCCCGCGCGCGCGACCTGCCCGACGCCATCCACGCGGGCGCATCGGCGCATACCGCGCAGCAAGGCGCGGAAGTGCGCTTCCTCGCGGGCGGCACGACGCTCATCGACCTGATGAAGCTGAACGTCGAGCAGCCCGCGCGCATCGTCGATATCAGCCGTCTGCCGCTCGACAAGATCGAAGCGACGGACGACGGCGGCGTGCGCATCGGCGCGACCTCGCGCAATTCCGATCTCGCGCATCATCCGCTGATACGCGAGCGCTACGCGGCGCTTTCGCAGGCGGTGCTGTCGGGCGCATCCGTTCAGCTACGCAACATGGCGACGACCGGCGGCAACCTGTTGCAGCGCACGCGCTGCGTCTATTTCCGCGATACCGCGTCGCCGTGCAACAAGCGCGAGCCGGGCACGGGCTGCTCCGCGATCGGCGGCTTCAACCGCACGCAGGCGATTCTCGGCACGAGCGAAGCGTGCATCGCGAGCAATCCGTCGGACATGAACGTGGCGCTCGCCGCGCTGGAAGCGACGGTTCATGTCGAAGGCGCGCGAGGCCAACGCGCGATCGCATTCGACGACTTCCATCTGCTGCCCGCCTCGACGCCCGATCGCGAGACCGTGCTCGAACCCGGCGATCTCATCACGCACGTGACGCTGCCGCCGCCGGTCGCGGGCACGCGTTCGCTTTATCTGAAGCTGCGTGACCGCGCTTCGTATGAATTCGCGCTGGCGTCGGCGGCCATTGTCATCGGCGTGAGCGATGGACGCATCGCGCATGTTCGCGTGGGCCTGGGCGGCGTCGCGACGAAGCCCTGGCGCGCGCGCGAAGCAGAGAACGAACTGCTGAACGCCGCGCCCGACGAAGCGGCCTTCCGCCGCGCCGCCGACGCGGCGCTCGCCGACGCGAAGCCGCAAAGCGGCAACGCCTTCAAGGTGGAGCTGGCGAAGCGCTGCATCGTGCATGCGCTGAAGCTCGCCACGCAAGCGTCCTGAACCCGCTGAATCCGATCGAGGAACCGACACATGTCCACTGCGCCAGACATTCAGCCGTCACCGAACGGCGTCATCGGACGGCCGCAGTCGCGCATCGACGGACCGCTCAAGGTCTGCGGCCGCGCGACTTATACATCCGATGTCGATCTGCCCGGCATGCTGTACGCCGTGCCGGTCTGCAGCACCATCGCGAGCGGCAGGATCACGTCGCTCGAATTCGCCGCCGCCGAAGCGATGCCGGGCGTGAAGCTCGTCCTGCATCGCGGCAACATCGGGCGTCTGTATCGCATACCCGGCAATTCGTTCGAAAACGGTTATGTCGATGAACAGCGCCCGCCGTTCGAAGACGACGTCATTCGTTATTACGGGCAATACGTCGCGTGCGTGATCGCCGTGACGTTCGAAGCCGCGAGCGCGGCGGCCGCTGCGGTCAAGGTCGGCTACGAGGTCGCGCCGCACGATGTCAGCGCGACGCTGACACCCGACAAGCCGCTCAAGGTCGCGAGCGAACGCGGCGATCCGGACGGCGCGTTCGCCAGCGCGCCGGTGAAGATCGACGAAACCTATGTCACGCCCGTCGAGACGCACAATCCGATCGAGCTGCATTCGACCATCGCGCAGTGGGACGGCGAGAACTACACGTTCTACGAGACGAGTCAGGCGGTGTCCAATCATCGCGGAACGCTCGTGCAGATGCTCGGCGTGCCGAAAGAGAAGGTGCGCGTGATCTCGCGCTATCTCGGCTCGGGCTTCGGCGGCAAGTTATGGATGTGGCCGCATTCACTGCTCGCCGCCGCCGCGACGCGTCTGACCGCCCGGCCGGTGAAGCTCGTCGTGAGCCGCAAGATGATGTTCCAGAACGTGGGGCATCGTCCGGTGACGCAGCAGCGCGTGCGGCTCGCGGCGACGCAGGATGGCAAGCTCGTGTCCTTGCAGCACGACTTCCTGAATCACAGCGCGCTCGCCGACGACTACACCGAAGACTGCGGCGAAGCCACGCCACACATGTACAGCACGGCGAATCTGCGCGTGACGGGCGGCACGGTCAAGCGCCACGTCGGCTCGCCCACGTCGATGCGCGGCCCGGGCGCCGTGCCCGGCCTCTACGCGCTCGAATCCGCGATGGACGAGCTCGCCATCGCGCTCAAGATGGACCCGGTCGAATTGCGCCTGCGCAACGAACCTTCTGTCGATGAAAGCAGCGGCTTGCCGTTCTCGTCGCGGCATCTGGTCGAATGTCTTAAGACGGGCGCAGAACGTTTCGGCTGGTCGCAGCGCACGCCGGAAGTCGGCTCGATGAAGCGCGACGGACTCACGCTCGGCTGGGGCGTCGGCGCGTGCAGCTGGCCGGGGCTGCGCTTCTCGGCGGAAGCGAGCGTCGATCTGCGCGCGGACGGCACGGCGCGCGTCGTGTGCGGCACGCAGGACATCGGCACGGGCACGTACACGATCCTCGCGCAGCTCGTCGCGGAGCAGACCGGCATCGCGCTCGACAAGATCGAAGTCGGCCTCGGCGATACCGCGTTGCCGCTCGGCCCGATCTCCGGCGGATCGGCGGCGACGGCATCGGTGATTCCAGCCGTGATGGACGCCACGCGCGCCGCCATCCAGATGGTGCTCTCGCGCGCAGCGGCGGCGGAGGGCTTGCCGTTCGCGGGCGCGAAAGCGGACGAACTCGCGTTCAGCCACGCGCGCGTGCATCGCAAGAACGAAGCGCCGGAGAACGGCGTGCCGTTTCCGCGCATTCTGGAGGCGGCGCGCATGCACGCGGCGTCGGGCAGCGCGAGCGCGAAAGGCGGCTTCGACGATCCGCTCAAGAAGAAGTGGTCCATTCACTCGTACGGCGCGCATTTTGCGGAAGTGACGTGGGAGCCGGAGACGGCGCGGCTGCGCGTGAGCCGCGTGGTCACCGTGATAGACGGCGGCAAGATTCTCAACCCGCGTGCCGCGCGCAATCAGGTCGAAGGCGCGGTGGTGATGGGCGTCGGCATGGCGCTTTTCGAGCACACGATCTACGACGAGCGCAGCGGCGCGCCGGTCAACAACAATCTGGCCGATTACGTGGTCGCGACGCATGCGGACACGCCGCGGCTGGATGTGACCTTCCTCGACCATCCCGATACCGTGTTCAACGAGCTCGGCGCGCGGGGTATCGCGGAGATCGGGCTTGCGGGCATCGCGGCGGCCATCACCGGAGCGGTCTATCACGCGACCGGCGTGCGCGTCAGAAAGCTGCCGGTGATGATCGAGGATCTGCTCGGCGCGTAGTCATCGCCCGGCCCGGTCGCGCATTGCCCGCGATGGGCCGGGCCGATCCCACATTTCTCTTCGACATGGCCTGCCACTGCCCGCGCAGGCACATGGCTTGCACGCGGTCAAGATTCGATCCCGCCCTCGATCCGCGCTACCATAAGCCACCCCGCCCCTATTCTATTAAGCAGCAATCAGCCGGAGTGCCCATGAACGACATGATTCAACAGCACGGCCTGAAGGTCGCATCGAGTCTCGCCAAGTTCGTCGAAGAAGAAGCGATTCCCGGCACGGGCGTCGATGCCGCAGGCTTCTGGCAAGGGTTCGATGCGCTCGTGCACGACCTCGCGCCGAAGAACCGCGCGTTGCTCGCTGAACGCGACCGCATGCAGAGCGAGCTCGACAACTGGCACCGCAGCCATCCCGGCCCGGTGCGCGATCTGCGCGCGTATCGCAAGTTCCTGGAGGACATCGGCTATATCGTTCCCGCGCCCGCGCATGTGCGCGCGACCACGGCGAACGTGGACCGCGAGATCGCCGAGCAGGCCGGCCCGCAGCTCGTCGTGCCGCTGTCGAATCTGCGCTATGCGCTCAACGCCGCGAACGCGCGCTGGGGCAGCCTGTACGACGCGCTCTATGGCACCGACGCCATCGACGAAAGCGACGGCGCCGAGCGCACCGCCGAGTTCAATCCGAAGCGCGGCGCGAAAGTGATCGCCTACGCGCGCGCGTTCCTCGACGACAACGCGCCGCTCGCGCACGGCTCGCACGCCGACGCCACGAAGTACAGCGTCGAGCGCGGCCAGCTCGTCGTGACCTTGCGTGACGGCAAGAGCAGCCTCGCGAATCCGGAACAGTTCGCGGGCTTTCAGGGCGATGCGAGCGCGCCGCACGCCGTCCTGCTCAAGCATAACGACTTGCATATCGAGATTCAGATCGACGCGAACGACTCCATCGGCAAGACGGATGCGGCGCACGTCAAGGACCTGCTGATCGAAGCGGCCGTGAGCACGATCATCGACTGCGAAGATTCGGTCGCAGCCGTGGATGCCGCCGACAAGACGCAGCTTTACCGCAACTGGCTCGGCTTGATGCAGGGCCAACTGTCGGAGCAGGTCACGAAGAACGGCAAGACCTTCACGCGCAGCCTGAACCCGGACCGCGAATACACCGCGCCGAACGGCTCCACGCTCAAGCTGCATGGCCGCTCGCTGCTGTTCATTCGCAACGTCGGGCATCTGATGACGAACCCCGCCGTGCTCGATCGCGACGGCAACGAAGTGCCCGAAGGCATTCTCGATGCGGTGATGACGACGCTCGGCGCCATGCACGATCTGAAGAACAAGATCAACTCGCGCACCGGCTCCATCTACATCGTGAAGCCGAAGATGCACGGGCCTGCCGAAGTGGCGTTCTCGGACGAGCTTTTCACGCGCGTGGAAGACCTGCTTGGGCTGCCGCGTCACACCATCAAGATGGGCATCATGGACGAGGAGCGGCGCACCAGCGTCAACCTCAAGGCGTGCATCGCGGCGGCGAGCGCGCGCGTCGCGTTCATCAACACGGGCTTTCTGGACCGCACCGGCGACGAGATGCATTCGTCGATGGAAGCCGGCCCGATGATGCGCAAGGGCGACATGAAGTCGTCGGCATGGATTAGCGCCTATGAACGCAACAACGTGCTCGTCGGCCTGAACGCCGGCTTGCGCGGGCGCGCGCAGATCGGCAAGGGCATGTGGGCGATGCCGGACCTGATGCACGCGATGCTCGAACAGAAGATCGCGCATCCGAAAGCCGGCGCGAATACCGCGTGGGTGCCGTCGCCGACCGCCGCGACGCTGCACGCGCTGCATTACCATCAGGTCGATGTGCAGCAGGTTCAGCAGGAAATGGAAAGCATCGACTATGAAAGCGTGAAGAACGGGCTTCTCGATGGACTCCTGACGATTCCGGTCGTCGAGAATCCGTCGTGGTCGGAAGACGATATCCGCAACGAGATCGAGAACAACGCGCAGGGCATTCTCGGCTACGTGGTGCGCTGGATCGATCAGGGCGTCGGCTGCTCCAAGGTGCCTGACATTCATGATGTCGGCCTGATGGAAGATCGTGCGACGCTGCGCATTTCGAGCCAGCACATCGCGAACTGGCTGCGGCATGGCATCGTCACGGAGGAGCAGGTGCGTCAGACGCTGGAGCGCATGGCCGCCGTGGTCGACAAACAGAACGACGCCGATCCGTACTATCGTCCGATGGCGCCCGCGTTCGATAGTTCCTACGCGTTCAAGGCCGCGTGCGCGCTCGTGTTCGAAGGCCGCACGCAGCCGAACGGCTACACGGAACCGCTCTTGCACAAGTTCCGGCTGGCCGCGAAAGAGACGGCGTAAGCGTCTGGATGAACGCAGCAGCGCCTTGCTGCTGCGTTCTTTTCCTGTCCGACTACTGGTCCGACCAGAGCTTGCCGGCCGTCGCCCAGTTCTCGCGCTTCACGTCTGTCAGGATGATATCCACCGAGCCCGGCTCGCAGCCGAGCGTCTCGCACGTCGTTCGCGTGATCGCCTCGACGAACTTGCGCTTCTCTTCCACCGTGCGGCCTTCGAAAAGCTGGATGTTGAAAGTCGGCATTGCTTCGTTCTCCTCTTGAATGTTCAGTGGCGGTAAGACGGATCGATGCGGTCTAGCTTGCGCAAGAGCGCGGGCCATTCGAGCGCGCCTTCCATGGCGTCGTCGTCATGCAGCTGCGCCGCCGTGCGCGCCACGATCTCCGGCGTCGGCACGATCATCTTGCCCACACCGGCCAGCGCGCGCAATTGAATGTCGCACGCTTTCACGAGCGTATCCATGAGCACATAGGCTTCCGCGACGGTGCGCCCGAGCGTGAGCGGGCCGTGATTGCGCAACAGCATCGCGCGATGTCTTCCTAAGCTCGCGACGAGCCGCTCGCCTTCGGCCGGCGAGAACGCGAGGCCCTCGTAGTCGTGATACGCGAGATGGCCGTGAAAGCGCATCGCGTGCTGGGACGCCGGCAGCAGGCCGTGCGGTTGCGCCGATACGGCGATGGCTTCGCGCACATGCAGATGCATTACGCACGCGGCGTCGGCGCGCGCGGCATGCACGGCGGCGTGCAGCGCGAAGCCGGTGGCGTTGACGCTGTGCGCGCTTTCGCCGATCACGTTGCCTTCGATGTCGATCTTGACGAGATTGGACGCGGTGACTTCATCGAAGCCGAGCCCGAACGGGTTGATCAGAAAGCGGCCCGGCCCGCCCGGCACGCTCGCGGAAATATGCGTATAGACGACGTCATCCCAGCCGTTCAGCGCGACGAGCCGATACGCGGCGGCGAGTTCGACGCGCGTGGCGGCTTCGGCGGCGGAACGCGGCGCGGTTTCGTCGATGCGGCGCTCGGGGGTGTGAGTGAATGACATAGGGTCTCCTATGGGCCGGGGTTGGGGTGTCGGCCAGAGTTGGCGCTTTAGCGCCTACTCTGGCCCCATGCAGAGCTGTCGGCCAGAGTTGGCGCTTTAGCGCCTACTCTGGCCCCATGCAGCGCTGTCGGCCAGAGTTGGCGCTTTAGCGCCTTACTCTGGCCCCATGCAGAGCTGTCGGCCAGAGTTGGCGCTTTAGCGCCTTACTCTGGCCCCATGCAGAGCTGTCGGCCAGAGTTGGCGCTTTAGCGCCTACTCTGGCCCCATGCAGCGCTGTCGGCCAGAGTTGGCGCTTTAGCGCCTTACTCTGGCCCCATGCCTTCCTCTTGCCCCGTGCAAAGTGATTCGCCACTGTTGGCGCTTCGCGCCGCACCGTGGCCTTGCGCAAAACCTGTCGGCGAGGATTGGCGCGTTAGCGCTTTGCCCTGGCAGGTTGCAAAACTGTCGGTCCGCGCTGGCGCTTCGCGCCGCACGGCGGCTCCACGCAAAGCTGTCGGCAAGAAATTGGCGCTTTAGCGCCTTATCCGGGCCAATGCCTGACTCGATACCGCGACGGTACTCCAGTTCGATGCGAAGCCACCAGCCGCGTCGGCGCGCCACCGTAATCAAGACTCGACGGCTGACTCCGGCCTCGAATGAAGCACGTCCTTCCGCGACGCCCTTCCAGCTTGCGCGCGACCGCAATCACCGCCCACGACGCCAGCACGAACGGCGCGGTCAGCGCAGCGATGCCGGCGCTATCCGCGATGCTTTCGATCACCACCGCGATCCCAATGCCGATGAACGCATACCGCGCGCCGAGCGGCGCGGCAGCCAGCGCCGCCAGCGCCGCGTTGAAGCCGCACGCGCCCGACAGCAACACGGCGTCGTCCGCGCCGCCCAGGCCGTGCAGCGCCGCGCCCAACAGGCTGCCCGCAAGCGCCCAGCCCGCGCGCGCGGGCCGCGCGGCCAGAAGTCCCGCGGCGATCAACCCGCCCGCGAGCGCCCCGGATGCGAACACGACGGGCGCGAGTCCCGCGAAAGCGGCTCCGATCAGTGCGTCGAGGCCCTTGGCGACAGGCCCCA
This sequence comes from Caballeronia sp. SL2Y3, assembly GCF_022879575.1. Taxonomy (NCBI): domain Bacteria; kingdom Pseudomonadati; phylum Pseudomonadota; class Betaproteobacteria; order Burkholderiales; family Burkholderiaceae; genus Caballeronia; species Caballeronia sp. SL2Y3. The sequence continues at coordinate 495,959 of NZ_CP084262.1, forward strand.
GCGCGCCGACTTCGCCCCGGTCGGCCAGAAGCGGCATCCAGCACCAGCTGACGATGATCGCCGGGCTCGACAAGATCGGCAAGTTCCAGCGCGACAGCCCGCGCGCGAGCCCGCCCGCGAGCATCGTCGCAAAGACGGCGGCGAGAATCGCGACGGCCGCCGCCTGCGACGCGTCCCGAATGAAGGTGAACGCCGCCAACGCCGCCAGCGCGCCGTTGAAACCGTAGAGGTCGTCGCGCAGGGCGGGCGAATCGGCAGGTTCGGTGATGAGCGTCACGACCTTCCCCGCGAGCGCACCGATCAGCAAGCCGCAGGCAAGGCGCGGGCTTGCGCAGAGCACGCCCGCGAACACGAACGCGCCCGTCGCGGCGTTCTGCTGAAGCACGATCTGCCCGATGCTGCGGGCGAAGCTGAAGAGGGTTTCGCCGAGAACGGCGTCGCGACGAAGAACGGTGGACATGCGCGGCGGCTGCGTTGGACCGAAAGCCGCCAGCATAGGACAAGCGGCGCGCGCCGTGCGACGGCGGGCCGAATAGCGGGTATGCGGGAAGGGAGAGCTTGAGCCCGCCGCTTTCGCAAGCGGCGGGAGATGCGATTTCGCTTAGTTGAAAGCCATCGGCATCAGGGTCGAGCCGTCGACCGTGGCGGTCGCGTAATTCAGCTCCGAACTCTTCTGGACGAACTCAGCGACGTTTTCGCGGAAGTTCGAGTGCTCTTCCCAGGTGATGTAGCTGGCATCGACAACTGCGGACAGCGTGAGCAACGTAAAAGCGATCTTTTCGAGAATGACGTAACGGTGGCGCATGGTGTTTCTTCCTGAATTTGCAGCCTATTGTAACAGAGCCTAGGGTTTTCCCCTAGTGCGTTGTTGCAATGCCGCAAATCCGCCATGCGCCGCCTCGGAAGCCCGTTACATCGACGCTTCAAGCATCGCCGCGTAGTCGTCGCTCGTCGCCTCGCGCGGGTTCGTCTTGTGGCTGTGATCCTTCATCGCGCCGGCGATGATGCGCGGGAACAGGTCGCGCGTGACGCCTAGCTCGGCGAGGCCGCGCGGCAGGCCGAGCGTCGCGGTCATCGCGCGGATGGCGTCGCCGACTTCGTCGCCGGATGCAAGGCCCATCGCCTGCGCGATGCGGTCGAGCTTGCCTTCCTCCTGCATCGACGGCGCGCTGCGGTTGAACGCGATCACCGCCGGCAAGAAGATGGCGTTCAGCGTGCCGTGGTGCAGCTTCGGATTGATGCCGCCGAGCGAATGGCTCAGGCTATGCACGCAGCCGAGGCCCTTCTGGAACGCGAGCGCGCCCTGCATCGACGCGCTCATCATGTTCCAGCGCGCGGCGCGGTCGGAGCCGTCGCGCGTCGCCCGCTCGATGTATCGCCACGCGCGCCACAGGCCGTCGAGCGCGATGCCGTCGGCGGGCGCGTTGAACGCCGGCGCCATGAACGTTTCGAGGCAATGCGCGATGGCGTCCATGCCCGTCGCGGCGGTGAGCATCGGCGGCAGGCCGAGCGTCAGTTCGGGATCGCAGATGGCGACTTTCGGCACCACATGCGGCGAGATCACGCCGACCTTGCGGCCGTCATCCAGAATCAGAATCGCGCCGCGACCCACTTCGCTGCCGGTTCCCGCCGTCGTCGGAATGGCGATGACCGGCGCGGTCGCCGCCGTGATGCGCGCGAGTCCGCCCTCGATCACGGCGAAGCTCTGCAGCGGTCCTTCATGCGTCGCGCAAACCGCGACGCCCTTCGCCAGATCGATCGACGAGCCGCCACCCGCCGCAATCACGCCATCGCAGCCGTTCGCGCGATACAACTCGACAGCCGCGCGCACGGCGGCTTCGTTAGGGTTCGGCGGCGTCGCGTCGAAGACCGGTGCCTCGAACGTGGGACCGAGCGCATCCACGATCTTGTCGAGCAGGCCCGCTGCGCGAATACCCGCATCCGTCACGATGAGCGGACGCCGAATACCGATGCGTTCGCACTCTCCGGCAAGGAGACGCACGGCGCCGAAGTCGAACTGAATCTGCGTGATGTAATTGATGAGCGGCATGGCGAGATGAGGAAAAGTTATAGGCGCATCGGCGAGTATACAAAGCGCTGCGCGTCCGCGATACTGACGGCATGTGATAGGGGTATAACTTTTCCTCAAGTCAAACCGCAACATGACGCCATCGCTCAATTCGATTCTTTCGCGGCTGCACTTGAGGCAACTGCGTCTTCTCATCGCGCTCGAAGAACGCGGTTCACTGCAAGGCGCGGCCAGTCAGCTCGCTCTCACGCAACCGGGCGTGAGCAAGTCGCTGCATGAAATCGAAACCACGTTCGGCACGCCGCTTTTCGTGCGCACGCATCGGGGGCTCGAGCCGAATGCCGTCGGCCATTGCGTGATCCGCTATGCACGGCTCATTCAGACCGACCTGGCGCATCTGCGCGAAGAGATCGTCGGCATCATGCGCGGCTTCGGCGGGCGCGTGTCGGTGGGCGTCATCATGGGCGCGGTGCCGCTCGTCACCGACGCCATCACGGCGCTCGGCGCTCGTCAGCCGGAAATGTCGGTGGAGATCGTCGAGGACACGAGCGCGACGCTGCTCGGTCTCATCGACGCCGGACGGCTCGACGTCGCGGTCTGTCGCACGAGCGTGAGCCAGACGCCGTATCTCTACGACAGCATCGTGGTGCAGCAGGAGACGCTCGCCGTCGTCGCCAATACCGCGCATCCGCTCGCGAAGCGGCGGCGCGTGGCGCTCAAGGATCTGGCGAGGCATCGCTGGGTCGTGTATCGCGCGAACATGCCGATGCGTCTTCTGCTCGAACGCGAGTTCCACGACGCAGGACTGCGCTTTCCGGCGCATCTGCTCGAAACGACTTCCGCGTTCGCGACGCTCGCGCTGTTGCAAAAGAATCCGTCGCTGGTGGCGCTCGTATCGGTCGATGTCGCGCGCTTCTGCACCGCGCATGGCGTCGTGTGCACGCTGCCGCTCGCGTTTTCGTCGAAGAGCGAACCATACGAAATGGTCACCCGCCGCGATGCGCCGTTATCCCCCGGCGTGCGGTTATTGATGGAAGAGATCACGCAAGCGGGACGCGCTGTGGGTGCATGATCGCTGTGTCGGACAACGGACGAGATTACCGACGCGCCGCGCGTTTTGATGTACAAACTTACGTTGTTGTGACGCGCCAGCAACGTCTACCGCGCCCCTTTTTTCGCGAAGCGAAAAACTGGCCTTTTAGGCAAACGTTTGCGATTCATTTGTGTTTCAATTGAGACCCTTCTGCCACCAATACGCTGACTCCCGCGCGCCACACTCGGCGCTTCATGCATGGGATAAAGAGCTATGCGCTTCCAGTACGAGGCTTCCGCAACCGACATGAGGCACAAGTTCGATCGCCAACGTCAGGCGCATTTCCAGCGGTGGTTCGCAACGTTCGCCAGTCTCGCGCATTCGCGCCTGCCGCTGCCCGCTTATCTGCAAAAAGTCACGGACACCTTGCGCGAAGTCGCAGCCGTCGCCTCGGCTGTCGTCGAATGGATCGAAGCCGACGAACTCGTGTATTGCGCGGCGAGCGGGGCGGCCGCGCAGCACGTCGGCGTCCGGCTGCCGAGCGCCGGCAGTCTGTCCGGCCTGTGCATCACGCGGCAGCAGGCGCTCATCAGCCGCAATACCGCAAACGACCATCGCGTGGATCGCGCGGCGTGTCAGGCGGTCGGCGCTGTTTCCATGGTGGTTGCGCCCGTCATCTATGACGGCCGCTCCGTGGCGGTGCTCAAGCTCATCTCCGGCCAGCCGGACCAGTTCAACCAGTCGGACATCGCCATCCTGAACGCGTTCTGCGCGTGCATCGCGGAAACCATCGCACGCGAGGAAGCGGCGCAAGAGAATCGCCAGCTCGTCGCGGCCAATGCGAGCGTGAGCGCAACCCTGAGCATGGAATCGTCGCTGCGCGCGGAGTACGAGAAAAAGCTCGCCGATGCCCTGCGCCGCCGCCGCACCGTGATCGACAACGCGAACGTCGCCTTCGTTTCGATGGACGAAGCGGGCATGATCGTCGACTGGAACGAGGCCGCCGCGTCGCTATTCGGATGGCGCGCGCAAGACGCGCTGAACCGGGAAATGGCGCAACTCATCGTGCCGGAGCGTTTCCGCGACGCGCATCGCGCCGGCCTCACGCGCTATCTCGCCACCGGCGAAGCGCGAGTGATCAACAGGCGTGTCGAGCTTCCGGCGCTGCGGCGCGACGGCACCGAATTCGCCGCCGAACTGACGGTGAGCGAAGTCTGGTTCGACGGCCAGCGCCAGTTCGCGTGCTTCATCCATGACATCACGGACCGGCTGCGCGCGACGGAGGCGAACCAGCGCCTGCGCCTTTTGATCGATTCGGTCAGCGACTACGCGATCTGCATGCTGGACCGGCACGGCATCGTGCAATCGTGGAACGACGGCGCTCGCGCCCTCTACGGCTACACGGCGGAAGAGGCCGTCGGGCGGCATTTCGCGATGTTTTATCCGCCCGACGAACTGGGCCACGACCGCCCCGACGAAGCACTGCGCCGCGCGAACGAACACGGCCGCGTGGAACACGAAGACTGGCGCGTGCGCAAGGACGGCTCGGCGTTCTGGGCGCACGCCATTCTCAGCGCGCTGCCGTCCACCACTGGCCGCGAGCAGAACTTCGTCGCGATCACGCGCGACATGACCGCGCGCCGCCGCCTCGAAGAACTCGAAGCGTCGAGCCGGCGCATGAACGAATTCCTCGCGCTGCTCGGTCACGAGTTGCGCAATCCGCTCGCGCCGATACGCAACGCCGTGAGCATCCTGAAGCTGAAGGCGTCCGACGATCCCGACGTCAACCGCAGCCGGCTGATCGTCGACCGGCAGCTCGCGCATCTGACGAAGCTCGTCGACGATCTGCTCGAAGCGGGCCGCGTCAGTTCGGGCAAGATTCGTCTCTCGACGGAGATCGTGGATATCGCGGATGTCGTGCATCTGAGCGTCGAAGCGAGCCAGCCGTTGTTCGATGCGCGCGGCCAGCGCCTCGCGGTCGAAGAGATCGGCCAGCGCATGTATGTGAACGGCGATCCCACGCGGCTCGTGCAGGCGCTCAACAATCTGCTCAACAACGCATCGAAGTTCAGCCCGCCCGGGTCGACGGTCACGCTCGAAGTCGGCCCGCGCGGCAATGCGGCGATGCTGCGCGTGAGCGACCAGGGACGCGGCATTTCCGCCGATGCGCTCGCCACGGTCTTCGATCTCTTCGTGCAGGAGCATCCGCCGGGCGCGCATCTCGACGAAGGCGGGCTCGGCATCGGCCTGACCCTCGTGCGGGCTATCGCGGAACTGCACGGCGGCCATGTCGAGGCGAAGAGCGGCGGCACGGGAACCGGCAGCGCGTTCACGCTGTGGCTGCCGCTCGCGCAGGCGCCCGCGGACATCGGCGCGACGCCGGCGGAGCCCGCGCCTACGGCGGATCGGCAACTGGAAGTGCTCGTGGTGGACGACAATCGCGATTCCGCCGACAGCATGACGCTGCTCGTCGACATGCTCGGCCACACCGCGCGCTCGGCCTACGACGGCGAAGAGGCGTTGCAGCAGTTCGGCGCGCGCCGGCCGCAGGTCGTGCTGCTGGACCTGTCGATGCCGGGGCTGACGGGCTTCGACGTGATTCGCGGCATCCGCGAGCAGGCGAGCAGCGACGGCGGCAAACATGTGATCGTCGCCGCCATGACCGGGCTCGGATCGGACGAAGACATCGCCCGCACGCGCGCCGCCGGCTTCGATGCGCATCTCGTGAAGCCCGTGGACCTCGACGAAGTGGAAGCGGTGCTCGCGCTCGCCGCCAAATGAAACCGGAAGCGCGCCGCTAGCGGGCGTCGCTCTCCGCGCGCTCGACCGTCACGTTGCCGCGCTCCGTGAAGCGGCTCGCGGCGGCCGGGTCCGCGAGCGAATCGGTGATGAGCGTCCAGTCGCGTTCGAGCGGCGTCCAGTGCTGCTGGCTCGCGCGCCCGAGCTTGTCGGATGTGACGAGCACGAACACGCTCGCCGCCTGCGCGACGATGCACTCCTTCAGAAACGCCTGCTCCGCCGTGGCTTCGCACAGTCCACGGCCCGCCACGACGCCGTCCGCGCCCAGAAAAGCCAGGTCGTAAGTCACGCGCGACAGCGCAAGCTGCGCAATGGGCCCGAGCGTGCTCATGCTCGACGGCCGCACGTCGCCGCCGATCAGCGTCACGGGCACGTCCGCCGACGCGAGCGCGCTGACCGCCAGCAAATTGTTCGTCACGACCTGAATGCCCTTGCGCCCCGCGAGGCAGCGCGCGAGCGCGGCGGTCGTCGTGCCGCCGTCCAGAAAGAGCGTGTCGCCGTCCTGCACGTGCCGCGCCGCCGCCCGGGCGATGGCTTCCTTCTGTTCCCGAAAACTCGCCCGCCGCGTATCGAGCGATTCCTCCGGCTCGTGCACGCCGACCGACGCCGCGCCGCCGTACGTGCGCACGATGCGGCGTTCCTCGGCGAGCGCGCGCAAATCGCGCCGCACCGTCGCCTCCGACATGCCGAAGTGCTCGCACAGCGCGGCCACATCGTTCATGCCGGACAGTACGGCCTGCAACATGGCTTCGCGGCGTTTCTCGACTTTCATGCGGTTCCTGTTCGTTTGAGCGTGGTTACGCGTGCCGCTTTGCCGCGGTCCGCAAGTTTAGCGAATCGGACGGTGCTTTCGGGCTCGGGCAATGCTGACCGGGTTCTCGCAAGCGCACGCCGGCGTTTTGATCGGTTCGATCATTAATCGTCACAACGTTTGCGCGGTTCGATCAGCGTAAACGCCTAGACGCAGCGAATTGCGCGTGATTCGATCAAAGGATACACTTGGAAATGATCGATCCAATCATTTCCTGATCGAACCAGACAAGATCCTCCCGGAGACACCCATGGCCCAGATTCCCATCAAACGCGCGGTGGAGCGCGTACCCGGCGGCATGATGATCGTTCCGCTTCTGATCGGCTCGCTCATCGCGACGTTCCTGCCGGGCATGCCGAAGTTTTTCGGCTCGTTCACGAACGCGCTGTTCACCGGCGCGCTGCCGATTCTCGCGGTCTTCTATGTCTGCATGGGCGCGGGCATCGACGTAAAAGCGACGCCCTACCTGCTCAAGAAAGGCGGCGCGCTCTTCGCCACGAAAGTCGGCATGGCGATTCTCACCGGCATCGTGCTCGGGCATTTTCTCGGCGAGCAGCCGATCAGCTCCGGCATGTTCGCGGGCCTCTCGACGCTCGCCGTCGTCGCCGCGATGAACGACACGAACGGCGGCCTTTACATGGCGCTGATGGGGCAGTACGGACGCTCGGAAGACGTCGGCGCGTACACCATCATGTCGCTCGAATCGGGTCCGTTCCTGACGATGGTCACGCTCGGCGTCGCGGGCCTTTCAGCGTTTCCGTGGCCGACGCTCGTCGGCAGCATTCTGCCGCTCGCCATCGGCATGTTGCTCGGCAATCTGGACCGCGACATGCGCGACTTTCTCGGCCGCGCGGTTCCGGTGATGATTCCGTTCTTCGCGCTGGCGCTCGGCGCGAGCCTCGACTTGCACAAGGTCTGGCAGGCTGGCCTGCTCGGCATCGGCCTTGGGCTCGCGGTGGTCATCGTGACGGGCATTCCGCTCTACTTCGCGGACCGTCTGACGGGCGGCACGGGCGTGGCGGGCGCGGCGGCAGCGAACACCGCAGGCAATGCGGCGGCGGTTCCGGCGCTGATCGCGGCGGCCAATCCGGTCTACGAATCGGCGGCGAAGTCGGCGACGCTGCTCGTCGCGGCATGCGTGGTCGTGACGGCCATCGTCACGCCGATCGTCACCGCCGCGATTGCGAAGCGCGTGAACGCACGCAGCGATGCGCGCATGGCGGTCGGCGCGCGCGACAAGCGGGGAGCCACGCAATGAGCGCGCAGCCTGTCCAGGCGGCGAGCATGCTGATTCTCGCCGATGACCTCTCGGGCGCCGCCGACTGCGCCATCGCGTTCGCGGCGTCGGGCCGCAAGACGGTCGTGACGCTGGACATCTCGTCGCCCGGCGACGACGCGACCGTGATCGCCGCCGACACCGACACGCGCCGCTTCGCGCCCGCCGACGCCGGCGCGCGCGTCGCGGATGCGTGGCAGGCGCTGCGCGCGCCCGGCCGGCGTCTCTACAAGAAGATCGATTCGACGCTGCGCGGCAACTGGACCGCCGAAGTGGCGGCGCTCGCGCGTCTCGCCGGGCCGGCGATCGTCGCGCCCGCGTTTCCGGCCACGGGCCGCGCCGTGCGCGACGGCATCGTGTTTGTGCATGGCGTGCCGCTCGAAGAAACCGAAACGTGGCAGCTCGAACACGCCGGACGCGACGCGCGCCTCGGGCTGATGCTCGAAGCGGCGGGCCTCACGACCGCGCACGTCGCGCTCGACACGCTGCGCGGCGAGCCGCAGTCACTCGCCGCGATCATCGCGACGGCGGCGGCGAACGGCACCGGCGCATTGATCGTCGATGCCGAAACCAGCGACGATCTCGCCGCGCTCGCGCGCATCACGGCATCGCTCGATACGCCGTTTTTCTGGGTCGGCTCGGGCGGGCTTGCACGCGAACTCGCGGCGCTGCCCGATCTGTTCGAAGCGGCAGCATCAACGGCGGCGCGGCACCCGTCGGCAGACGTGGCGCGCGGCCCGGTGCTCGCGCTCGTCGGCAGCCTGTCGGCGGTGTCGGAGCGGCAATGCGCGATGCTGCGCACCGAAGCGGGTCTCGTCGAACTCATCCTGCCGCCGGCGGTGCTGCGCGACGGCGAGCGTCATGCGGACTGGCGCGCGTGGGGCGAGCGCATCGGCGAAACCTTGCGCGGCGGGCAGGATCTGATCGTGCGAATTGGACGCGACGATGCCTTCGACCCCGCCGAAGGCGCGCGCCTTTCCACTGCGCTCGCCGCGCTCGTCGCGCCGCACTTCGACGCCCTCGGCGGGCTGATCGCGACCGGCGGCGAAACCGCCCGCGCGATGCTCGCGGCGGCCAACGTCGGCAGCCTCGAACTCGTGCGCGAAATCGAAGCCGGCGTCGCGCTCGGACGGGCCGCGACGGGCGTATCGGACACGGCGGGCGGCGCGGCGGGCGGCGCGGCCATCGTCACGAAGGCAGGCGCGTTCGGCAGCGAGCACGCGCTCTACGGCGCGTACCGGCATCTGCGCGGACTTTCGAACGAACACGCCGAAGCGGCCGCACCCGTCGCCGCCCGCTAAGAACCACGCGAACCCTCAACATCTATCAATCACCATGACCAACTATCTTCCCGTAATCGGCATCACGATGGGCGACGCGAGCGGCGTGGGCCCGGAAATCGTCGTCAAGAGCCTCGCGCACGACACCGTTTATCAGCAGTGCCGTCCGCTCGTGATCGGCGATGCGCGCCGCCTCGAGCGCGCCATCGAAATCACCGGCGTGAAGGCCACCGTGCGCCGCGTCGAGGACGCGTCCGAGGCGCGCTATGAACCGGGCGCGATCGACTGCATCGACCTCGGTCTGATTCCGGACGACCTGCCGTTCGGCCAGCTCTCGCCGGTCGCGGGCGACGCCGCTTACCGCTATATCGCCCGCGCGGTCGAACTGGCACAGGCCAATCAGATCGACGCCATCTGCACCGCGCCGCTCAACAAGGAAGCGTTGCACGCGGGCGGCCACAAGTTTCCGGGACACACGGAAATGCTCGCGCATCTGACGGGCGTCGACGAAGTGTCGATGATGCTGGTCGCGCCGAAGCTGCGCGTGATTCACGTGACGACGCACATCGGCATCATCGACGCGATCCGCAAGATCGAGCCGGGGCTCGTGCAGCGCACCATCGAGCGCGGCGACGCGACGCTGAAGAAGGCGGGCATCGAAAGGCCGCGCATCGGCGTGTGCGGGATCAATCCGCATGCGGGCGAGAACGGTCTCTTCGGCTACGGCGAGGAAGAGGAGAAGATCATCCCGGCGGTGAAGGCGTTGCAGGAACGCGGTCTCGACGTGACCGGCCCGCTGCCCGCCGACACGCTGTTCTATCGCGCGGGACGCGGCGACTTCGATCTGGTGGTGGCGATGTATCACGATCAGGGACACGGCCCCGTGAAGGTGCTCGGGCTGGAAGCGGGCGTGAACGTGACCGTCGGGCTGGATGTGATCCGCACGTCGGTGGATCACGGCACGGCGTTCGATATCGCGGGCAAGGGCATCGCCGATGAAGGCAGCATGCTCGAAGCGCTGCGCCAGGGCGCGGAACTGGCGACGCGGCGCGGGTGATTTTTGGTTGAGCGCGGGGGCTTGCCGCTCGGTATCGCGGGCAGGGGCATCGTCGAGGAAGGCGGCATGCCGGATTCGCTGCGGCGGGGAGCGGAATCGGCGACGCGGCACGCACGAGGCCGAACGGGCTGCGGCGCGCGCAGAAATCATTGACGCGGCGTGGCCGAGAGTGAAGCCGCTACGCCGAGGCACGGAATCGGCGCACGGCGCGGCTCAATCCCAAGCCGGTGCGGCGAGACGCGCAACCGGCGACGCCGAGCGCCTGCGGCTGAAGGTGCTACGCCCGCGCAGGATCAGCGGCAGGACGCGGTACAAGCTCTAGCTGCTGCGGCCAGGGCTCGCAACCGACGACTCGGCACGTGCGGGGGGCTGAAGGCGATTCGCCCGGGCGCAGAGTCAGCGGCACGGCGCGGCTCAGACCGAAGCAACTGGGCCAGACGCAGAATCGGCGGCCACGCGTGTCCGGGGCTGAAGGCGCAGCATCGGCACGGCCCGGCTGCCGCGCCCCAGCGGCCCGGCACCCGCGCATAGAACTGTAGCGGGAAGCCGACGCGAATCAGCGCGACAATGGCGCATCGTTCGTCGCCGCGCTCCCGCCATGACCGCTTCCTTCGAAACCCTCGCTTCCCTCTGGCGCATCGCCGGTCTGCCCGGCGATGCGCTTTCGTTCGTCGACCTGACCGGGCACGATCCGGTCTTTCCTTCGACCTTCGCCGTCGGCACGGCCGCGCAGTCCACCATCGCCGCAGCGGCGCTCGCCGCCTGCGAGCTCGCGCATCTTCGGGGCGCGCCCCGGCAAAGCGTGGCGGTCGATATGACGCACGCGGCGGTCGAATGCACCGGCTACTTCACGCTCGACGGCAAGGAGCCGGAAACGTGGGGGCCGTTCTCCGGGCTCTACCGCTGCGCCGACGGCTACGTGCGCATCCATGCGAACTTCGCGCACCATCAGGACGGCGCGTTGCGCGTGCTCGGTCTCGATCCGGGCACGGCGACGCGCGCCGACGCCGAGCGCGCGCTCGTCCACTGGCGCGCGGGCGACTTCGAAGATGCCTGCGCGCAACGCGGTCTCGTCGTCACGAAGCTGCGCCGCTTCTACGAATGGGACGCGACGCCGCAGGGCCGCGCGCTCGCCGAGCAGCCGCTGATGGCCTTCACGCGCATCGGCGATGCGCCGCCGCTCACGCTGCCGCCACTTGCCGCCGACGCGCGTCCGCTCTCCGGCGTGCGCGTCCTCGATTTGACGCGCATTCTGGCCGGCCCGGTCGGCGGTCGCGCGCTCGCCGCGTTCGGCGCTAACGTGCTGCTCGTGAATTCGCCGCGTCTGCCGAACATTTCCGCCATCGCCGATACGAGCCGGGGCAAACGCTCCGCCCATATCGACTTGCGCTCGGAAGACGGGCGCGCGGCGCTGTGGCGTCTGATCGGCGAGGCGCATGTGTTCTCGCAAGGCTACCGGCCCGGCGGGCTGGCGTCGCTCGGCTTCGGGCCGGACGAGCTGGCGGCGCGGCGGCCGGGCATCGTGCAGGTGTCGCTGTCGGCTTACGGGACGAAGGGTCCGTGGGCCGGGCGGCGCGGCTTCGACTCGCTCGTTCAGACCGCGATGGGTTTCAACGCGGCCGAAGGCGAGGCAGAAGGCGCAGGCAAGCCTCGCGCGCTGCCGATGCAGATGCTCGACATGGCGACTGGCTTTCTGATGGCGTTCGGCGCGGCGGCAGCGCTGTGGAAACAGCAGCGGGAAGGCGGAAGCTGGCATGTGGAGGTATCGCTCGCGCAGACGGGACAGTGGCTGCGCGCGCTCGGCCGGATCGAGGGCGGTCTGGGCGCGAAGAAGCCGGATATCGCGGCGTTTCTGGAACGCGTGCCATCGGGATTCGGCGAACTTGAAGCGGTGCGGCCGAGCGCGCAACTCGCGCGCACGCCTGCGGGTTATGAAAGGGCGTCGGTGCCGCCGGGGGCGTCGGAGGCGCGTTGGTGAGGGTGCGATCGGTCGATAGAAGCGCATCTGCCGATGCGGCCGGAGCCTACGGGCGAAACGCGCCTCACGACGCTTGACTAAGGGTGGCCGGGAAGCGGCGCGGCGAAGCGCGCACTGTTGCAAACGCCGGCCGGCTACGAAAGCGCTTCGGTGCCGCCAAGGTGCATCGGAGCCGCGCACGGTGAAAGCGCATAGGTCGAGCGGCCGGAGCTGCCGGCTCGCTTCCTACGAGCAGAGCGCGCCTCTCGACGGCGAACCGTAGGCGGCACGGCAAGCACGCAATGCACGTGTACGCCGGCCAGTAGCGCAAGCGGCCAGCGCAATCGGAAACACCCAGAGCCCGTCTTGTGACGGCAGTATGCGCTCAACCGGCCGATGCAGCGGCGACCCATCACCGGCCAACCGAGCCGGGCCGCTTGGCCGGGTATGAGCCGTGTGAAGCGTCGTCACCGCCATGCGGCGCGCGTCAGCGGTTGCGAATCGGGACAGTGACAAGCGCCCCGACGCACTCCCCGCATTCAGGTTTGATTCGGTCCACGAATCAATCACGTGCTTGAGTCGCATCCCTCGCGGGAGAAGCGACCCAACCCGCGCTCACTTCCCCGACTTCTTCGCTTTCCCCTGATTGAACTCGATCGCCGCGCGCACGAGCCGCGTAAGCCGCGCCGCATCGACCGCATCGCCTTCGAAGAAATCGATGGCCCGCCGCGCATTCCCTTCCAGCCCCGCGTTGAACAGCCCGTCGGGATCGGCAATCGACGCGCCGTGAGCAAACGTCACCTTCACCTTGCCCTTGTGCGCGTTGGCGACCGCGATCATGCCGTCGCGATACCACACCGGGCTTCCCATGTACTTCCACTCCTCGACGATCTCCGGATCGGCATCGAGGATGCTTTCGCGCACGCGGGCGAAGGTCTGCCCGCGCCAGTCCGTCAGGTCGGCGATCAACTGGTCGATGCGTTGCGATGCGTTCATTCGATCTTTCTCACTCTCGACGAAGCGATGACAAAACCGAAACCTATCGTGAAAGCAGCCCGAACACACCCACGCCGCTTCGCGTGCCCACGTACACCTTGCCGTTCGCAATCGTCGGCGTGATGAACTTGTTGCCCTGGCCGAACTGATCGCGCGCGCCGGCCTGTCGGCTGTTGTACAGCTCGCGCGCGAGGTTGGACGCGTCGTAGGCGTGCAGCGCCGCGATCATACCGTTCTCCGCCGCCCACACGATGCCGTTCGCCGCGCCGTTCGCCGCGCCGTTCGCGGACACGCTCGGCGTCGCGCCCGGCGCGCCGAAGCTCGTGGGCGTCCGGCTGGCGGGCGTGGACGAGAGCCGCGCGTCGGTGATCGCGAATGCCTTGATGCTGTCGCCTATCGCGCCGAAATACACCGTCCGGTTGAAGTACGCGGGCATGCCGAACACCGGCCCGCGAATCTGCCCGACGACCTCCTGATAGATATGGTCCGCGTTCGAATCGAACTTGCCCATCGAATCGCGGTTGACCACGTAGATCACCGAGTTCTTGCCCGCGCCGAGCGCGAGATGGCGGATCGCGCCGCTCGCGTCAGGAAGATCGGGTAAGACGAGCGCGCCGCCAGAACCGAGATCTTCGTCCGCGCTCGACTGCTGCACCGTGTTCGACGGCTGGAAGTAATCGGTGACGGCGAGCGTCGGCGTCGTGCCCAGCTTCAGGAAGCCGTTGCCGAAATCGCCGTGAATCGGCATGCCCTGCCCGTCGAGCGTCGCGTCGAAGGTGCCGTTCGCATCGAGAAAATAGATCGACGCGCCATCCGAAGCGAGGCCCGCGCCGCTCATCCAGATCGCGCCCATCTGTCCGTTGGGCGTGACGTTCAGCACGCTCGCCTGTTGCAGCGTGCTCGCGTTGTAGCCGATCACCCAGCCGGTGTACGGCATGATGTCGCAATGCGACGTCCACGCCGTATAGACGACGCCACCCAGCAGCAGCAGCGACGCGCGCTCCGCGTATTGCCCCGGATCGAACACGACGCGCCCGTTCTGGCTGTCCACGCCGGTGCCGGGATACGACGCGGTAATCTCCATCGGCCCGCCGAAAAGCTCCGCGCCCGTGGCGATGTCGAGCGCATGAATGCGCTGGTGATAGCGCCCCGCGCCGTCTTTCGACATGCCGACGACATACATCGCGCCGCGCGCGCGGTCGATGACCGGCGTCGCGGTGATGCCGATGGTCGGCGTGATCTGACCGCAGCCGTGGTCGTCGCTCGGCGTCTCGGCGCTTCCCAGCGTGCTCGCTTTCCAGAGCGTGGCGCCGGTATCCGCGTCGAACGCAAAGACGCTGGCGTTCTCGGTCGCGACGTACAGCACGTTGTGCGTGCCGCCCGCGATAGCCACGGCGGCGAGGAAAAGCGGCTGCGCATCGACGGGGCCGTCCGTCGCGAAGACGGCGAGCTTGCCGAACGTGGCCGCGTTGACGTTCGCGGGCGTGAGCACGGATTCGTAGAGCTGCTGGCCGGTGCGCGCGATGTCGTTGTGATAGGTCGCGACGCCCATCGGGTGCGTGACCGGCTGCGTCGGTGTGCCGCCGCTCGTTCCCGCCGATGCTGCCGATGCTGCCGCCGGACTGGACGCGGGCGCTGCCGCCCCGCCGCCCGCCGCGACGGAACTCGTCGTCGATGAAGAACCGCCCCCGCTGCATCCCACGACGATCGCCGCCGCGATCATCGCCGCGCCAAACAGGGAGAGCACGGCGCGACCTGAGAAATGCCGACTCATGTGCATTCTCCTTCTGGGGATGAGCGAAGCACGCGTTTCAGTCGATTATCGCGCGAAGTTCGCACAGGGAGTCGTTCAGCGTAGAAGGCCGTTGGCGCACGACCGTTTGCTGCGTCGCACCAAACCTGATAACATACGGGTTACTACCTAGGTAGTTAACCTAGAAGCCACTGAATCAAGGAGTTGCCATGGGAATCCTCGCCCCGCTTTTTTCGTTCATCGCCGACGCCCTTCGTGACGCATTGAAGGCTCGCGCCAAGGTCAGCGCGCTGATGGCCGAAGCCTATCGCCGCGCGGTGTAAATCCGCTCAGGGCGGCGGTTCAACCCACCGCCGCCCTCGCGCTCGCTTCACGGCAGCGTGTACGCGATCACGTAATCCCCCGCCTTGGTTCCGAGCGAACCATGCCCGCCCGCCGTCACCACGACGTACTGCTTGCCGCTCGCGTCGGCGTAACTCATCGGCGTCGCCTGGCCGCCTGCCGGCAGACGCGCTTCCCATAGCTTGTTGCCGTTGCGCACGTCGTAGGCGCGCACGTATTGATCGAGCGTGCCCGTCAGGAACGTGACGCCGCCCGCCGTCACGATCGTGCCGCCGAGGCTCGGCACGCCGAGCGGCATCGGAATCGGCAGCGGCGCCTTGTCGCGAATCGTGCCGTTCTTGTGCTGCCACGCAATCTTGCCCGTGCGCAGATCGACCCCCGCGATATACCCCCACGGCGGGGCCTGACACGGAATGCCGAGCGGCGACAGAAACGCATTCAGCTCGAACGCGAACGGCGTGCCGCGCGCCTGCTTGATGCCGCTCGTCTCGCTGCCCTTTTTCTCGCCCGCCTGCTCGTTGAGCTTTTCGCGCGGAATGAGCTTCGAGGTGAACGCCATGTAATCCGGATTAGCGATCAGAATCTGCCGCACCGGATCCACCGACACGCCGCCCCAGTCGAAGACGCCGAAGTTGCCCGGAAACACCAGCGTGCCCTGCTCGGACGGCGGCGTGAACGGCCCCTCGTAGCGCAGACTCTTGAACTTGATGCGGCACCAAAGCTGATCGAACGGCGTCGTGCCCCACATGTCGGCCTCGCGCACGCGCGGCGGATTGAAGTTGAGCGCGGAGACGGCCTGCGTCGGCGACGTGCGGTCGCCTCGCGCCGCGCCTTGCGGCACCGGCACCTCGTTGATCGGGATGATCGGCTGGCCGGTTTCTCGGTTCAGCACGTAAATGCTGCCCTGCTTCGTCGACGCGATCAGCGCCGGCTGCATGCCCTGCGCGGTTTGCAGATCCACGAGCGTCGGCTGGCCGCCCACGTCCATGTCCCAGAGATCGTGGTGCGTGAACTGATAGTTCCAGCGCAGCTTGCCGGTCGCGACATCGAGCGCGACGACGCCCGCGCCGAAGCGCTCGGCCTGCTGCGTGCGCTGGCCGCCCCACTGGTCGGGCGTCTGATTGCCCATCGGCAGATAGATCATGCCGCGCTTTTCATCGACGCTGAAGATCGACCACATGTTCGGCGAGTTGCGCACGTAGGTTCCGCCGGGCGCGATCGGCTCGGTGGCGTCCGGGTTGCCCGAATCCCAGTTCCAGACGAGATGGCCGTCGTTGACGTCATACGCGCGGATCACGCCGGACGGCTCGTTGTTCGATTCGTTGTCCGTCACGTGACCGCCGACGATCACGAGATTGCGCGCGACGGCCGGCGGCGACGTCGAGTAATAGCCGCCCGGCGTGAACGGCCCGATGTTCATGCGCAAGTCGATGGTCCCGTTCTTCCCGAAGCTCGCGCAGGGCTTGCCCGTATCGGCGTCGAGCGCGATCAGGCGCGCATCGGCGGTCGGGAGAAAGAGGCGGCGCGGGCATTCGTTCGAAGGCGCGGCGGGTTGAGGCGCCGGTTGGGGGGCGGTCTGATCGCCGGTCTGCGCGGGCGTGGAGGCGGCGGCATCGCTGGACGCGGCGGGCGCGGACGCCTGCGCATCGGACGACGCTTCCGAAGCGGCGGACGCAGCGGACGCGGCCGCGGGCAAAGCCGCCGCCGCATGCATCGCCGGATCGTAGTACGCGACGCCCCGGCAGGTCATGTGCTCCCAATGCTTGAACCCGACCGCGCTCTGAATCTGCGGATCGAAGTGCCAGCGTTCCTTGCCGGTCGCGGCATCGAGCGCAAAGACCTTGCTGTGCGGCGTACACAAAAAGAGCGTGTCGCCCACTTTGAGCGGCGTGTTCTCGTCGGTGGTTTCGGTCGGATCGTCGGGGCCGGGCATGTCGCCGGTGCGAAACGTCCACGCCGTCTTCAACTGATGCACGTTCTGCGGCGTGATCTGCGCGAGCGGCACATAGCGTTGGCCGAGCGGCGAGCCGCCATAGTCGATCCAGTCGCCCGGCTGCCGTCCGGTCGCGGCGTTCAGGTCCGGCTGGTTCGGATCGGCGGCCACGCTCACGTCGATGCTGCCCGCGCGATCGTGCGGATCGGTGAAGTACGTGCCGATGCCGAGCAGCACCGCCAGCACGATCGCAGCCGCGAGCGGCACGCGCGCGGCGCGCGCAGTCGAAGGCGGACCGAACAGCGCGCCGCGATGCACATAAGGAATGAGCAGCCACACCGCGAGCAAGACCCAGATCCACAAGCGCGGCAGAAGCTGCCAGAAGTCGAAACGCGCTTCGAACACCGCCCAGATCGTCGATCCGAACAACACGAGCGCGAAGAGCAGCAGCGCGGAACGGCGTCGGATGAGCAAGAGGAGACCCGTCAGCACGATGGCGACGCCGGTGATCGCGTAGTACCACGATCCATCGAGCGTCACGAGATACGCGCCGCCTGCGGCGAGCACGAGTCCGATCACGATGAACGCGATGGCCGTGCCGAACGTGAGCGGATGAAGTCTTGAGGTACTCGGCATGCTGCAACCCTCCCGGAAGAATGGCGGAACGCGGCCGTCGTCAGCCGTGGTTCGGACGTTGCCAGACCGGTCCGGGGCAGCAAGTCACGTGCCGTTCGCGGGCAGCAGAGCGAATGAGAAATGAAGCAGTGCTTCGATGCGAAGCCGTGTCAGCGCGGACGCGGCCACCGTCCGCCGTGAACGGTCGCGCAATGCGTGCCGGAGACGAGCGCAGCCTTCAGATCGCTGCGCTCCGAGAAGCGCGGGGCGTCGAACCAGAGCAGAAACTCGTCGCGCCACACGCCCCAGGCGTTTTCGTCGAAGTCGAAGTCTTCGTCGATGCATCCGTTATCGCGCAGATACGCGCCGACGACCTGCTTGCCGTTCCAGTATGCAACGGCCACATCGGTCAGATCGGCGGTCATGCCGCGCGGCAGATCGCGGAGCAGCATGGCGAGGTGCGCCCTGAACGATGTGAAGTCGGTCGGTCTCATCGTGTGCTCCGCTTCAAAAAGATGCGTTGAAAACACTTACGCGGCGCGCGCGTTTCAGCCGAACGCGCCCTTATTGAGGTCCTTCTCGAACGCCGCCACCCATGCCGTGCCGTGCCCGATGCGATATTCGCGCTCCTTGAGCGTCGAGCGCCGCACAATGTTCACGTGCCCCCGAAGCGGATAAAGTCGTCCACGACGTCCGATTCGCCCGCCTCCTGCACGAGGAAATCGCTCGGGTCGAGCCGGTGGCGCGCGAGAATCGCGAGGAAATCCGCCTTTTCGTCGGGTGCGATCACTGACATGGCGCCCTCCGACATCGAACGCTGCTCATTCAAGGTAGCACACGCGCGGACGAACGGCGAAGCGAATCGCCGCAGCACGCGATAACGCACATAACTTGCTGCGGAGCATGGCCGATTCACTTTCCGGAGGCATCGCCGATGAACGTTTCGCCGTATCGCCACGCGTTTCTATGCGCGGCACTTTTCGCAGGCTCGCAGGTTCGCGCTGACGAGCCCGCTTGCGGCGTGCTGCAAGGCGCGTCGGGCAACGCGCTGACCTTGCAGGAAGGCGCGCGCGCCGATCTCGTGCAGGGCGAGAAGGCCGTGCACGGCGCGCTGCATATCTATCGGGATGACGCGGTGTATCGCGTGTACTGGCAGCCGGATGGAAGCGCGGAGCAGTACGTGCTCGCGAATGCCGGGGAAAACAGCGTGCGGCTGGTCTCGACGCCGCCGCGCGGCGCGAAAGTGGACGCGGGACCGGGCACGCTGCCGCCGCAGCAAGTGCTGTCGTGTCCCGCCTCGTGAAACGAATGCGCCGAGCGACGCCTTACTTCGCCAGCACCTTGCCGATGGCGTCGGCGACGGTCTGCACGTTGCTCTCGTTCAGCCCCGCGACGCACATGCGCCCCGAGCGCAGGATATACACGCCGAATTCCTCGCGCAGACGGTCGACTTGCGGCGCTTCGAGACCCGTGTATGTGAACATGCCGCGCTGCTTGACGTAACGCGACAACGCCTCGCCATGCACGTGCTCGCGCAGGCCGTCGTGAATGGCGCGTCGCATGCGCGCGATGCGTTCGCACATCGCCGCGAGTTCTTCTTTCCACGACTGCGCGAGTTCGGGCGTCGTCAGCACCTTCGTCACGATCTTCGCGCCGTGCGTCGGCGGATTGCTGTAGTTCGCGCGCACCGCGCTCGTCAGTTGGCCGAGCACGCGGTCGGCTTCGGCGGCATCGTCGCAGATCACATGCAGGCCGCCGCAACGCTCGCCATAGAGCGAGAAGTTCTTCGAAAACGAATTCGCGACGAATGCCGGCACGCCACGGCGCGCAAGCTCGCGCACGGCGAACGCGTCGTCTTCCAGCCCCGAGCCGAAGCCCTGATACGCCATGTCGACGAACGGCAGCAGGTCGCGCTTGTGCAGCACGTCGATGATCCTGACCCACTGCGCTTCGTCGAGATCCACGCCCGTCGGATTGTGGCAGCACGCATGCAGCAGCACGACGCTCTTTGCCGGCAACGCGTCGATGGCTTCGAGCATCGCGTCGAAGCGCAGGCCGCCGGTGGCCTCGTCGTAGTACGGATACGTGTTCACTTCGAAGCCCGCGCGCTCGAAGATGAAGCGATGGTTCTCCCACGTCGGATCGCTCACCCATACCTTCGACGCCGGAAAGTATCGCTTGATGAGGTCCGCGCCGACCTTCAGCGCGCCCGAGCCGCCGAGCGTCTGCACGCTCGCGATGCGTCCTTCGGCGCGCGCCGCGCTGCCCGTGCCGAACACGAGCGCTTGCACGGCATCGCGATAATGCGCGAAACCGGCCATCGGCAGATACGGCTTCGGGCCGAGCTCTTGCAGAATCGAGAGTTCGGCTTCGCGCACCGCCTGCATGACGGGCAAACGGCCGGCGTCGTCGAAATAGATGCCGATGCTCAGATTGACCTTGTTCGTGCGCGGGTCCTTCTGGAAGTCTTCGTTCAGCGAGAGGATCGGGTCGCCGGGGTAGGCATCGATATGTTCGAACATGGTCTGGGTATGAGGACTGGATTCAGGACGAAAATTCAGGACGAAGGATGAGCGGGACGGCGCGCGTCGCCCTTGGTCTTGAGATAGTAGCCGATTCCGAGAACCGCCAGCCAGATAGGAATGAGATAGACGGATAGCCGCAGGTCCGGCGTCTCGTACATCACCCACACGATGCCCGCGACGAATGCTAGGCACAGGTAGTTCGTGAACGGATAACCGAGACTCGCAAACGTCGTGGCCGCGCCCTGCTCGCGCTTGTGGCGGCGGAACTTCAAATGAATGATGCTGATCATCGCCCAGTTGATGATGAGCGCCGATACCGCGAGCCCCATCAGCAGTTCGAACGCGCGGCCGGGAATGAAGTAATTGATCAGCACGCACGCCGCCGTGACGACCGCTGAAACGAAGAGCGCCGCGAGCGGAATGCCGCGCGCGCTCACGCCCCGCAACGCACGCGGCGCGTTGCCCTGCTGCGCGAGGCCGTACAGCATGCGGCTATTGGCATAGACGCCGCTGTTGTACACGGAAAGCGCGGCCGTCAGCACGATCACATTCAGCACGTTCGCGACCACCGTGCTGTTCATCTCGCGGAAAATCAGCACGAACGGGCTGCCGCCGGTTGCGACCTTGTCCCACGGATACAGCGAAAGCAGCACGCCGAGCGCGCCGATATAGAAAATGAGGATGCGGTAGATGACCTGATTCGTCGCGCGGGGAATGCTGCGCGACGGGTCCTCGGCTTCAGCCGCCGTGATGCCGACCAGTTCCAGCCCGCCGAACGAGAACATGATGACGGCCATCGACATCACGAGTCCGCTCGCGCCGTACGGGAAGAAGCCGCCGAGCCGCCAGAGGTTCGTCACACTGGCCTGCGGCCCCGCGTGGCCCGACGCGAGCAGATAGCCGCCGAACAGAATCATGCCGACGATCGCCGCGACTTTCACGATAGCGAACCAGAATTCGAGCTCGCCGTACGACTTCACGCTCGTCAGATTGATCGCGTTGACGAGCGCAAAGCACGCGAGCGCCGATACCCACGGCGGCAGCGTCGGCCACCAGTACTGCATATAGATGCCGACAGCCGAAAGCTCGGCCATGCTCACGAGGATATACACCGCCCAGTAGTTCCAGCCGGACACGAAGCCGGCCGCGTGGCCCCAGTATTTGTCCGCGAAGTGGCTGAACGAGCCGGCCACGGGCTCGTCGACGACCATTTCCCCCAACTGCCGCATGATGAAAAACGCCATCATCGCGGCGATCGCGTAGCCGAGCAGCACGGACGGCCCGGCGAGCTTGATGGTCTGCGCGACGCCCAAGAAAAGCCCCGTGCCGATGGCGCCGCCGAGCGCGATGAGTTGAATGTGGCGGCTCTTGAGTCCGCGCCTGAGTGTTTCGTGCTGCGCTGCTGCCGGGTTGTTGCCTGAAGCCATTGTCGATCTCTGCCTGAACTGCCAAGGACGCGCGCCGCTGTGCCTGCCTTGCCGGAAAACGCGAAAAGTGTTGTTTTTTCGTGCGACGGGCGTCGGTGCAGGGCGAACACTCGCCGGACCGTGCTCGGCGGCGCGCGGAAAAACACGCGATTTTACCGCCCCGGCGCCCCGCAAAGCCTTGTCGGATAGACTTCGCACCCTGATGGGGCGCGAAGGCGCGCCGTCAACAGATCAAACTGACCCGGGAATCAGGTCTTTTTCGGAGGATTGATTCCGGCGCTCCCCGCGCAGAATGGATTCATCCACTAACGGGGAAGCCAACATGTTCCAGACGATGCAAACAAACGGCACGCCGCAGCAGACGGCGATTCTGGGCGCAATCGAATCGCACGCGGGCATGGCGGCTTGCGAAGCCGAACTGCTCGCCGAACTCCGGACGGCATCGGACAACGTGCTGCGCCTCGCCGCGCAGGTGCGCACGCAGGCCAACGCGGATGCCGCCGCCGACGCCGCCGAAGCGCTGGCCGGGCAGCACGCAATCGCGCAAAGGCTGATCGGCCGCCTGCTCGCGATGCCCGTCGCCGAAGTCTGAGCACCACGCCTCACAAGAACACGTATCGAATCGAGGAATACGACAATGAACTACCTGACCATCATCGCCATCGTCTGGACCGTTTGCGCGCTGTTCGCCGTGCTGTTCATCCGCGGCGCGACGCTGCGCGAGCGCAAGCCCGTGCCCGTGCAAAGCCGCACGCGCCGCGCCGCCGGCGCGAGCGTGAAGGACGCGAGCCGCGCCTAACGACCTGACGCGCCACACGGCATCACCTGATCGCCGATACCGCCGCGCGCAGGCCCAGCAGATAGCTTTCCACGCCGAAGCCGCAGATTTGCCCCTTCACGACTTCGGAGAATACGGACACGTGCCGGAACGCTTCCCGCGCGTGAACGTTCGACATGTGGACCTCGATGACGGGCGCGGTCAGGATGGCGAGCGCATCGCGGATGGCGTAGCTGTAATGCGTCCACGCGCCCGCGTTGATGACGACTGCATCGACGTTCTCGCTGAACGCCTGATGGATGCGCGAGCACATCTCGCCTTCGATGTTGGTCTGGTAGCACTCGACTTCGACGCCCAGTTCCTTGCCGAGCGCGGCCAGTTGCTCGTCGATCTGCGCGAGCGTCGCGGTGCCGTACTGCTTCGGATCGCGCTTGCCGAACATGTTGAGGTTGACGCCGTGCAGCGTCAGGATCTTTGCCATGGTGTGTCCTCGATGGATGAGCAGCGGCTTGAAGGGCTGCGGATTCGGATGCGCAGATTCTGAAGGCCGGCTCGCGCGATGACAATAGCGCCGCTGACCGCTCGCCCGTTTCAGTTTCCGAGCGACCTGCCGTAAACCCGCATATGACGGTGCACGCCGGATAGTCCGCGCTTCACCGATGCCTTCCAAGTATTTCTCGGTCCGCCGGTACCTCGCATGTCAGGCTCCTCGTCCTTGCTCGATTCCCTTCTGGCGACGCCGGCAACGGACGACGGGCGCATCACGCCCTGCATTCGCTCATCGCTGCTCTTCACCCTGCTCGAAGACATTCGCCCGCTGCTGCTCGCGGGCGGCTGCACCGCGTTCGTCGCGCTGGTCGCGCTCGTGCGCGTGCATGCGCCGTGGACCGTGGCGTGGTTCGTCGCGGACGCGCTGTTTCTCGCCGCGCGCGTGGCGGTCGTGCGCCGCTACCGCGCCGCGCGTCGCAGCCAGTCGCCGCCGCCCGAGCCGTGGGCGCGGCGCTATGCGCCGTTCGGGCTCGTCGCCTGCGGCTTGACCGGCCTCGGCACCATGGCCTGCGTCATCTCCGGCGACGCCATGCTCGCCTCGCTCGCGATCATGGTGACGGCGGGCATGCTCGGCGGCATCGGATCGCGCAACGCGGGCGTGCCGCATCTCGCGATCTCGCAAATCTGCGCGGGCATCGTGCCGATCGGCGCGGGCGCGCTCCTCGGCCCCGCCGGCTACTGGATGCTCGTGCCGCCGCTCGTCGTCTACATCGCTGCCATGAGCGTCGTCGTGCGCCGCCACTATCGCAATCTGGTTGCGCTGATGACGGCCGAAGAAGAGCATGCGGAACTGGCCGCGCGCTTCGACGCCGCGCTCGCGCACATGCCGCACGGCCTCTGCACGATCGACGCGGCGGGCGCGGTCGTCATCGCGAATCGCAAGGTGGCGGAACTCTTCGGCGCGACCGCCGACATGCAGCGCATCGGCGTGACGCTGCCGGAGTTCATCGGCTATCTGGCGCTCGCCGAGCATGGCGAATCCCTGCGCGCGAAGCTGACCGCGTGCTGCGCCGGGTGGCTTAAGGACGGCCACGCCCCGCTCGATATCGCGCTGCCCGACGGCCGCCGACTCGAACTGAGCCGCGATCCGGTGCCGGACGGCAGCGCCGTGATCATCGTCGAGGACGTGACCGCGCGCCGCCGCGCTGAAGCGAAGATTTTGCACTGGGCGCATCACGACTCGCTGACCGGCCTGCCGAACCGGCGTTATCTCAGCGACCACGCCGAGCGCCTGATCGCGGGCAGCGCGCACCGCGAGAAAGTGATGGTGATGTACGTCGATCTGGACGGCTTCAAGCATGTCAACGATTCGCACGGCCACGATGCGGGCGACGAACTGCTGCGGCGCGTGGCGGACCGTCTGCGCAACGCGATGCGGCGCGGCGAACTCGCGGCGCGTCTGGGCGGCGACGAGTTCGCCGTGGTCGCCACGTACTTTGCGGATGCCGCGAGCATCGCGTTCGCGCGGCGCATCGTGCGCGATCTCGCGCTGCCCTACGAACTCGACGCGGGCATGGTCGTGACGCTGGGCGTGAGCATCGGCATTGCGCTTGCCAAGCCGGGCGAATCGTTCGAGCGCGCGCTCAAGCGGGCCGACATCGCGCTCTACGAAGCGAAGACCGAAGGCCGCGGCGGATACCGCTTCTCGGAAGACGACGCCCTCGCGGCGCGCGAGGAACTCGACGCGTTCGGCACGCCCATGCATCGGATGTAATCGCCCGGCTCGCTATCTCGGATGCGGGTCCAGCACCGCATGCAGCATGTCGCGCAGTTCGATCAGGTCGCGGCGAATGAGCGCGGTGAAGGTATCGACGTCTTCGACCCAGCTTTCGGATTCACGCAGCAACGCGCGCAGTTCCTGGCACTGGTCGTACAGCATGGACGGTCCGAGCACCGTGAGCCCGCCCGCGAGCTTATGCGCCCAGCGGCGCAGCCTGCGCGCGTCCTTCTCCTTGCAGATGTCGTCGAGCGCGACGATGTCTTCGTCGATCTGTCCGGCGAGGTCCGGCATGTACGCGGCGGGGATCGGCGGAAAGCGCGGCGGGAGGTCGTCGTCCTCCGGCGCTTCGTTCGCGCTCTGCGCAGCGGATTCGGGCGCGGCGCCTGCCGCATCGACGCCTGCGGTTTGCAGCACGCCCGCCAGCACCGCGAGCGGGACCGGCTTGGTCAGATAATCGGTAAAGCCGCGCGCGCGCCCGCGCTCGACATCCTGCGCGCTCGCGCTCGCGCTGATCGCGTAGATGCGCATGGCGGGATCGAGCGCGCGCGCCGCGACGAGCAGTTCGGCGCCGGACATCTTCGGCATGTCCATGTCGGTCAGCACGATATCCACGCGATGCTTGCGCAACAGATCGAGCGCTTCCTCGCCGTCTTTGGCCTCCAGCACGGATGCCCCGAGCGTCAGCAACTGATCGCGCAAGAGCCCGCGATTGAGCCGGTTGTCTTCCGCGATCACGACAGTCGGCCCGGCCTTGCGCGCGGCCGGCAGCGCGAGCGCGTCGTCGGCATGCGGCGACGCGCGTTGCCGGCCCTTGATGGTCGCGATCGCGTCCCTGAATCCCTTGAGGCTGAAGATGCTCACTTCGAGCACGCCGTCGCCCCAATGCACGGGCACGAGCGGGCCGTCCTGCGTCATGCGGATCACGCGCGTGCCGTCCTTCCACGCCGCCTTGATATCTTCCTCGGTGAACTCGTCCGTGGCGATCAGATACTCGCAGCCTTCCGCGAGCGCCGGGTCCGCGTGATTCATGTAGGTGACGGAACTGCGCTCCGGGTCGTAGAGGTTCTCGAACCATTCGCGATACTCGCTCGCGCGGCACAGAACGGCCGGCTTGCCGTCGAGCAGGGCGGCCTCGTCGCTCGTTGCCGATGCGTCGGCGAGAAGCGGCAGCGACACCTGAATGCGCGTGCCGACGCCTTCGGTGCTGTCGAGCGAGATGCGGCCTTTCATGAGTTCGCAAAGCCGCACGCAGATGGACAAGCCGAGGCCTGTTCCGCGCGCCTGCGTGAGACGGTGCGCGTCGCCCTGCATGAACGGCTGAAAGAGCTGCTCGCGCTGCGACGCCGGAATGCCGATGCCCGAATCCGCGACGCTGAGTTCGAGCGCGTCGTCGCGCCCATCGGGCGCGCACCACGATCTTGCCGGAGTACGTGAATTTGAGCGCGTTGCCGAGCAGGTTGTTGAGAATCTGCGAGACGCGAATCGGATCGAACAGCAGCTTCGCCGGACACGACCGGTCGATCACGACAAAGAGCCGCAAGCCCTGCCGATTGGCGAGCGGCGCGTGCGCGGCCATCACGCGCACGACGAGCGCGCGTATGGAGCCCCATTCTTCCGAGAGCCGCATTTCGCCGATATCCATCTTCGAGAAGTCGAGGACATCGTTGACCACTTGCAAAAGCGCGCTCGCCGATGCCTGCATCGCGTGAACGCGCGCTTCCTGTTCGGCGGCGAGCGGCCCGAGCGCGACCAACTCGAGGTTGCCGACGAGCGATGAGAGCGGCGTGCGGATCTCGTGGCTCATCGACGCGAAGAAGCTGAGCTTGGCTTTGGCGGCGGCGTCGCTGCTTTCTTTCGCTTCGCGCAGCAGCCGCTCCACTTCGCGGTGCTCGGTAATGTCGGCGATCGCGCAGAACAGCACATCGGTCTTATTTAGGACTGCCGACGCGTACGACACCTTCAGATGCAGCGTGCCGTTGTCTGGTTTGTCGAGCGTGTAGTCGAGTTGAAGTATCGCCGCATCGCGCCCTTCCTCCGCCGGCGCGATGCCGTGCGCATGGACCGCATCGCGCAGTCCGGCGGGCAGGCGCATGGAGGCGTCGGTCAGATCGAAGAGCGTGCGTGCGACCTGATTGGCCGCGATGACAGTCAGATCGTCTTTCAGCGCGATGCACAGTCCCACGGGCGTCGCATGCACGAGCAGATGGTTCAGTATCTCGCCTTCGACCGCGCGGCACGCCTGTTCGTACGAACGCCTCAGAAAGCGGAAATTCCAGTAGCGATACATCGCGAGCAGCATGGCGATGAGCGCCCCGGTGACGGTCAGCAGAATCGACACCTGGACGCGCTGCGCCACAAGTTCGGTCACGAGCGGAAGCGCGACGACGATATGCCCGATGCCGAGCGCCAGCACGTCGAGCCGTGCGCCCCAGCCGTAGCCGGCCACCCAATGGAACACGCCCGGTTGCGCTCCTTCGAGCCGCGCGTTGATGTATCGCAGTTCGGGCGTGTCGTCGCCCGCGAGCACGTGATGTTCGGCATCCATGATCGCTATCTGCGAGTCGAGCGACGGCGGCGTGGCGGCGCGCAGCGCCGTGTGCAACGTGATGCGTGTGAACACGAGACCGTAAGGCGCGCCGTCCCGTGCGACCACCATGAACATGATGACAGTCGGCGTCGTGAATCCGACCGACGGCGGCGCGAGGAACCACATGACACGCCGGGCGCGCGCCGCGTCGAGGGGCGCGACGCCGCGCGTGCTCATGAAGATCTTCGTCAGCTCGGTCAGCGCCGCGAGTCTCTGGCGCGGCGCCACCTTGTTATCCGTGCCCGCGAAGAACCCGAAGCCATACGAAGCCGTACCTTCGAAGTTCGCGTATTGCAGAATAGGCGGCGTACTCTCCTCGGGGATCGTCTGATGCGCGACCTCGCACGCCGCGGCGAGCGCCTTGTCATTCGCGCCCGGTGGATAGGCCTCGCATGGCGGCTTGCCGGGACGTTCCGGCACGCTCATATTGGTCGGCGAGGCGCCTACTTCGAGCAGCAGGCTTCCCGGCGTCAGCATGTTGTACCGGCTGAATACGCTCACATTGACGCCCCGCATTGCCGTCTGCGCGTACTCGCCCTCGGTCTTCAAGGTCGAGGTCAGCAGGAAGAAAGCGGTGGCCATCGCGCCGCATAACGCGGCGAAGATCAGAAGACCCACGGCGATCGCGAAGATGCGCCGCTCGCGCTTCAGGTTGCTTTCCAGCATCCGCAGCATTTGCAGAGGGGAATTCTGCGATGCGGCGAAAAAACGCTCCATCAGGCCAACCCTGTCTTCGCCGCATATTTCACGAGGTCGACATGGTTCTCCACATGCAGCTTGCGCATGGCGGAGCGTTTCTGGGTCGCGACCGTCGGCACGGAGCGGTTGAGCGTGCGCGCGATTTCCGTGACCGAAAGCCCCTGCGCGAAGAGGCGCACGACTTCGAGCTCGCGCGGCGAAAGCGGCTGTTCGCGGGCGAGGTCCTTCGTCGTGGAACCTTCGCGCGCGAGACGGTGCTGGATTTTCGGCGAGAGAATGGTTTCCTTCGTGGCGAGCGCCCGCACGCTGATTTGCGCCAGTTCACTCGCAGGCTCTTCCTTGCTCACGATGGCGGCGACGCCCAGCTTGCAGAGTTCGTGGAACATGCCGCCGCTCGTCATCATGGTCAGCACGACGAGCGGGATATCCGGATACGAGCGGCGCAGCTTGCTCACGAGGCGCAGGCCGTCGAGCTCGACTTCCTCGTCGCCCTGCATCACGAGATCGGTAATGACGAGATCGGCGGGCTCCTTCTCGAGCACGCGGACCAGCTCCGCGCCCGAGTTCACCGTGGCCGTGATCGTGAAGCCGGGAAGCTTGGAGAACTGATCGCAAACGGCCAGAAGAACGATGGGGTGATCATCGGCCAGCACCACGCGAATAGGACCCGGAGGCCCATTCATGAGCACACCGTTAGCGGCGTTTGGGAGGTTTGCTTCGAAAACCGAAACCGGCGCGCTGCTTGGCGCCATTGAAGCAACAGACGAACGGACCTTTTCATCGCGACGTTTCCCCCGCGGGCAGAGGCGCCCTGACCTGATTCTAGAATACGGGGAAATGCATGGAAAGACCAGGGACGGCGCTTGAGCGCGCACAAGCGCGGCCTGGTCCGAACGGACGCTATTCATTCCTGTCTTCACAGTTGGCTCCAGGGGTGAGGCAGCCGAGCCGCACGCGCCGGCCGCCGCTGCGGCACAGGCTGCAACGCGGCTTGCGGCCGTCGCATCGTTCGGCGTTCGCACGGGCCAGGTCATCCGGCCGGCGCGCGGGGGAAGCCAGGCGGCGCAGCGGCATCGACATGACCTGCGAGGCCCCGCGCGTCTTGTACTTGCGGCTCTCGGCTAACAGCATGCCGGTAATCACGATCATCGCCGCAATGAACACGACTGCGAGCGATAAAATTATTCCGGACTCCGACATACCTACGCACAGCATGGCGAGTATGACGAACGACATCGCGAAGAACGCGGGCACGAGGAACGTCGATGCGATTCCCACTGCTTCACAACACTTGCGAAAGGCCTGGCAGATCGAATCTGAAACGAACATAAGAGCACTTGTCCAAGAATGCCGCTGGCGACTGGTGAGGCGACCGCCTCGCCCATGCGAAGCGTCTGCGTTTAACCGACGCCATCGCCGCACTGCATGCGCGGCTTGCGTCCCACCCCCGTTGCATCAATCCATGACTTTAGTCAAACGTTGTCGCGCGTTATATCGAAAGATGTCGATAACGTCCGCCCTGACGATGCACGCACTGTTCGCTCGCCGGGCCGCTTTTCAGCAAAGAAAAACCGCCCGGATAAGGCGGCGAACGGGGTCGAAAAAGAACCGGTGGTCCGGGCGCGATGGCTCCGTTTCTGGCAGAACGCGCAAGAATCGCAGCGCGGGCAACCTTTCCCGGACATCGCAGGTCGCTTACATTTTCACGCGTGCGAGGCACGACCCGATATAGACGGATTTCGATTCATGGGATCGGCGCGGCGCTTAGCGAGACAACGCGGCAAGCCACAGGCGCGTCATCACACCGAGCGCGAGTCCCATCAGACGGCCGATAAAGAGCGCGTCGATGGCGGACTGCGGCGGGATCAGCGAGCCGCTCCGGTGACTGCGCTCGCCGCGCAACGCGGGCCGCGCGAACACGATGCACGTCGCCGCCGCTATGCCGGCGAGCGTGCGCTGCGGCGGGGCGCACGCGCCGCAGCCGCCGCGCAGGAGCGCCTCGGTGCAGAGCAGCACACCGCATGCAAGCACGAAGTTGCCTGCGAAGCTCAGGAACACAGCGCGCAGCGAGGGGCGTCTCATTGCGAGCCTGCAGCCGATGCCTTCGCCGCCAATTGATACCGCAAGTGCCCGCCGACGCGCGCGACCACTTCCGCCCAGTCGCCACCGAAGCGGCGGCGGAACAGGCGCATGGTCGGATACCACGGGCTGTCTTCGCGCGTGTAATGCCAGCGCCAATCGCCATAGGACGGCAGCAACAGCCACACCGGTTTGCCCATCGCGCCCGCGACGTGCGCAACGGACGTATCCACGGTCAGCACGAGATCCAGAGCCGCGATTGCGCTGGCTGTTTCGGCCATCGTGTTCAGACGCGCGCCGACGTCGTGGAAATTGGCGCGCTCCGTGGCGTACCGCGCCACTTCGTCCGCGCCGGCGCCTTTTTGCAGGCTGAAGAACTCGATGCCTTCCATCGCGAAGAGATCGTTCAGCACCGCGAGCGACGGCAGCGAACGGTGGCCGTCGTTTTCGTGCGTCGGATTGCCCCTGAAGACAACGCCGACCTTCAGCTTGCCGGGCGCGACATCGGGCAGCTTCGACGGCACGGACGCTGGCGCGCGCAAGTAAGGCACCGTCGCAGGCAGCGCGTCCAGCTGGAGCGGCAGGTGAGCCGGGATTGCATGCGGGAACACCCAGTAATCGATGCCCGACATGTTCGCCGCGTGCTGCACGTTCACGACGTCATCGGAGCCGAGCGAGGCCTCGTACAGTTCGACGAGCGGCGCCTGACACACGACGACCACACGCTCCGCGCCGCACTGCTCGCGGAAAATCTTCGCGAAGCGCAGGAAGAAGATCTCGTCGCCGAGACCGAACTCGCTCCAGATGGCGATGGTCTTTCCCGACAGAGATTCGCCCTTCCACTCGGGCACGTCGCGCGGGGGCTGCATGGTCGTGCGGCGCTGCCATCCGAGCGGCGCCATGAGCTTCTCGCGCAGCGCGAAGCCCTCGGTTAGCTTGCCGCGCGCGATCAGATGCAACGCCTCGTAAAGACGCGGCAGATGCTCGCCGGGCAGCCGCTCGACGCATTGCTTCCACATGGCGTCGGCGAACTTGCCCGCGTCCCAGCGCAGCAAATGCATCATCGCGCGATGGTAGACGTCGAAGCGGTACGGATACTGACGCACCGCCGCCTGCGCCGCGGCAATGGCGTCCGCTGCGTTGCGCGCGTTTTCCATCGCCTGCTTCATCTCGTGCGCCGTCTGCACCGCGCGCTTGCGCAGCACGATCTCGATCACGCACTCGGCGTAGCTGTCGGCGGTCTGGTCGGCGTCGGGCCGCGCGGCGTCGAAGTTGTCGCGCACCAGCGCAATGCGCTCGCACTCCGCCACGGGCGCCATGGCCTGCACCATTTCCAGCACGCTCACCGAGCGCGGCAGCGTCTTCTCCGCCTTGCAGATGGTGAAGCTCGCCTTATGCGCGCCGTTGAAGCGGCTCGGCCAAACGCCTTTGCCGTAGAGATCTTCGTCCGGCACGGTCACGACGACATGGCCGCCCGGCTTCACGAGGTCGAGCCATCGCGCGAGCGCCTTGTGCGGATTGTTCTGGCGGGCGAGCACGTGGCTCGCGTGAACGAAATCGAAGGCGGCGTCGGCTGCGCCGTCCATCGACGAAAGATCGCCCTTGTCCGCTGGCCACGGCGTGACCTTGCCCATGCGCGGAAAAACGTGAGCGTGCGATGCGAGAGGATCATCCGTCACGCCGATATCGAGGCCGTCGCCCACGAAATAGTGCTGCGCGAAAGCCGTTTCATGCGAACGGCGCAGGCTTGCTTTGCTGGTTTCCTTCATGATTGCCTCACTCACTTAGCGACGACAGCCGCAGTCGCCGCACCCTTCACTTCAGCGGCGCACAAGTCCTTCAAGAGCGCTTGAATGCGCTCGCCCAAAATTTGCGGCCGCCCCTTGAAAATGAGCTTTTCGATGGCCTTCTTGCCCGCAAGCGTGCGCGCAAGATCGCGCCGTTCGCTTTCGTTTGCGATGAGGCGCAGCGCCGCCGCCTTGTACTCGTCGGTGGTCTTGGCGATCATCCAGTCGGGGAAACCCAGGCGGCGGAACATGCCTTCGTCGATGTGCTCGTGCACTTCGCGCCCGGTCTTGCAGACACCGACGAGACCCGCCCACACGGTATCCACGATGCCGTTCGTATTGCCGAACGGGAACGGATTCAGGAACATGTCGCAGCCGGCGATCACCTTCATGTAGTTCGCATAGTCCTGATGCTTGTGGACCACGGCTTTGTCGCCCATCAGGCGGCGCACGAGGTTGCGCACCTGCGGGAACACGAGGCCCGTCGCCTGTCCGACGAGGAAGTGGAACTCGACGGGCACCGGCGCTTCGCTGGCGATCTGCGCACACATGTGCAGGAAGCCCGGGTTGAGCTTCACGGTCGTGCCCGCGACCGCGATCTTGACGGGATCGGCCTTGAGGCGCTTGCGTTTGGGCAAATCGAGTTCGAGCATGGCCGCGGGCGGACGATACGGCATGCCGTCCGACGGCAGCTTGAGCAGCTTCTCGCTGAAGCAGGCCTCGTCGCCGACATAGTCTTCTTCCACGACCACGTAGTCCATCGCATGGCCGTGCGTGGTGGCGGGATGACCGAGCGCCATCATCTGCAGCGGCGCGACGCGCAAGCACGCAAGCGCCATGGTGATCGGGAACATGCCGACGCTCGGCATGTACATGGCCTGCGCGCAACGCGCTTCGCTCACCTCGCGCACCTGGCGCACGTGGTCCCACACGGTCGCGCCTTCGAGCGTGATGAACTCGTCGAAAACCTCGCGGCCCGCTTCGTCCACGCGGCCTTCGTAACCCATGCCGATCAGATGGAACTTGTCGCGCATGGCGACCATGGTCTGCGAATGCGTGCGATAGATCGAGTGATTCTTCGAGAACCATTCGAGCACCACGAGCAGCACGGGCTTCTCGCCTTTCTTTGCCGGTTGCGCGCCACGCTTCACATCGTGCAGGCCGAGGCTCGCGAGCTTGCGGCGAATCAGCGTATTGATCGGCTTCTTGATGTCGTGCTTGCCCGGCAGGTCCGCATAGCTGCAATGCATGTACGCGTCGTGCAGCACGCCGACCGGCAGCGCGTCGATGCTCTCGATCTGGTCGAGCTTGTCCGGCAGCCAGCGCAGCAGCATTTCGCGCTTCTGATGCGCGGCAGGCGTGCCGAGAAAGCGCGACGACATGATGGTCGTCGCGAGGCTCGCGGTTGCGACCTTGTCGTGATTCCAGAGTACGTCCCAGTCGAGGCGCACTTCGGACTCGGGCGTATAGAACAATTGAAACTTTCGCATGTCGCCGGCGCGCAGCTGCACGGAGTGACGCGCTTCTTCATCGAGACCGAGCGAGCGGAGAATATGGTCTGCGTTGCGAAACGGGCTCCCGGCGAAGAGCCCCGCGATCCAGCGTTGGAACAGCTGCGCCTGACGGATGCCGTTTTCCGACAGGCGAAAGTCCGGGTCGCTCATCAGCGCCGTGATGGCGGACGTGATGCGCGTGAGCAAATGGTCGTCCATGATGTTCGACGCTTCGCCGGACTGCGCCCAGCTATCGACATCCATCAGGAGTCCGTAGTTCACGTCGATTCTTGCGAGCAGCTTCAGCAGTTCGCGGACGGCGGCTTCCTTGTCGCGACGATAGCAAAGGTACTCGAATTTGTTGATGCTGAATTGCATGATTCTGTTTCCGGTTAGTGACGGCGGAACGAGGCGGCATAACGAAGCCGCAGGCGAGCCACGAGATCAGTGGCTCCAGGTGACGGAGAGCCAGTACTGCGTGGGCTTCTTGCCGGGCTCCACCCAAGAGCTTTCGGAGAAGCGATACGGTCTCGATACGGATGCGGACACCGTCGCGCCGATCGGCGTGAGCCAGTCCACGCTCACGCCGTAGCCCGCGAGCACGCGGTTATTCGTGACGCCGGTCACGCCCGGATACGTGTTTTCCCAGTGGTCCCACGGCGAATGGTTCACGCGTCCGTAAGCGAAATCGTTGAAGAGGCCGACTTGAAGCTGATGGCCCGTCGCCACCGGAAAGCGTTGATAGAGGCCCACGCTCGCCACCACGCCTTCATCGGCCGAGCCTTCGTCGGCGCGATAGGCGCGCACGGCATCCGGACCGCCGAGCGAGAGCTTCTCGCTCGCGTCGAGATTGCGGCTTGCGAGTTGAGCGGACACGCGGCCCGAGACGAACAGGTTGCCGCTTTTCGACAGCGCATACGTGCCGAACGCGTTGCTGCTGAGCTTCGCGTAGTTGCCGGAACGCTGCGTGACGGGATCGGACGGGTCGTCGTTGCGTTGATGCCCGAGCGTGAGCGCAATCTGCCCGGCGGCGAGATTCGTGCGCAGCGCCCGGGCGCGCTCGCCGTTGTCCGCCGTCAGTGAGAGCTGGATCGAATCGAGCTTGCTGTGCGTGATCGCGTGGTAGTCCGTGAGGTCCGTCGATGTCTGACTGTGCAAGAGCGATGCTCCGCCCCACACGTTGGCGTCGAGTCCGCGCGCGAACGGGTACTGCACGCCTGCCTGAGCGGTCGTCGCCACGCCCTTCACAGGCGTTCCCGCGTTGATGAAGTACTGCTGACGCGACACGCCGCCGGTCATGCGCAGACCGTCGTCGAAGATCGGCGCGCTGCCGGTGAGCGAGCCCGTCCACATCTTCTTGTCCGTGCTGGTGACGGTGAACGCATACGCGTCGCCGGCATGGAACAGATTGTTCGCCGATGCGGTCACGCCCATGCGATACGTTCCGGTCGACTCGACGCCCTTGTTGTCGAGAATCAGATCGGCGCGCACGGGCTTGCCTTGCTGCGCGATGTTGAACGTGACGTCGACTTCTCCGGTGGCTGCGCCCGGCGAGAAACGCGGCGCGCCGTCGAGCGCGACGCCGGGCAGGTCCTGCAACAATTGCGTGGCGCGTTCGAGCCGCGACGTGCGCAAGACGCACACGCCGTTCACCCCTTCGCTGCCGCACAGCGCATGCGTGATGAGCCGCTGCAACCGCGCATCCGCCACGCGCGACTTGTTGTTCACGACGATCTTGCGAATACGTCCGGGAAACACCGTGAATTGCGACTGGCCGCCCTTCTGCGCCGCGCGCCAGTCGGCATCCGTCATCAGCACCTGACCGAGCGGAAAGCCGCCTTGACGCAGCGCCGTCGTGAGCACGTCCGACCAGCGATTCACTTCCTTCAGCGACTGCGGCACATCGCCGAGCTTCTTCATGTCCGCGTCGAGCATTTGCTTGACGACGAGCGCATCCGGGCCTTCCGCCGGGATCACTTGCACGCTCGCGCGGCTCGCGCTGGCGACTGCATCGCTTGCTGCGGGCATCGACTTCTGCACGACCGCTTCCGCATCCGTGACTTCGGACGCCATTACGCGTTCTGTGCCCGCCACGCCGACCAGCACTACCGATCCGACACACACCATGCGGCGCACGGCTGCCGCGATCTCGTTCATCTTCAACATTGCTCGTATCCTTGCAGTGAACCAGTAAACGTCGCGCCTGGTTCATCGACCTTTGTCCGCGTAGCGTTCTCAGATCAAAGGTTAAGGATTCGAATGCTCTATCCGAATAGAACAAGTTCTAAAGTGCCTTCAGGCAAGCAAGAAACGCAGCGTTTCAACGCGCGCGTCGTATCCGGCGCGCGAGCACGTAGCGCACATGCGAAGAGCCCGGCGCATGGCCGGGCTCTTCGAACATGAAGCCTGCGAACGTGTCGGACGCTTACGCCATTGCTTCGACAGCTTCCGCTTTCTTCGACTTGCTCTTGCTACTCTTCGCAGCCGGCAGTTGCTCTTGCCAGAGCGCCTGCATGCGTTCGCCGAGAATCTCCGGGCGGCCCTTGAAAATCAGCTTCTCGATGGCCTGCGGTCCTGCCAGCTTCGCGGCGAGTTCGGTGCGCTCATCGGCGTTTTCGATCAGACGCAGCGCCGCGGCCCGGTACTCGTCGTTGGTTTTCGCGACCATCCATTCGGGGAAGCCGAGACGGCGGAACATGCCCTCGTCGATATGCTCGTGGACTTCGCGGCCGGTCTTGCATACACCGACGAGCCCCGCCCACACCGTACCCGAGATGTTGGTCGTGCCGTTGTCGGTCGTGTTGATCGTCGCGTTCGGCTCGATCCAGGTGCCCGTACCGTTCGTCGAGTTGTCCGCCTTGCGCCGTGTTGATCGAGCCGGTATCGCGGACCTGATCGCCCACCAGCGTCACATAACCTTGCGCCTGAATCGCGCCGTCGTTCTCGACGCTCGCGTTCGTGCCCGTCGAGCTCAATTGGAGCGGGCCGCCCGCCATGAACTGATTCGCGTCGATGGATTTGGTCGTCGCGAGCAGCGAGCCGACGTTGACGATCGCGCCTTTGCCGAACAGCACGCCGTTGGCGGTCTGGATCAACACCTGACCGTTGGCGAGCAGCGAGCCTTGAATATTCGATGCGCCGCCGCTCGTTACGCGGTTAAGCGCCTGCGACTGCGCGTTCGGCTGATTGAACTGCACCGTGTTGCCGGCGCCGACGTTGAACGAGTTCCAGTCGATCACGGCGCGCTGCGTGCCCTGATTGATGGTCATCGTGTTGGCATTCTGCGAGATGCTCGCCTGGCCTGCCGTGACCTGGCCGCCCGTCGGCAACGCTTGCGCGAAACTCACGCCGGGCTGCGTCGCCAAGATGGCAGCGGCAAACGCAGTCATCGCCGAGACGACGCCGAATGCACCTTCATTCGATGCCGCTTGCGACGCCGTGCCTTCGCCCGGGGCCTTGCCTTGACTGACGACATCTTCCGCTACCGCCACCAACATGCCGAGTCGTTTGCTAAAGACGCGACGAAACCGATTCTTGTTCATAAGAGAGACAGAGATTAATGAGAGAGATGAAGCGTTCCGCGTTGACGGGTCAACGGCGGTCCAATGCGCATCAGTGGATGACCACCGGATGAATGCGCGCCTTGGAGGCATGGATTCGACGTCACCTGCGACGTGTGTTGGCTAGCCTCGACCTGCACTGATTCAGCTCATCACTTTGATGCCAATCAGTTCACGCACTTCGAAGGCCGAGACTCCACTGCCGAATCCTCAATGCGAATGGTAGGAATCGGCGGCCTCGCGCCATATAGAAGAACTTCGAATCTCGGCCGGGGAACAACCGGCCAGCAAGGGGCGCGGCCCGCGTCGCGCGGGCCAGAACGGCGCGGCGGACCGAAGAAGCACGCAGCGGCCGCAAAAAGAGGAAAGTTCCTAACGGCCTTGCGACAGTGGGTGCCACCGGCTCACGTTCCATGGCCGGCAGCCGCGCGCGCTACAAGCAGTCGGCGACGCGCGCCGCGCCGGAGCGGTCCAGCGACAGACCGCGGTCCACCGCAAAGCGATGCAACTCCGCTTCGCGCGTGAAGCCGAGCTGCTCGCACGCTTTCGCGCGTCGCGCGCTGATGGTGCTCTTGCCGAGCCTGAACAGCCGGGCCGTCTCCACGACGCCCATGCCGCACAACATCAAACCGGTGACTTCCAATTGCCACTTCGTTAGCGATGCGAAGCGCCGCAGGTCCGGCTCGGCGTTGAACTGCGCGAGCGCGCATACCGCCACGGGCGAGCGATAGTGGCGGCCCATCGCAAGTTCGCGCACCGCATTCACCACCGCGGACATTTCTTCGCGTTTGCTCACGATGCCCGCGGCATCACGCTGAGCGAGGGTGCCAATGAGAAAGGGATCGTCGAATTCGCTGTACACGAGAACGGGCAAGCGCGGATATCGGGCCGAAACGGAGGATAGATAGCGCCAGCCGTCGAGCGCGCCGCCCGTGGGCATGGAATAGTCGGTGACGACGACATCGCACCGACTGCGTTCGAGAATCCCCATCAGGTCCGACGGACTACTAACCGATTCAATGACGTCGATACCTGCGTCTTAGAGTGCTCTACGCAATCCGCACAAGACAAGTGGGTGATCGTCGACAATCGCGACGCTGATGCGCTTGTTTTGCATCACGCGGGGCGAAGCTCGCTGTCCGCGTTCGAGCGATCCAGCCACAAGCCATGCCCGACCGCGAAGCGGTACATCTCCGACTCGCCCGAAAAGCCGAGCCGTCTGCATGCTTCCGTGCGCTGCGCGCTGATGGTGTTGACGCGCCGGTGAAGCAGACGCGCCGTCTCGCAGACCGTCAGACCGCACAGCATGAGACCCGTCACTTCCATCTGACGACGCGTGAGCGCCATGAAGCGCTTGTAATGCGGCAGCGCGGAAAAGCGCTCCAGCGACGCGCTGGCAATGGGCGACAGATAGCGTTCGCCTCGCGCGAGACTGCGCGCCGCGGCCAGCACTTCGTGCATCTCGTCACGCTTGCTCACGATGCCGGCGACACCCCGCTGCACCAGACTGCCGACGAGGAATGGGTCGTCGAATTCCGTATAGACGAGCACGCGCGTGTCCGGAAACTGGCTCGACACGGAGGCGAGAAAACGCCAACCGTCGAGCGCCTGATCGCCCGGCATCGAATAGTCGGTGACGACGACATCGCAGGGCGCGTCGCGCAATAGCTTCAACAGTTGCGTCGGACTCGTGACCGCGCCGGATACATCGAAGTCCGCGCCCTCCAGCGTCTTCTGAAGTCCGTACAGCACGAGCGGATGATCGTCGACGACGGCGATTTTTGTCTTTCCCATCCCAAATCTCCCGACAGGCCGGGTGAGGCCTCTCCATCAACTGGCTCGCGCAGGTTTCAACCGTTAGCCCGATTGCTCGGCGAGCATCGCAGCCACGCGAAGCGCGCGCTGCGAGGTCGTCACGGCGATACGGTGAAAGCGTCTTTGTACCGACGTTATCTGTACATCCATGTTGTCGTGACTTGCATCGAACGATAAAGGCGCGCGAATCCTGCTCATATAGAACGATGTCGAAAACCCTGTCCCCTTAATCGCGGCGACAAGGGGCGCGTTCTCGCGTGCTTGCAGGCGTCATGGCGCGTGATGCGCCCGGCATTGCACAAAGCGCGCGTGCGAATGCAATGACAGATGCGAAGCCCGCTGTCCATAGAGCGAGTTCTAAACAATCGAGAGTGTCACGCCCGATGCTTGTTCATCGTTATGCGGGCATGTCACGGATGCGCTTCAAGCAGGCAGCGACGGTTCGCTTTCGATGCCGCTTTGCACGCGCCAGCCTTCGAGCCAGTCGACGAGCTTCGCGGGCGGCAGCGGCCGGCTCAGGTGAAAGCCTTGCGCAAGATCGCAGCCGAGCGCGCGCAGGCGCTGCATCGTCGCTTCGTTTTCGACGCCTTCGGCCACGACCTTCAGCCCCATGTTATGCCCGAGGTCGATGGTCGATCGCACGATGGTCTCGTCGTCCTTCTGATGCGTCATGTTCATGACGAACGACTTGTCGATCTTCAGTTCGTCCACCGGCATGCGCTTCAGATACGTGAGCGACGAATACCCCGTGCCGAAGTCGTCGATTGACAGACACACGCCGAGCGCATGCAGCCGGTCGAGCGTCTCGATGGCGTGGTTCGGGTCGTCCATGATCGCGCTTTCGGTAATCTCGATGCGAATCCATTGCGCCGCGACGCCATGCCGGTCGAGCAGGCTCTGGAACGTCTCCGGCAGCGTCGACTGGATCAGTTCGCGCGCGGACACGTTCACGGACACGGCCAGCTCGATACCTTGCGCCCGCCATGCCGCGCACTGCGCGATCGCCTTGTCCGCGACCCAGCGGGACACGGTCTTGATATAGCCGGTCTGCTCGGCGAACGGAATGAACTGGTCCGGCGCGATGAAACCGCGCGTCGGGTGGTCCCAACGCACGAGCGCCTCGACATATTTCACGCGATGCGTCGCCAGATCGATCTTCGGCTGATAGTAGAGCGTAAGCTGATCGTGCTCGACAGCCTGCCGCAGTTCGCTCATCAGCGATAGGCGTTCGGCGCTGTTCTCGTCGTGCCGCTCGTCGTAGAGCGCATGGCCGAGGTTCGCGCGCTTGGCCACGTACATCGCGATATCGGCGCGGCGCAAGAGCACGTTCATGTCGCTGCCGTTGTCCGGGAACGCGACAATGCCGATGCTCGCGCCCACATCGACAAGCTGCCCTTCGATCATGATCGGCTCTTCGAGCGCCCGCAGCATGCGCGCGGCAATTACGCGCGCCGCCGGCAGATCGTCGGCGGGCAAGAGCACGGCGAACTCGTCGCCGCCCAGACGCGCGACGGTATCCTCCGGACGCTGCAACGTGGCGCGCAGGCGCTTGGCGACTTCGCAGAGCAGCATGTCGCCGATCGGATGCCCGAGCGTGTCGTTCACCAGCTTGAAGCGGTCGAGGTCCATCATCATCACGGACAACGCGCGGCCTTCCGCGCGCGCCGCCTCGATCGCCTCTTGCAGCCGGTC
Source organism: Caballeronia sp. SL2Y3 (assembly GCF_022879575.1). Lineage (NCBI taxonomy): Bacteria > Pseudomonadati > Pseudomonadota > Betaproteobacteria > Burkholderiales > Burkholderiaceae > Caballeronia > Caballeronia sp. SL2Y3. Next base: position 536,551 of record NZ_CP084262.1, read on the forward strand.
GTTGAAGAGCGCGCGATTCGGCAGCCCGGTGAGACGGTCCATGTAGGCGAGTTCGGTGATGCGCCGCTCGCGCTCGACAATGCCTTCCTGCATCTGATTGAACGCGCTCGCCAGTTCGCCGATTTCGTCCTGATGGCGCACCTCGATCGGCGCGCTGTAATCGCCGTGGCCGACGCGCCGCGAGAACTGCGCGAGCGCCGCGAGCGGACGCGTGACCGAGCGCGCGGTCAGCATACTGCCCGCAATCGAGACGATCACGCCCAGTATCGTGATGAGCACGAGCGCGGACTGAAGCCGATGAAACGGCGCGAGTGCCTCACTGAGCGAACGCTCCAGCAACACCGCGACGGTCTGGCCTTCAGAATGCAGATGAAGCACGCGCGTCGCGTAGCCATCCTCGGCGAGTTGCGCCTGATTCTTGAGGCCCGCCCGCGCCGCTTCGGGCAGCGAGCTTGCAAGCACGCCCCAGGTGCCGCGCATGTCGACGGTGAGGAAGGACACATCGAGCGATGTCAGCGAACTCATCTCGCGGGCAAGGGCGTCGTCGATAGCGAAGCCCATCACGACCCACGCGATGACGATCGGCGCCTTCACCGGCACCGCGACGAGCTGATACGCCTTGCCGCCGATCATGCCGAAGGACGACGCATCGCCCTTTTGCGCCACCGTCTTGATGAGATGCGGAAACGGGAACGCCGCGCCCTCATGCGCCGCGCCGCCGCTGTCGGCAACGAGCGTGCCGTCGAGATCGACGAGCATCACGATATCGGCGTGAATGCGGTCGCCGTGATTCTGCAGCGCGGAAGCGACCGTCTTGCTGTCATGCGTGGCGACCGCCTCGCGAAAACCGAAGTCGGACGCCGCGACGCTCGCCGCCTGCGTCAACTGCTGGCTGTTGCCGCGCAGCACTTGCCCGAAGACGCGCTCGGCCACCGACAACTGCTCCTCGGCGTTCCGGTGCGCGTTCTTCAGAATCACCGAATTGATGACGACGTACGCTGCCGCCTGCGCGACGAGCATGAGCAACACGAACACCAGCGCGATGCGCGCCCGCAGACTGTGCAGGCGCATGCTATTCGGCGGCCTTCAGTTGCAGCGAGAACTTCGCCGTCGCGTCGGACGCCGCGCTCAACTTCTGCGTGGGCTGCGCGTTCGGATCGCTTAGGCGGAAATGCCACGCGGTCAGCTTGTACGCATCGGCGGGCAGATTGTCGATGGTGGCTGCGCCTTTCGCGTCGGTCTTCGCGAAATACGGCGTATCGACGATCAGCAGATACGCGACCATCGCATCGTGAATATTGCAGCCCATCACGACGAGGCCGGGTTTGTCGAACACGACCGGCGCGCCCGGAATGCCGTGGTACAGGTTCAATTCGAAGCGCTTGGCAGGCGAGAACGAATAGACGTCGTGCTCGATGTTGTCCTTGTTCGGAAACGTGACCGATGCGCCCGTCTGCACCACGGACACGAGCGGCACGAAGCGGCGCTTCACCTGATCGATCACGGCGCTGGCCGGCTTCGTCGCGGGCAGCTTGCCGCTCGCAGGCACCGCGTACACGATGGCGTCCGGCACGGGCGCGCCCGCCTGATCGACGACTTGCACGCGAACGCTCGCCGCGTGCGCGCAGGCCGCGAAGAGCGCCATCGCCGGCAGCAGGGAAGAGATAACGAGGCGGAGTGTCATTCGCGGTCCTGTACGTCGCGGTACATGGGCGCCAGTTTCGCGAGCAGCTTGTTCTGCGCGCGAAACGGCACGCCGTTCTTGTCCATCGCGGCCTGCAAGTCTTCGACAAGCGCGTCGAACGCGGCGCGGTCGATGTTCTGGCCTTCGTGCGTGCGCCGCATCGGACGGCCGGTGTATTCGCACGGGCCGCCCAGCAGCACGCAGAACTGCTCGACGAGCTTGGTCTTGATGCGCTTGATGGGCGCGTTCTCGAAGTAAGGCGCGGTGCGCGGATCGGCGAGCACGTTGTCGTACAGATCGTCGACGATTCGTGTGAGTCCGGCCTGCTCCCCGAACTGGCGATACAGCGTGTCGTCGGCGGCGTGAGCGGTGTTACTCAGAGCGGCGAACGCGCAGACGGCGAGCGCGGCATGGCGAAGGGTCATCATCGTTTTCATCAGAACCCCGCCTGCAAGGACACGTACGGCCCGCGCTGATTCCTGATCGTCGCGATATCGCCGAGCGCGACATACGCCGCCGTGAGGGAGATGTGCTTGTTCGGCGCCCACGCGATGAACGCGTCGTACGCGTCCTGCTCCCGCGCGAACGAGAGATTGTTCGGCTTCATGCGATATTCGCCGCCAATGGCCACGTTCTTCGTCAGCAGATACGCCACCGACGATTCGAATTCCGCGTGATACGCATTCGACTTGTCGCCGCCGAAGCCCAGCAAGCCGAACTGATTGGCCTTGGTGAAGCGCAGCGTGCCGTTGAGCAGCAGGCTTTGCGCGAGCAGCAGCTTGGTCGCCGAGAGATAGAAGTCCGTTCCTGAATTGCTCGCCGCGCCGATCGCCTTCAGCACGCCGCCCTCTTCGTTGTGCTTGAACTGCACGCCGGCCGCGATCTGCGGCAGCCACGTGTCCTGATCGAGCACGGCGTCGCCGACGAGGCGCACTTTTACGCCGAAGATGTTCTGATTGAACGTGTAGTTCTCGCCCAGGCCGAGCTTCGCGCCGGCTTCGCGCGTGTCGAACCGCTGGCGCGCGAGCGACAGTTCCACGCGGTTCGCTACGCCGACCGTCAGCCCCCACGTGCCGAGCGCGTAGTCCTGCGTGTGCAGATACGTGCCGTGAACGTTCGCGCCGAGCTGGCGCGCGGTGCCGTAGCCGCCGATGACGGCCCACGGCGCGAGGCCGCCGCCGGCCGCGCCTTCGACTTGCGATACGCCGCCTGTCAGCAGCAGCTTGCCGCCCGTGAGCGGCACGGCGGGGACGTCGGGCGAGTCTTCGGCGCGCGCTAAGGTCGAAAAGGTTCCGAGGCCGGCGCACGCGATGGCGCAGGCGAGGCCCGCAGTCTTGCGGATGAATGGCATTGCGTGGATGAGATCGTGAGACGGGTTCGTCAGAATCCCGTCTGCCGCGCGGGGAATGCCGCGTGCAAAAGCGCGGCGAGCCTCGGCGTCTGGGCGGCGCTCACCCGTGCGGGGGCGCCTTTCATCCACGTGTAAACGGCAGTGCTGGGCGAAACTTGATGGACGCGCCGCGAGGCTAGGGCTTCGGAATCCGGATACGGCTGATCATGAGCGAGCCGGAGAGCGCGTAGACGAGCACGAGCGGATGCAGCGTGAAGCCCGCAATGCGCCATTCGCCGAACCACATGTGCGGCCCGAGCGCGCCGAACCACGCGGCCACCGCGAGCATCAGCACGATGGCGAACGATGTCGGGATAGGCGTGCCCTCGAAATGCGTGACCTTGCCGGTGCCGGCCGACATTTCCTCCGTGGTCACGTTGTAGCGCGCGAGCCGCGACACGCCGCAGGCGACGAAGTACGCCAGCACCACGCGGTCGTACAGGCCGCGCATGCCGAACCCATAGCCGATGATGGCGGGCGCGACGCCGAACGAGATCACGTCCGCGAGCGAATCCAGTTCCTTGCCGAGCAGCGACGCCTTCTGACGCCAGCGCGCGATGCGGCCGTCGAGCACGTCGAACACGAGCGCCGCGAACACCAGCGCGCACGCAAGATAGATATGGAAGACCTCCGCGTCGTCGATATAGCTCATCGTCGAGAAGAGCGCGCCCGTGCCGCAGATCGCGTTGCCCAGCGTGAACCAGTCGGCCAGGTGGAAATCCCGGATCATCGAAAAACGTTTCATGCCTTTTTGTCTTTGCTGTGTGTCGGTCATTTGCGTCGCGTGCTGAGAGCCTCGGAGTCGGGTCAAGTCTATCATCGCGCCCTCTTTCGGACGGGCCGGAGCAAACTTGAACGTGAACGTACAGGTTTGCGCTATACTCGCGGCAAGTCACCATTACGGGCGCTCGCCGCCATGTCTTCCAGCAAACCCGCGCTGCTCACCATTCGCGACGCCGCCGAGCGTCTGAACGTCACGCCTCGCACGCTCAAGTACTACGAGGAACGCGGCCTCGTCGCGCCGAGCCGCAGCGTTGGGCGCTACCGGCTCTACAGCGAGCAGGACCTCGAACGGTTCGCGCGCATCTTGCGGCTGCGCGCGCTTGGCTTTTCGCTGCAAGGCATCGTCGAATTGCTGAAGCGGCCGGTCGAGCCCATCGGCGACGGACGCAAAGGCTATTCCAGCGAATCGCTGCGCGAGATTGAAGCGGCGCTCGCGCAGCAGGTGGACGCGCTCGACGCGCGCATCGCCGGGGTCCGGCGCGAGCTGAAAGAGGCGCAGGCCGTGCGCGCCGAACTGAGCGACGACCTCGACTACATCCGGCGGCGCATCGCTGGGGAAAAGCAGGAAACGCTCTTTCAGGAACGGCTGGCCGCGCGGCAGCGGCGCAAAGCCCAGGGCAGCGAGGACGCAGACGAATGACCGCCGTGCCGCTCGCGCGAAGCTCGTTCGCGTCGCGCCTCCTCGACGACGCCTTCCCGTGGGCCGTCGCGCTCGCCACCGGCCTCGACTACTTCGACAACGCGGTCTTCTCCTTCTTCACGAGCTATATCGCAGGCGGCATCAACGCATCGGCGGACGAGCTCGTGTGGGCATCGAGCGCGTATGCCGTCGCCTCGGTGCTCGGCATTCTCCAGCAGCAATGGTGGATCGAGCGGCTCGGCTACCGGCGCTACGTCGGCGGATGCCTGCTGCTGTTCGCGGCGGGCGCGGTGGCGGCGGCCGCGTCGGAATCGTCGCTGGAACTGGCGTTCGCGCGTGGATTTCAGGGCTACTTCATCGGCCCGATGATGAGCGCGTGCCGCATCCTCATCCAGACGCAGATCGCGCCGCGACGGCGAGCGACTGCCGTGCGTTATTTCCTGCTCATGATTCTGCTCGGCAGCGGGCTCGCGCCGCTGATCGGCGGCTATTTCGTCGCGTGGCTCGGCTGGCGCGCGCTCTTCGCATGCGGCGCGGCGGGCGGCGTCGCGATGGGCGTGTTCGCGCTGCTCGCGGTTCCGCATACCGGCCACGTGGAGCGCGAGCAGCGCGGCGAGGCGCACTTCTGGCCGTACATCATCTTCGCGTTCGCGCAGGGCGCGTTGCAGATCGTGATGCAGCAAGTGCGCTTCGAGCTCTTCAGCACGTCGCCCGAACTCATCGTGCTGACGGTCGCCGGCGTGCTGTCGCTCGGCTGGTTCGCGTGGCATCAGTGGCATCATCCGCAGCCGCTGCTTCGGCTGCATGCGCTGCGGGAAAAGTCTTTTCGCGCGGGCATCACGCTGTACATCGCGTTCTATTACGTCAGCAACGCGATGAGTTATCTCGTCTCGCGCTTTCTCGAAGGCGGCCTGCGCTATCCGGTGGAAAACGCGGGGCGGCTCGTCGGGCTTTCGTCGCTGGTCTCGGTCGTGATGGCGTTCGTCTACTTCCGGCTCTCGGCACGCATCAAGCACAAGAAATGGATGATCGTGCCGGGCTTTCTGCTGGCCGCGTTCGTCGGCTTGTGGATGTCGAGCATGCCGCCCGATGTCAGCATGCAGTGGCTCGTCGCGCCGCTCGTGCTGCGCGGCCTGTTGCTGCTGTTCATCGCGCTGCCGGTGGCGAACGTGACGTTTCGCCTCTTCGCGATCGAGGAGTTCAACCACGGTTACCGCTTCAAGAATATCGTCAAGCAACTGACGTATTCGTTCTCGACCGCGACCATGATTATTCTGGAGCAGCATCGCATGGCCGTGCACGAGTCGCGGCTCGCGGAATCGGTGAGCGCGTTCAATCCGCAGTTCCAGAACACATACGATAAATTGACCGGCGGATTCGAGGCGCTCGGCTACGGCGCGGCGCAGGCGAAGAGCCTGGCGCTCGCGGAAGTGGGACGCATCGTCACGCAACAGGCGAGCTTTCTGAGTTCGCTCGATGGCTTCTACTTTCTGATCGGCGTTGCGCTCTGCGCGAGCGTGGTCGCGGTGTGGCAAAAACAGATCGACTGATCCGCCGCATCGCCTATTCGGTCGCCTCGCCTGCTCGGAACACGCGCGCGCCGGCGACGGCATCCGGCGGCATCATCCGCGTATTGATGCCCATGACGGGGCGATTCACGTCCACGGCGCGCCAGTGCGTGAGGCACCCGCACTGTGCGCAGCGATGAAACTCCAGCCGGCGCGGGCCCCACATGTAGATGTCGGTCGGGCCGCAATCGGGCGCGAAGCGAACAGCCGGCAACGCGTAGTACGCCCATCGCGCGCCGTAGCGGCGGCAGAGCGAACATTCGCATGCATTGATTTCGGCGGGCGGTGCGTCGAGCGTGAAGCGAATGGCGCCGCAATGACAGGAAGCGTCGATCATGGCATTGGCGCAGCGGTTCGGAGTTGCGCTTCGATCGCAGCTTTGTCGATCACGGACCACACCTGCGCGATCTTGCCCTTGCGGAACTCGTAGAACACGTTCTCCGCGAAGGACACGCGTCTGCCCGTCGATGCGCAGGCCCATGAAGTCCTGCTTCGGCGTGCAGTCGAACCACAAGCGGCTCGCGACGAAAGGCGGATCGGCGGCGAGCAGGCGGATATCGAAGCGAAGATCCGGGATCTGCGCGAAGTCGCGTTCGAGCATCGCCCGATAGCCGGCGAGCCCGATGCACTGGCCGTTGTGGATCACGTCATCGTGGACGAACGCGCCGAGCATCGGCCAGTTCTGCTCGTTCAGACACGCGATGTAGTCGCGGTATATCTCTGCCAGCCCGATGCGTTCTGTTTGCATGGCAAGCCTCATCGCGGTGATGAAACGCGCGCACCGCTTCGATTGGCTGAAGCGGTGCGCGGACACGTCGCGTTTAGCCTTCGATCTTCGACATGACGGCCGTCGTGGGATCGTAGCGATAGCCCTTCTGCGCAAGCTGCTGCGCGATCTTTTCGCCGATCACCTTCTGCTGCGCCTCGCGGAACACGAGTTCGTGATCCGGCTTCAGACGCTCCAGTTCCGTCGAGAGCCGCCGCAACAGCGCGACCTCGCCGGTGCTGCGTGCGTCGATGAAAAGGATCTTCTCGTTCGCCACGTCGAGCCGCTGCTTCAGGTCGCGCGCATACGTGACCCATTGCTCCGCGTTGCTGCGAAGCTCGTCGTAGGCCTTCGAATGCGTCTGCGCCTGCGCCGAGATGCGGCGCTGCAATGCCGCGATTTCCTCTTCCTTGGCCGCGCCCGCCGTCTGCAACGCGATCTTGTGGTCGCGCAGTTCGTCGCGCATGGCGGCCTCGCTCTTCTCGCGCTCGGCAAGCTGCTGCGTGAGCGTTGCGGCCTGCTGCTGCGCTTCGTCGGCGCGGGCGACCGCGGCGGCGGCTTCCTGCGTCACGCGCGCCAGTTCGCTTTGCGCGACGTGCTTCTCCTGCGTGATCTCGTCGATGCGGGCGCGTGCTTCGTCCAGTTCGCGCGTGGCCTGCTGCAATGCTTCCTGCGCCGTGGATGCCTGCGCGCTGTGCGCCGCGCTCGTCTCGCGCTCCCTCGACAAGTCCGACTCCAGCGCCGCGATGCGCGCGTGGCTGTCGCTGATCTGGGCGCGCGCTTCGTCCAGTTCGCGCGTGGCCTGCTGCAACGCCTCCTGCGCCGTGGATGCCTGCGCGCTGTGCGCCGCGCTCGTCTCGCGCTCTCTCGACAGGTCCGACTCCAGCGCCGCGATGCGCGCATGGCTGTCGTTGATCTGGGCGCGTGCTTCGTCGAGTTCGCGCGTGGCGTGCTGCAATGCTTCCTGCGCCGTCGATGCCGCTGCGCCGTGCTGCGCGCTCGCCTGGCGCTCTGCGATCAGTTCGGACTCCAGCGCCGCGATGCGGCTCTGGCTCTCGTCGATCCTGGCGCGAGCTTCGTCCAGTTCGCGCGTGGCGTGCTGCAACGCTTCGTGCGCGGCCGATGCCGCCGCGTTTGCCTCGCGCTGTGCCGCGAGTTCCGACTCCAGCGCCGACATGCGCGTCTCGCTCTCGTCGATCTTCGCGCGGGCTTCGTCGAGCTCACGCGTCGCGCGCTGCAATGCTTCGTCGCGGGCGGAGGCTTCTGCTTCTCGCGCCGCGCCGGCTTCGCGTTCGCTGGCAAGCGCGTGACGCGCCGCGTCCAGTTCCGCCTCGAGCGTCGCGATGCGCGCGGCGCTTTCGTTAGCCTGCGCGGTCGCGGTCTCGGCGCGCGCCGACGCCGTGCTCGCTTCCTGCGACAGACGCTCCACTTCCTGCGCGCTCGCCGCGTGATGCTGCCGCGCTTCGTCGCGCTCTTGGGCGATACGCGCGAACTCCTCGTTCTTGCTCGCGAGATCGGCGCTCGCGGCTTCGCGCGCCTTGCGCTCCTCGTCGAGCGACAGTCGCGCCGCGCTCAGTTCGGCGTCCTGCGCGGAGACGCGCTGCGCGAGCTCGCCGACGCGCGCTTCGGCGGCCTCGGCGCGCTCGTTCGCGGCGTTCTGTTGATTCTGCAGACGCGCGACCGCTTCTTCCGATGCGCGCAGCGCGTGCATCAACTCTTCCAGTTGCCGGCGACTGTTCGCCGCATCGCCCTCGGTCTGCTGGTAGACGGCGAGCGCCTCGTCGCGCTCCGCGAGCGCCGTCTGAAGCCGTTGCCCGAGCAGGTCGGCGCGATGCGCGCCCGCGCTGTGCGCCTCGTCCCACGACGCCTTTCTCAGCCGATGCGCCGCGCTCATCAGCGCGTCGGCCAGCTCCTGCGGCATCTCGGCCGAAGGCTGCGCCGCCGGCGGCGCGGGCTGCCGGGCGTCGCGCCAGCGTTCGAGCGCGGCGGCAATGGATACGATCGAACCGCGACGCAGTTCCGACCAGACCGTCACGGGCGATACCGGACGACCGGCGTCGGTCAGGCGTTGAACGGTCGAGAAAATCTCTTCATCGGTGATGTTGTCTGCTTCTGTGAACATAGGCGCCTCGAATTACAGGCATCGGGCAACGACTTGCCAGACGAAAGATAGGATTATCCAACAACTTGGCGCTCGCGCCCCGCTTTCGTCGGATGAAGCATCGCTTCAATCCGGTTCCTGCGTGAGAAGGCGCGACCGCGCGGCCTGAATCGACTGATGCAGCTTCGCTTCGAGCGTTTCGCGCGGCGGCAGCACCGTCAGATATTCCGCGACGTGGATGCCGCTTTTGTTCAGTTCCAGCAGCTCGATCTGCTCCTGCTTTTTGCCCGCGCACAGAATGATGCCGAGCGGCGGCAGCTCGTCCGGCTCCTGTTCGTGCTTCGCGAGCCAGCGCAAATAGAGTTCCATCTGGCTCTTGTATTCCGCCTTGAACGCGCCGAGCTTCAGTTCGATCGCGACGAGGCGCTTGAGTTTGCGGTTGTAGAACAGCAGGTCGATGTAGAAATCGTCTTCGTCGATCTGTAGACGCTTCTGACGCGCGACGAACGTGAAGCCCGCGCCGAGTTCCAGAAGGAACTGCTCCATCTCGCGGAGAATCGCGTCTTCGAGGTCTTTTTCGAGGTAATGGTCGTTCAGCCCGAGGAAATCGAGCACGTACGGGTCTTTGAGTAGCGCCGCCGGTTCCATGCGCCCTTCGTCGCGCATCACGGCAATGTCATGCGCAATGGCGGATTCGGGCTGGCGCGAAATGGCGCTGCGCTCGAACAGCATCGAATTGATGCGTTCCTGCATTTGCCGCGACGACCACCGCTCGACCCGCGCAAGCTCGATGTAGAAATCGCGCTTGAGCGGATCGTCGATATAAATCAGCGTCTTGAGATGCGTCCAGCTCAATTGTCTCCGCACTGCGGAGACACTTTGCTCGTCCGGGAAAATCTCCGCGAGCCGCATGCAGTGCCGCAGTTGCTTCTCGCTCCAGCCGCGTCCGTAGCGGGCGCCGAGCTCGCGCGCGAGCGTCGCGACCACCTGCCGGCCATATTCGGCGCGCGTTCCGCGCAGCACTTCGGTGCGCACCCGATTGCCGATCTGCCAGTAGAGCAGCGTGAGTTCGGCGTTGACGACGGCCGCCGCGCGCTCGCGGGCGGCATCGATCAGCCGGCGGACTTCGTCGAAAAGCGAAGAAGGAATCAGGTCGCTCATAGGGTGAGGGTCGGAATCGGCGGTCTGGCGCGGCGCCGCGCTGGCCGATTGTCTCTGCGGCGCGGAGACAATCCGGCTGCGCGCAGTGCCGATCGTAGCGCAAGCCGCGCCACGCGGCTCGCGCCCCTCAAAAGCCCGCCGACGCTCCCGGCGCCGAGCCGATGTCGCGCCACGACGAGCGCGTCGTGCCGCCGCCGGCCGCGCGGTTCAGAATGGCGCGCGTGCCCGGCGTGACCGGCATGGCTGCCAACTGCGAAAGCTCGACCCAGCGCACTTCGTCGATGCCCGCGCGATAGTTCGCATGCGGACGCGCATCGGCCGGAATCGCCACGCGATAAACGTGATGCACGTGGTGCGCCGACACGTGCTGCCACAGAAACGCCGCTGCGCTTGCCTCCGCGCCGGTCTCCTCGTAAAGCTCCCTGATGGCCGCGCTCATCGCCAGCTCGCCGTGACCGACTTCGCCGCCCGGCAGAAACCACGGACCGCCCCGTTCCTTCACCAGCAGCACTGCATGTTGGCGAACCAGCAACACCGTCGCCCGAACCTTCATGTCCCCATCTCCCGATGAATGCCGCGTCGCCCCGTTCGCGCGGCTGCCTCGCCAGCGTTGCGGCCGCTGACGGTCATTTCGTTGTAACGCATAACCGCCGCGCGGCGCAATCGGTTACACCGCTTTTTTCGGCACCTGTTTAACCAAATCGAGCGGCTATCGACCGGAAAAAGCGCTCATGCGACAACGCTCGCCGCATCCAGATACGGCGTCACGTTGGCCATCGCCCGATCCACGTAGGCGTCCTTTTCGCCCACCGGGGCGACATAGTGAAGCGCGTCCTGCGCCGCATCGACGCCCGCGAGCCGCGCAATGACCCACGCCGCCAGATACTGGGACGCGAGACAGCCGCCCGCCGTCGCGACGTTTCCCCGCGCGAAGAACGGCTGTTCGAGGATCGCGACGCCGGCTTCCTGCACCCACGGCTTCGTCGTGAGATCGGTGCAGGCGGGGACGCCTTGCAGCAAGCCGAGCTTCGCGAGCACGAGCGTGCCCGAGCACTGCGCGCCGACGAGCTGGCGCGCGGGATCGAGCGCGAGCCGCGACATCAGGCTCGCGTCGGCGACGACTTCGCGCGTCAGCATGCCGCTGCCCACGATAACCGCATCGGCAGCCGCCGCGTCTTCCAACGATGCCTGCGCCTTCAGCACGACGCCGTTCATCGAGCGCACTTCGGCCGACGGGCTTGCAATCGACACCTTCCAGTCCGGCCTCTTGATCCGATTCAGAATGCCGAGCGCGACGAGCGAGTCAAGTTCGTTGAAGCCTTCGAAGGTGAGAATGGCGATGTGCATGGCGGCTGAGGGAATCGGCGTTAGGGATCGGCGTTAGGGACCGGCGTTAGGGACCGGCGTTAGGGGCCGGCGTTAGGGATTTCGCATACTAAAGCCACGAGCGAACGCGGGCAACCGGGACATCCCAGCGCCGGTGCGTCTTATTAGTACTTCGAGCCTTCGCGCGAACGCCCATTCTTCCGACGAAGCTTTCGCATCATCGTTCTTTTAAGCATTCAAAACAAACGCCACTCGTCGGGAAATAGCCGACTCGATTAATACGCGAGTCATAAACACGCGCGATTCACGTTCGATTCATTAGATGGATATGCACGTCGGTATAAACACCGACGCAAACTCTCTTGCTTTAGCAACCCGAATTAACTAGACGCGAGCGTTCTCAAATAATCCTCAGGCGATTTGATTCGCTATCCGATATACCCGCAGGCCGGAGTGTGGGGTTCCGCGCATACCCGTGAAATGCAGACTGATACGGTTGCGTCACGCGCAATTTGTCTCACGCGCACACAGAACAATCATTTGCTTTCCTTAGAAACTCACTCGGAGCCTGCCGCTTCAGAAGTCCGCCGTCTCTGTTTGAACCGACCATAAGCGCCCGGAACTGCTGAATATGATTGCCAGAGCTAAAACGTCCGACGAAGCCGCGACAGATGCCGACGACGAGATTCCTTTTGCCTCTTTAATCGACACGGTGATCAATCACCGCGTGCTGATTTCCGTTGTCGTGCTTTTTGCGTTGCTGCTCGGCGCGGCTTACGCGTATCTGAGCCCGCCGATCTATCAATCCGCGATTCTGATCAAGGTCGAAGACAACAAGGACGTATCGAATTCGCGCCCCGGCGATCCACTGAGCAACATGCTGCCGACGCTCGACGATCGCTCTTCGGCCGAAGGCGAAATGCAGGTGCTCGGCTCGAAGCTCGTGGTCTCGCGGGCGGTCGACGCGCTCAAGCTCTATATCAGCGCCGAGCCGCGCCGCTTGCCGGTTTTCGGCAGCCGCTTCTCGCATCACAACGGCGAGTTGTCGGAGCCGGGCCTCTTCGGTTTCGGCGATTACGCATGGGGCGACGAATCCATCACCGTTCCCGACTTCGACGTGCCGCGCCAGCTCGAAGGCAGCAAGTTCAGGCTGACGGCGCGCAAGGACGGACAGTACGAACTGAGCAATCCCGCGCTCGGCACGCCGGTCATCGGCACCGTCGGCGAAGTGTTGCTCGTGCAGACGCCGAAGGGACCCGTGCGCCTGCTCGTCACGGCGATGCGCGGCAATCCGGGCGTCGGCTTCGAGGTCGTGCACTACTCGCGTCAGCTGACCATCGACGCGATCCAGAATCAGATGAAGATCAGCGAGCAGGGCAATAAATCGAGCGTGCTGAAGGCGACGCTCGAAAGCGCCGACGCCGTGCAGGTGGCCGCGACCATCAACGAGATCGGCCGGCAGTACGTACGGCTCAACGGCGACCGCAAGGCCGTCATCGCGGAGAACTCGCTCACGTATCTGCAACGTCAGTTGCCCGTGCTCAAGCGCCAGATGGAAGACGCGGAGAACGCGTACAACACCTATCGCGACAAGAATTCGCTGCTCGACACCGATGAAGCGAACCGTCTGCTGCTCAAGCAGACCGCCGACACGAGCGCGCAGCTCCTCACCTTGCGCCATTCGCGCGACGAGCTGTCCACGACGTTCTCGAGCGCGCACCCGCGAATCGTCGCCATCGACAGGCAGATCGCCGCGACCGAGCAGTTTCTCTCGAAGCTGAACGACCGCACGCGTTCCATGCCGATGGAAGAGCAAGGCGCGCTGCGCCTCCTGCGGAACGTCCGGGTAAGCACGGACCTGTACACGGCGCTGCGCAACAACATCGAAGAAATGATGCTCATCAAGGCGGGCAAGGCCGCGTCGGTTCAGTTGATCGACACGGCGGACGTGCCCGAACTGCCGGTCAAGCCGATCAAGTGGCTCGCGTTCGCCGTCGCGCTCGCGCTCGGCCTCTTCGCGGCCGTGGGCCTCGCGATGCTGCTCGACCGCATCTTCCGCGGCGTGACGGATACGCAGGAGATCGAGGTCGAAACGGGCCTGAGCGTGTTCGCGACGATTCCGCAGAGCGCGCGTCAGTCGGCGCTCACGAGCGTCGTGAACGGCACGTCGCCGCGTCAGGCGGTGCTCGCCGCTCAGTTCCCGAAGGACCCGACCGTCGAAGCGCTGCGCATTCTGCGCTCCGCGCTCCAGTTTTCGCTGGTGGGCGCGCGCAACAACGTCGTCATGGTCGCCGGGCCGCTGCCGGGCGTCGGCAAGTCGTTTCTGTCCGCGAATCTCGCCACGGTGCTCGCGTCGGGCGGCACGCGCGTGCTGCTGATCGACGCCGACTTGCGCAAAGGCTATCTGCATCGGCAGTTCGGCATTCAGCCGGGGCCGGGGCTCGCGAACATTCTGCTCGGCACGCATACCTTCGAAGGCTCGGTTCAGCGCAACGTGTTGCCGAATCTCGATGTGCTGCAAGGCGGACCATATCCGGCGAGCCCGGCCGAGTTGCTGTTGAGCGCGAAGTACCGCGAGGTGATCGCAGAAGCGTCGCGAAGCTACGACATCGTGCTGGTGGACGCCGCAGCCGTGCTCGCCGTATCGGACGCAGGTGCGGTCGCTCCCGCCGCCGGCACCATCTTCCTCGTCTCGCTGTATGGGCGCACGCGCGTCGGCGAAATCAAAGAGGCCATGAAGCGGCTCAACCAGACGGGCGCGCGCGTGACCGGCGTGCTGCTCAACGGCGTCTCGCTGCATACGGCGAACAAGGCGCTCGCGGGCCGCTATGGCAGCAGCGCCTATGTCGCGCACAACTACGAGTCCGCACCCGAATAAGCTGGCCCGGTCCCGCGCTGCGGGGCCGCAGCAGACGAACCGCCAGGCACCATCCGACCCCACGCGTTGCTTAGAGACTGGAGAAACCGTCATGCCTTCGCTTACTGACCAGAAGATCGCCGTGATCGGGCTCGGCTATGTGGGCCTGCCCCTCGCCGTCGAGTTCAGCAAGCATCATGAAGTGGTGGGCTTCGACGTGAACCGCCATCGCATCGACTCGCTGCGCGAAGGCCACGACGCGACCCTCGAAGTGCCCGACGACGAACTGCGCGCCGCGCAATCGCTCGTCTTCGCCGACGATCCCGCAGCGCTCAAGGACTGCACCGTTTTCATCGCCACCGTGCCGACGCCCATTGACCGGCACAAGCGCCCCGATCTCGGCATGCTGCTGCGCGCGAGCGAAACCATCGGCTCGGCGCTGAAACCCGGCGATGTCGTGATCTACGAATCGACCGTGTATCCGGGCGTCACGGAAGAAGAATGCGTGCCCGTGCTCGAACGCGTGTCGGGCCTGCGCTTCAACGTGGACTTCTTCGCCGGTTACAGTCCTGAGCGCATCAACCCGGGCGACAAGCTGCATCGCCTGCCCGACATCAAGAAGGTGACCTCGGGTTCTACGCCGGAAGTCGCGGACGCGGTGGATGAGTTGTATCGGCAGATCATCACCGCCGGCACGCACAAGGCGAGCAGCATTCGCGTGGCCGAAGCGGCGAAGGCCATCGAGAACACGCAGCGCGACGTGAACATCGCGCTCGTGAACGAGCTGTCGATCATATTCAACAAGATGGGCATTGACACCGAAGACGTGCTGCTGGCGGCCGGCACCAAGTGGAACTTCCTCAACTTCAGGCCCGGGCTCGTCGGCGGACACTGCATCGGCGTCGATCCGTATTATCTGACGCACATGGCGCAGTCCATCGGCTACAACCCCGAAATCATTCTCGCGGGGCGGCGCCTGAACGACAGCATGGGCACTTACGCGGTCTCGCAACTCGTGAAGGCGATGACCCGCGCGCGCATCTATATTCCGGGCGCGCGTGTGCTGGTGATGGGCCTCGCGTTCAAGGAGAACTGCCCGGACATGCGCAACTCGCGCGTGGTCGATATCGTCACGGAGTTGCAGCAATACGGCACGAACGTCGATGTCTACGACCCGTGGATCTCGCGTGAAGATGCGTTCCATGAATACGGCATTCAGCCTATCGAAGAACCCGCGAAAGGCGCGTACGACGCGATCATCGTGGCGGTATCGCATCGTCAGTTCGCGGAGATGGGTGCTGACGCGCTGCATGCGCTCGGCAAGGATCAGCACGTGGTGTACGACCTGAAATACGTGCTTCCGGCCGACGCCAGCGACCTGCGTCTGTGACGCCTTCACAGAGAACGACCATGCCCGACCCCGACCTTGACCTCGACCGATACGAATCCGTATGCCAGGCGTTGCGCGAGAAGCCGCAGACGTGGCTTGTCACCGGTGTGGCCGGCTTCATCGGCTCGAACCTGCTGGAAGCCTTGCTCGCGCTCGATCAACGCGTGGTCGGCCTCGACAACTTTGCGACCGGGCACCGGCGCAATCTGGACGAAGTGCGCAGGGTCGTCGACGAGCGGCAGTGGCAGCGGTTTCGCTTCATCGAAGGCGATATCCGCAACATCGCGGATTGCAAGGCGGCGCTCGAAGGCGTGGACCACGTGCTGCACGAAGCGGCGCTCGGTTCCGTGCCGCGTTCCGTGCGCGATCCCATCGCGACGCACGACGTCAACCTGAGCGGCTTTCTCAACATGCTGTGCGCGGCGCGCGAAGCGGGCGTCGAGAGCTTCACGTATGCCGCGTCGAGTTCGACGTATGGCGACCATCCGGGCTTGCCGAAGGTGGAGGACCGCATCGGCCAGCCACTCTCGCCCTATGCGGTGACCAAGTATGCGAACGAACTGTATGCGTCGGTGTTCGCGCGAACCTACGACTTCCACGCGACAGGGCTGCGCTACTTCAACGTGTTCGGCAAGCGTCAGGACCCGGACGGCGCGTATGCGGCCGTGATTCCGAAGTGGACCGCCGCGCTCATCGAAGACGAAGTCATCACCATCAACGGCGACGGCGAGACGAGCCGCGACTTCTGTTATGTCGATAACGTCGTGCAAGTGAATATCCTCGCTGCGATGGCCGCGCGCGAGGCGAAGGGGCAGGTGTACAACGTCGCGGTCGGGGACCGCACGACGCTCAAGCAGCTATACCAAGAACTCAAGCGGGCGCTCGCCCGACATGGCATCACGAGCCGCCGGGACCCGGAGTACGGCCCATTCCGCGCGGGCGACGTGCGCCATTCGCAAGCCGACGTTTCGAAGGCCGAGCGTCTGCTCGGTTACGGACGCAAGGTCGCTTTCGCGGATGGCATCGAGAAAGCCATGCCGTGGTATGTCCGCTTCCTTTCAGAACAAGCTGACCGCGAGCCAATCAGCGCACAGGCGCTATCGGCCGCAGGCGGCGGACCATGAGGCCTTTGCGTTGATCTCACAATTTGCGGCACTGAGAGAACGGCTTTTACAGCTTCACCCGGATCACCTGCGCGCCGCGCGCGGGATGGCGCGTGTCGCCGTCTTCGTCCTGCTCGGGCGATGCGCGGGCGCGGCCAAGGAAATGGTTATCGCGTATCGCTATGGCATCAGTCACGTCGTGGATGCGTATCAGATCACGTTGACGCTCGTTTCGTGGCTGCCGGCTGCATGCGCGGCCGTGTTCGCGATCGTGCTGGTTCCGGCATTCGTGGACCTGCGCCGCCAGTCGGCGAACGAGGAGGCACAGTTTCTCGGCGAGCTAGTGGCCTGGGGAATCGTCGTCGGCTTGCTCTTCACCGCGATTCTTTATCTGGTGTGGCCGTACGCTCTGCAATTCATGGCGGGCAGCCTCTCCGCGCAGACGAGGGAGATGGCGCATCAGATGATGCTGGTGATGGCGCCCATCGGGGTACTCATCATGATCGAGACTGCGTACGGCACGCGCCTGCAGTCGAAGGAGCGCCATATCGGCACGCTGCTCGACGGCTTGCCGGCCGTGATGACGCTGCTGCTCGTGCTGTTCATGACGGAAAAGAGCGCGATGGTGCCGCTCATGTGGGGCACGCTGCTCGGCTATGCGGTATTCGTGCTGGTGGTCTGGCCGCTCGGCGGCAAGGTGGAAGGCCGTTACGCGCGGCTCTCGCTCACGTTCCGTTCGAGCCGCTGGCAACCCATCTATCGCGCGGTGCGCGTCTTCATGCTGGGCCAGCTCGTCGTGTGCTGCTCGCCCGCGCTGGATCAATACTTCGTCGCGCATCTGGGCGATGGCGCGGTCGCGACACTCGGCTATGCGAACCGCGTCTTCGGCCTGCTCGTCAGCATGGGCGCGCTCGCGATCGCGCAGGGCACGCTACCCGTGCTGTCCGACATTCTCGGCAAGGACGACGTGACGCGCGCGCGGCAGACCGCGTTCCAGTGGTCCGTGCTGATGCTGGGCGCTGGCGCGCTGTGCGCCGTGATTGCGTATCCGCTCGCGCCGTGGATGGTGCAGGTGCTCTTTCAGCGCGGCGCGTTCACCGCGAGCAATACGCTGCTCGTCGCCGAGCTGATGCGTTATTCGCTCGTGCAGCTTCCTTTCTACTTCGCGGCGCTGGTGATGATGAACCTGCTGTCCGTCGAAGGGCGCTACAAGGACATGGCGGTGGTCACGGCGCTCGCCTTCGTCGTGAAGGTGCTGGCCAATGTCGTGCTCACGCGCTGGATCGGCATGCCGGGGGTGCTGCTCGCAACCGGCATGATGCACGCTTCGGTGTTCTGCCTGTCGATGATCATCGCGAGGCGCGTGCCGCCCGCGCGTCCCACGGGAGATCTGGTCGCATGAACATCACGCTGCTCGTGAGTTCGATGGGAAGCGGCGGCGCCGAACGTGTCGCGGCCACGCTCGTCAATGCGTGGAGCGCGCGGGGCGACACCGTCACGCTGGTCGCGACGTATCGCCGGAGCACGCCCTGCTTCTATGCGCTCTCGGACACGGTGCGCTTCGTGCGGCTGGCCGACCGCGTGAAGCAACCGCGCGGCGGCGCGCTCGGTTATCTCGAGCGCCAGCGCGCGCTGCGCGCGGTCATCGCCGAAAGCCGGCCGGATGTCGTCGTGTGCTTTCTTTATAACGTGAACCTCGCGGGCATTCTCGCGTCGCTCAGGCAACGCGTGCCGCTCATCGTGTGCGAGCACAACGATCCGTCCGTCGACGGGCGCTCGCGGTTCTGGCGGCTCGCCACGCGTCTTGCCTATCCGCGCGCGGACGCGGTCACGGTCCTGACCGAGAACGTGGTTGAGCCTTTCCGGGCGATGGTGCCCGGCGTGCGCCATATGGCGGTCATGCCGAACCCGCTGCCGCCCGAACTGTTCCGCGAGTCGGGGCCGCGCACGCTTGCCGCTGAAAACGGGCGCATGCGGCTCGCTTCGTTCGGACGTCTTCATCCGCAGAAGAATTACGGACTCCTGATCGACGCGTTCGCGTCGATTGCGTCGCGCTTCCCGATGTGGGATCTGACCATATGGGGCGAAGGCGCCGAGCGTGCATCGCTACAGGCGAAGATCGACGGCCACGGACTCGGCGAACGCATTTCGCTGCCCGGCGTCACGAGCGATCCGTGGGCGGAGATGCGGCGCGCGCAGGCGTTCGCCATGTCGTCGCGCTTCGAAGGATTCGGGCTCGCGCTCGCCGAAAGCATGGCGCTCGGCGTGCCCGCCGTGGCAGTCGATTGCAAGAGCGGCCCGCGCGACATCACGCGCAACGGCGAAGACGCGCTGCTCGTGCCGCCGAACGACCGCGACGCGCTCGCCGACGCACTGGCTCGCCTGCTCGGCGACGAAAGATTGCGCGCCGAACTGGGACGCAAAGGCGCGCAGTCGATGCGCGAGCGTTACTCGGTGGACGCGATTCTCAGGCTTTGGGACGCGCTATTTCAGCGCGTCGGTGTGCGGGCAGCCGGTATCCACGCGCCGCAGAGCGCGAACGTCCGCAATCGTCGGGGCACAACCACGCTGCATGGGACGAGGCCATGAACAAAGTCATCCTGTTTGCGAATACCGACTGGTATCTGTACAACTTCCGCCTGTCGCTGGCCTACCGGTTACGCGACATGGGTCACGAAGTCGTGCTGATCTCGCCGCCGGGCGAATACGGGCCGAAGCTGTGCGAACTCGGCTTTCGCTGGCGCGCCGTGCCGATGATTCGCCGCAGTCTCAACCCGTTGCGCGAACTGGCGCTGGTGTTATGGCTCGCCCGCCTCTTTCGCGAAGAGGACGCGGCGCTGGTCCACGGTTTCACGATCAAGAGCGCGGTCTATGGATCGCTCGGCGCAAAGCTGGCGGGCGTGCCTGCGCGGGTGAATTCGGTGGCGGGCCTCGGCTACGTGTTCACGAGCCGCGATTTGAAGGCGCGGCTGCTGCGCCCGCTCGTTCGACGCGTGCTGCGCGTCGCGCTCGACGGCGACGACTGCGCGCTCATTTTGCAAAATCCCGACGATGTGACGATGTTCAAGACCGCGCGCCTCGTCGATGAAAAAGCGATTCATCTCATCAAAGGCTCGGGGGTGAACTGTTCGCGCTTCAAGGCGCCGCCCGAAGACGCGCCGCTCTCGTCCGAACCGCTGCGCGTGCTGCTCGCCGCGCGCATGTTGTGGGACAAGGGCATCGCGGAGTTCGTCGAAGCGGCGCGCGCGCTCAAGCGCGAGCAGCGCACCATCCGCTTCGTGCTTGCGGGCATGCCGGACGCGGGCAATCCGGCGTCGATCGAGCGGTCGACCATCGAAGGCTGGGTGGCCGAAGGTCTCGTGGAATGGCGCGGCCACGTGAGCGACATGCCCGCGCTACTCGCGCAAACCGACGTGATGGTGCTGCCGAGCTATCGCGAAGGTCTGCCGAAATCGCTGATCGAAGCGGCGGCGTGCGCGCTGCCGCTCATCACGACGGACGCGCCCGGCTGCCGCGAAGTCGTCAGTCGTAACGGCGAGGACGGTCTCGTGGTGCCGGTGCGCGATGCGACGGCGCTCGCCAACGCCATTCGCCTGCTCGACGACGATCGCGCGCTCGCACGCCGGCTGGGTCTTGCCGCTCGCGAAAAAGCCTTGCGCGAATTCGACGAAGCCATCGTGCTCGACAAGACCATCGGCGTGTACCGTACGCTCGCGCCCGCGCCGGAACGCGCGCCTTCGTCGCTTCACATCGCGCCGTGAAGATCGTTCACGTCATCACGGCGCTGCCGGCCGACGGCGCGGAGATGCTGCTCTACCGGCTGATACGCGCATCGCGCGGAACCGGCGTTCGGCATACGGTGATCTCGCTTTCGTCCGAAGACACGCTGGCGGCGCGCATTCGCGAAGCGGGCGCCGACGTGCGCATCCTCGGCATGCGCCGCGGCGTGCCCGGTCCGCGCAAGTTCGCGACGCTGATCCGCTGGCTCGACGAGCTGGATCCGGATGTCGTGCAGACGTGGCTTTATCACGGCGATCTGATGGGTGGGCTCGCCGTGCATGCCGCAAGCGCCTGGCGACGCATGCGCGGTTTGCGCGCGCCCCGACCCGCGCTCGTCTGGGGCATCCACCACACCGACTTGCGTTCGACCGGCAGCAACCGCATGACGCGCTGGGTCACGCGAGCGTGCGCGTTGCTGTCGGCGCGCGTGCCGGATTCGATCATCTGTTGCGGCGAGGCGGCCAGGCGTTCGCACGCGCACGGCGGCTACTACGCGAACAAGATGATGGTGATCCCGAACGGCTTCGAAGCCGATGTCTTCAGACCGATGCCGCAGGCGCGCGAGACCTTGCGCCGCGCGCTCGGCTTCGACGTGGATGCGCCGGTGATCGGTATCGTCGGGCGATATCACCCGGTGAAGGACTACCCGAATTTCATCGCCGCGATGCGCCGCGTGCTTCAGGCGCTGCCGCATTGCCGCTTCGTGATGGCCGGGCGCGGTCTCGACGAGAGCAACGGCGAGCTTGTCGCTTGGTTGCGCGAGGCCGGCGTCGAGCACGCGTGCCGGCTGCTCGGCGCGTTGCGGGACCCGCAGACGACACTCGCGGCGCTCGACGTCTTTTGCCTCTCGTCGCGCAGCGAAGGTTTGCCGACGGTGGTCGGAGAAGCGATGGCCTGCGGCGTTCCCTGCGTGGCGACCGATGTGGGCGATACGAAATGGCTCATCGGCGAAACGGGCTTCGTGGTTCCGCCGCAAGATGCCGACGCGCTTGCGGACGCGCTCGTCGCGATGCTGACGCTGAGCGATGAGACACGCGCGGCGCTGGGAAAGGCGGCTCGCGAGCGGATAGAGCGTGAGTTTTCAATCGACACAACCTGGCGCCGCTACGAGGAAACGTACCGCGGAATTCGTACGATGCCCCGCGGCCCGCGAGCGGAGAGGCTGAATGCCTGAAACGACCTCTAACGCTTATGGAAAGCTCAGGCTGTTGCCCGCGACACGACAGACTGACGATTGAAGTTTAGGGCGGCGTTGAACGCGACGACCGGCCGACCTTGAAAAAACTGCACGCTTTTAGTCGGAGCGGCCCGAGCGCGACGATTGAGCGGCTTCGTTCGGCTTCAGCGGCCCGGACTTATGGAACCGCGAACGCATGCCGCCGAACAATCCGGACGACGCATCCGCGTTATCCGATTTCCGGCGACTGCGCCGCCGCGACGGCAGCAGCACCTCGGCCAGCGCCAGCAAGGCCAGAGCGACGACAGCGAAAAACGCGATCGTGCCGACAGTAGTGGCGAAATCCATGCACTCTCCAGATGATTCGGTGCCCGGGTAAACCGCAATCGGGCCACCCTTTAGAGCACCATCCATGCCTTAAGTTTTCGGCAAATTTCACTGGAAGTTTAGTGCTTCGGCGCTGAGTGGAAATCAGAGACAGCCGACAAACAGAAGAGCCGCGGCAAAAACACGGCTCTTCTGCCCACCGCAACGAACCGCTGCCGCTTAGCGCGTGTAGGTCATGTTCGTCACTTCGACCGACGGACCGGCGTTATCCCAGTCCGTCTTGCTGAAGCCGAGCGCCGAATGCATGTACACCGGGTTGTCGCTGCTGATGTGGCCCGTGACCGAGCGGCCGTTCAGTTGCAAGCCGCCAACGGCGTACGCCACGTGGTTCGAAGCGTTGTCGCGGTGGTTCGTGATGTCGATCGACACGACCTTCGCCACCGGTCCGGGGAACGCGCCCAGGTACACGAGAATGCCGTAGTGGCAGCTGTTCGTCGTCGGGCTGATGATCTTGATGTTCTGCAGCACCGCGTTGTTGTTGTTCGGCTCGATGTCGAGGCCGGCCGAAGGCATCGTGCCGCCGATGGTCGACCACGTCGGCGAGTCGAACGTGATGTTGCTGCCGCTCGTGATCGTCGCGCCCTGACGGCGGCAACCCGTGGCCACGTGCTTGGTGATCATGACCGCGTTGCTCGCCTTCGTGACCGTGCGATACGAGTTGCCGATGTAGATGCCGTCGCCCCAGCAGTTGATGGTCGTCGGCGAGCTAATCGTCACGTTGGTTCCGCCGGCAATCGAAATGCCCATGCCCTGGCCGCCCTCGCTCGGATCGTTCGCGGCCGAATTCAGCTCCTTGCTGCCGTCGAGCGTGGCGTTTTCGATCTGAACATTATCGACGTCGAACACGCGCAGCATCTGGTAGCTCGCCGTGTTGTGCGCGAGCAGCTTGATCGACGCGCCGCTTGCGAAGCGCAGGTGCGAATTCGAGCGCAGATCGAGGCCGGCCGCATCGATGCGCACCTTGCCCGAGATCAGCAGAACCTTGCCCACCGAGCCGTCGATGGCCTTTTGCAGCGCGACGCGGTCGTTGGTCACGCCGTCGGCCTTCACGCCGAAGGAACTCGCGTCGACGACGGAGCCCGAGGTGGAGGTGCTCGCGGTTGCTTGCGTCGACGATGCGACGCTCGTAGTCGATGCCGCCGACGTGTCGGAAGCGGTCGACCTGCGGTGCCAGCGTTTGTCGGTGGCGGCGAGGTCGTCGGCGCTTCCGCCGCCGCACGCGGCCAATGCCGCCGTGCCGGCGCCCATGACAAGCGCGGTCACGAACTTGCGTCGCGTGAAAATACGGTTTTCGGTTTGGGAGGCGGAGTGTTCGAGGAAGGAATTAAAGGTTTTTTTTGAAAAAGACATTGTGCTTGACGTTATTGATAGGCGACTAGGAAAAGAACGTTCGTCGAAGACCGATAAATCGGGCGACATTTGCCGGGCGGTTCAGCCGGGGCTCTTGATTGCCCAAAGCAAGCCACTGTCGATATAACGGTCAAACTTACTTCATAACGCTCGCGGAACATGGTATCTAATACCGATACCGGGCACGTATGATACATAACCTTGTATGACCATTAATACTGTTTCGTAACGAGCTGTAACGAAGTAGCGGGGACAGGTCAAAATGTCGAGGACGAGCGCACGCCTCAATCGCACGCCTGGCGGGGGATTCGGCAAAACACGGGGAATTACTTCTGATGATTGATATTAATTTCGCACGAGCGGCGAAATTAATCCGCCGTCGCAAAAGGACGACGGTTTTCACGTCTGAAGAAAAGTGAAATTCTTGCTGCGGAAATTCTTCTGAATTAATGCGCCGGCTGCGTCTTTGATTGCTCGATATTCCAGCCGGCGGTTTTCAATCAGATTATTTAGCGGATTTGCTTGTGCGGGTTTCTACCGGTTCGCTGCGGGTTTTTCCGGATGTGACATCCGTATTCGGCCGACGCATTCCGGCGCGAATCGCGGCGAGTTTTGCCATGCCGTCCTGCATCGCGAATGCAACGCGTCCCCAAGGAGACTGGGCGATCTGAATACTCACGGCGACCGAGAGATTGCCTTTGCTCCAGTAGGGCTTGAATGCTTCGGACCCGACGCCGAGGTCGAAGTCCAGCCGGTGTTCGAGCGCCCAGCGCACCCACGCTTCGGTGGTAATGGCGCCGGGCGCGAGCTTGCTGTGCTGGCGGTCGAAGCCGCCCATCGCGCCGAGAATGCTGTCGGTGCCCATCCCGATCATGTTGGCCGCGATGGGCGCGCCGTCGAGCATGAGCACCATCATCCGCGCGCTCGGCTCCGAGTCGGGCCCGGCCGGGTAATTGAGGATGCTCACCAGATAATTGCGGAACAGCGGGGAATAGAGCCATGCGCCCTTCTTGTCGACGCGCTCGGCCCAGTTGCGCTTGCAGGCAAGCATCCAGTCGACCATGCGGGCGTTTTCATCGGCGTCGCCGGGGCCGAGAATGCGGATCTCGACCTTGCCTTGCCGCTCCAGACGCCTGAGCAACGCGCCGGGCTTCTTCCCGGATAACGTGCCGAGCGGCGCCGCGAAGCTCTCCCAGTCCTTTTCACGAGAGAGTCGCGCAATCGCATAGGGATGCTCGTTCGCGACCATCATGCCCTCGTGGGCGCGCGCCATCCGATAAAGATCGCCGTCCTTGTCGAGATACGGAAGCAGGATGATGTCCGACGGGCACTGCGCCTGCGCCGCGCGCCAGACTGCTTCGGTCAGTGCGGGCGACGCATGGTCCGGATCGGCGAGCAGGGTCGTATAGTCGGCGGATTCCGGGCTCAACGGACGCAGTATGGTCCAGAGCCGATTGCGCGAGCGAACGAGCGGCCATACGGCGATGAGACGACCTTCGCTACGAACCGAGATGAGCCGCAGCGCGCGCCCGAGCGGTTTTGCCACGCACTCCCAACTGAGCCACGCAACAGGGAACGATTCGTGATGACGCCCGTTGGCGCGCCTCCAGAGCGTCTGCCACTCGGGTTCGAGTGCCTTGAATACTTCGGGTGATTTGATGATCTCGATTTGCGGTGCTGGTGCAATCATGAATGTGCCTAAGACCCTTGCTTGGTTTAGGATCGCCCGTGGAACAGGGATCGACGGGGTGGACAAAAGTACGCGAGCCTGGACCCTCGACTGTCCTGCGCCTGAAATCTTGCATCGCCGAGCAAGGGGCGCAACGTGCGATGCCGTACAGTGGTTCACGCGAATGCTCAATACCCTGCGGTAAAACACTGTAATTCGTCGCCAGACGAATTCACTTGACATCGCCCAAAACTATGCATTGCCTCTTTAATCCGATCTCGGCGCACGCTTTCCATCCTGTCACGCGAGGCATCGGAAAGTTGTCGACGAACGCGCACAGCGCCTGATCCTGATACTGCCGAAAGGCCCGAAATTAGCCCCATGGCTATCATGAACCGAGTTGCGAGGGACAATGGATAACGAATGCTTTTCCGTCAGTGCTCTACCCGATACGACGAATACCGAACAAGTCAAAGCCAAACCGAAGTCGAAACCCAACAAACCCAAGGCTAAAGCGAAAGAGATCGTCACGAGCGCGAATGAAAACGCACGGCCGCAAGGTGCGTTCGAACGGTCGATCTTTCATCAGCCGTGGTGGCTCGATATCACGAGCGACGGCAAGTGGGGCATCGCCGAAGTCAAACAGGGCGATGAAGTCATCGGCGAAATGCCGTACACGCTCGAACGCAAAGGCATTTGGCGCATCTCCGCCCTGCCGCCGATGACCCGCACGCTCGGCCCCATCATCAAGCCGCAGAAATCGGGCACGCCCGATCGCGAATGGTGCTATCGCCTGGACATTACGAGGCAACTCATTGCGAAGCTCCCGCCGGTCGCGCATTTCCATCAATTGATGGACACGCGCATGTCGGAAGCCGAAGCCTTTGCCTTCATGATTCACGGCTACGACGTGTCGATCGGCTATACGATGGAAATGCCCGCCGAACGCACGGAAGAAGAGGCATGGTCCGGCCTGCGCCGCAATACCCGCAACTGGGTGCGGCGCGCGAGCGAGCAGCTCACCATTCGCGAGATCGACAGCCCGGACGCCTTCACGCGCTTCTACGACGAGAATCTCGCCGTGCGCAAGCGCAACAACGTCTACGGCTCGCAGATCATGCGGCGACTGCTTGCCGAAGTGCTTCAGCGCAAGTCGGGCACGTTGCTGGGCGCGTTCGATCAGAGCGGCAAGCTCGTGGCCGAGACCGCTCTCGTGTGGGACGACCGCGCGCTCTATTACCTGCTTTCCTCGCGTCTTCCGGAAGCGCACGGCGGCGCCATCAGCCTGCTGATCTGGGAAGCGGCGCGCGTGGCCCGCGAGCGCAAGCTCCTGTTCGATCTGGACGGCATTTCCACCGCCAGCATCCTCGACTTCCTGTCGGGCTTCGGCGGCCGTCTCGTCACGCGCTATGAAATCGAGAAAGTGCGCGCGGACTTCGGCGCACTGCGGACCGTCCTGCGCGGCGAAAAGACCGCGACCAAGACAGGCGCCAAACGTCTGCGCAAGATGCCGGCGGAAAAGACCTGATCTGAAGCCTTCGAGCGTTCGTCCTCGACTCGCCTATCGCGTCGATGACGAATCGCTCGCTGTCTAGCTTCCGATGAAATACGCGTAGACGCCCTCGAAAGAACTCTTGATGATCTCGGCGGACAGCACCAGCAATACGCCCACGATCCACCAGATCGAGAATGCGTTGCGAAAGCGAATCTGCGCCACGATGAAGGGCAAAAGCAACTGCACGCAATACCACACGCGCCCTTTACCGAAGGGGAACAGCGCGAACGCGAGCACCAGATAAAACACCAGCACGATATGCATGGTGGCGAGCTCCGTCCAGACCGTGGGCTGCGTCTTCGGCCTGTTCTTCCATTCCGAGTACAGCATGACGATGGATGCTGTCATATAGACGACGAGCAACACCACGAGCTTCATCGTGAAGTCGTTTTGATAGTTCGCATATTCGTCGATGCGCCGGCCGCCGAAGTTGCGGAACAGAAAGCCCGCTGACGATACGAGCACGAGTGCCGTGACGCCCGCGCAAACGAACGAAAGCCGCCGGCGGTCGCCGCAAGCGCGAATCGCCACGAGCAGCAGCGCAGGGACGGCGAATGTCGTATGGACGAAGCTCGCGAGCGCCCATCCCGTCAGAGGCCGCTGATAACGCAGCGAGAGCAGCATGGCGATGGAAAAGCCCATGCCCTGACGAATCTGGAATGTGCCGACCGTGGCGAGCGCCATCGGCACCACGGCCCACAGGCAGAGTCCGATGAGCGGCCTGCGCGTTTCCAGCAGCGCAATGAAGATCAGCGTGTTGAGCAGCACCACGGTGACGCGCACGCCCGTGTCGGGCGACAAGCCCAGCGCATTCAGCCCGACCACCCATGCCCGCCAGCCGAATTCCTCCGTGACCGTGCTGATGACGAAAGCAAGCGTCGACGTCCGTTGATGATAGGAACTGACGAACCAGTCCCACGTCGTGCGGCGAAAGTATTCGAGGTAGTTGTCCTGGTCGAGCAGCGTGGACACTTCGCGCGGACTCGTCGCCATCAGATACAGGATGACCAGTGCAATGGCGATATAAGCCCAGCCGCTCGGCGTCGCGAAGAAGTTCGGCGCGCGATGCCCCGTGCGAGACGCCTGCGCGTCGTTCAATCGCATTGCCCGTGCTTTCATCTAAGGATTCTCAAGGAATATCGGCCTAACGCGAGCGTGCGGCGGCGCACGCATCGAGTCTGTACGTTGTCACACAACGCGCGGATGGCACTACCTCACGAGCCGCAGGTCCGTTACGACGACAGCGGGACCGCGCTTGTCGTAGTCCACGTTCTCGACCGACGCAAGCCGGGAATTCACCCATGTGGGCGCGCGACTTTCCACGCGGCCCTTCACGATCCAGCCTTTCGTATCGAGTCCTGAAACACTGAACGCGTTATCGGCCGATTTCTCGTCGCGATGCCCGGTGATTCGAATATCGACATTCTTCGCGCGCGGTCCAGGCAATTGCGCGAGAAAAACGAGAATGCCGATCTTGCAGCGGCGCGTGACGGGATCGACGACGCGGATGTTTTCGAGCACGTCGCGATTCGAATTCGGTTCGATATCGAGTCCCGCAGAAGGAGCCGTGCCGCCGATGTCTTCCCATACGCCGCGCTCGATGGTGATATTGCGGCCACTGATGATCGAGACGCCTTGTCGCCGGCAGCCCACCGCGCGGTGATCGACGAGACGAATGCCATCCGGCGCGGTGGCGCTCGGCCGGTAACTGTTCGCGATGTACACGCCGTCGCCCCAGCAGCCGATGGTCGTCGCGGAGCGAATCGTCACATTGGCGCTGCCCGCTACCGAGATGCCCATGCCGTAGCCCTCTTCGTGGCGCTTGGCGGGCGCGGCATTCAGTTCCTTGCTGCCGTCGAGCATGGCGCCTTCCAGCACCACGTCGTTCACGTCCCAGATGCGGACGATCTGATAGAACGGCGTATCGTGCCGCAGCAGCTTGATGGATGCGCCGGGCCGAAAGCGCACGCGCGATCCGCTTCTGAGTTCGATGCCGGCCGCGTCGATGCGGCAGCGGCCGCCGATCACGAGCGTCTTGCCGACGGAAGCGTCGATGGCCTTTTGAAGCGCGACGCGATCGTTCGTCGTGCCGTCGCCTTTCACGCCAAAGGTGGCGGCATCGACCGTATCGTCGGCCCACGCGGGCCGCGCCGCGATGCCGTTGAAGAGAACGCCCGAAGCAATCAGCCGTATCGCGAGTCTTCTGTGCATACCATTCAGGCGCAAGCGCGCTGCAGATTGAATAAGTCGAACGAAATGTGAGTTCTCACACTTATTCGCCCGCTCGACGCCGTTAGGCTACGCGGCAACGGCCGCCATCTCCGCTCTTCAACTCACACGACGAATCAAGCAATGAAGCCCATCGACCTTATCAGAAGCGATCTCTTCCGTTACGCCGGATCGCTCAGTGCCGGCGTGTTCATTCGCAAGTTCGTTTCTTCCGAAGGATTCAATTACTCCGTGTGGTTTCGTCTCGCATCGGGGTATTCCCGCGGATTGTC
The DNA here is from genome assembly GCF_022879575.1 of Caballeronia sp. SL2Y3. Lineage (NCBI taxonomy): Bacteria > Pseudomonadati > Pseudomonadota > Betaproteobacteria > Burkholderiales > Burkholderiaceae > Caballeronia > Caballeronia sp. SL2Y3. Next base: position 565,739 of record NZ_CP084262.1, read on the forward strand.
CGGTGTACTCCTTAGAATCATATTGCGCCGCAAGCAACGTCAATTCGGCATCATCATTCCGGCCGGAACGCGTATCGGACCGGGACTCTACATTGGCCATTTCGGCACCATCGTCGTGAATGAAACAGCGGTGATCGGCGCCAATTGCAATCTGTCGCAAGGCGTCACCATCGGATCGAATCACGGACAAGCCGCGACCATTGGGGACAACGTATATATCGGGCCGAACGTGTGCATCGTCGAAAACGTATTGATTGGCAATTCGGTGACCATCGGCGCGGGCAGTGTCGTGACGTCGAATGTGCCTTCCAACGTCACCGTCGCGGGCGTGCCTGCCCGGGTGGTCAGCGACGACCTCGCACGCAGGCGGGAAGGCCGTTATATCGTGCGCCGCTGGGTCGCCAAAGACATCGCATGATCGTTCGGGTGTCATGACGGCGACATGAGATATGTCGGCAAGGTCGCTAAAGCACAAACGAAGGCTTTTGCGGCCCGCCAATTTTGGATCAATACGCGGTCTACCCAACATTTCGTCAACGAAAAACATAGTTACCGAAACGGCTGTCCGCGCGATGATATTCGGACTCCAAACGTCCGCGTATGCGCGGGATTTCCCGGATTAATCATAATAAAGGCTTTCTATAAACGGGACTTCGGAGCCCTTATTTATCGGTGTTCCTTTTTCAGCCGAAGCGGGTCTGTTGCATCTGCTTAAACGCATGGCCGTGCCGTATCGATCCGAGGCCGTCTTACGCAGGTGCAACATGTTCTGAACCGAATCGTCCGCACTGTTGACAAAATGAGTAAACGACAATGCTGAACCTTGCCCTCGGCTGCTTCACTTCGTTTTGTCTGACTCTTCTGATCGTGAAATACACGAGCCATGCGGGATCGAAATGGCTCGACAACGACCTCACAGGAGTGCAGAAAAACCATGCCTTTCCGGTTCCGCGTGTCGGCGGCATCGCAATCATCGGAGGAACGGGTATCACGTTTGTGATGGGCGGGCTATTCGGCGCGAATCCGCGCGGCGAGTCTCTCTTGCTGCTCGGATGCGCGGCGATTCCCTTCATGGCGGGCTGCGTGGAGGATCTGACCAAGCGCGTGAGCCCGCGCGCAAGGCTGCTCGCGGCGATGGCCGGCGCGATCGGCGGCGTGTATGCGTTGAATGCCGTGATCGGGCGCGTGGATCTGCCGATCGTCGATCGCGGTCTCGCGCTGATGCCGCTCGCCATCGCGCTCACCGTGCTCACGGTGTCGGGGCTCACGAATGCGATCAACCTGATCGACGGCATGAACGGACTCGCTTCGGTGTCGTCCATTCTCATCTTCGGCTCGATAGGCTTTGTCGCGCACCAAGTGGGCGACTGGCTCATCATGAGCGTTGCACTGACGATGATCGGCACCATCCTCGGCTTCGCCGTCTGGAACTATCCGGGCGCCGCGATCTTTCTCGGCGATGGCGGCGCCTATTTCATCGGCTTCGTGATGGCGGAACTGCTCGTACTCCTGATCGCCCGCCACCCGGCGGTTTCAGCGTGGTACGCCGCCGTGGTCGCGATCTATCCGCTTTTCGAAACCGTCTTCTCGATCTATCGGCGCAAGCTGGTGCGTGGCCGGCCGGTCAGCCAGCCGGACGGCGTGCATCTGCATACGCTCGTGTACCGGCGCATCGCGCTCAGGGGCGCCGATTATCGCGATGCGCGCCAGCGCGGACGCCGCAACGCACGCACGTCGCCCTATCTGTGGGTGCTGTGCTCGGTGGGCGTGGTGCCGGCGTCGCTGTTCTGGAACGAGCCGGTCGTGCTGTTCGCCACCGACCTCGTGTTCGTGAGCGTTTATGTGTGGTTCTACGCGTGCATCGTGCACTTCAGGACACCGCGCTTTCTGGTCGGCCATTCGTCGATCACGCCGGCCACGTCGCAGGAGACGCGGCGCTGACGGAAGCGAAGCGGCGGCTCAGGTCGCCGCTTCGGACGTGCTGTGCTCCGGCTCGTCCGTCCGATGATGGGCGGCGAGCGCGCACAGCTCTTCCATGTTCATCGACACGAATCCGTACTTGTCACGCAGATGCGCGTAGTGGTCCGCGATGCGCTCCAGGAACGCGATGTTCTGCGCCGTGTCGCGCCCGAAGTTGTGCGGATGCCACCACAGATGATAGAGCCGCTTGTTGATGGCCGCGTAGGTCATCGCGTCGGTGATTCGCTTCAGGCGAAGACCGTCGAGCCACGCCGTTTTGCGCTTGTACGGCCTCAGGAAACTGCTCGCCGGAAAGTTGAACGGCATCGCGCGATGGCAGTCGTCGAGCGCATACGTGTTGTGGCCTGAGAGGTCGATGTATGCATCGAGCAGGCGCGTCGCTCGCATGAGCCGGCTCTGTCCCGCCTTGTCGGACGCCGCATAGGCGTGCCCCTCTTGCGTGCCGCGATAGCACAGCACCCCGAAGCGGGTAAGCGAAGCGAGGTACGCGTCGTTGCACTGGTTGCGCGGAAACACGATGCTTCGCACGTACACGCCCGCGCGTCGCGCCACTTCGACGGCACGCGCAAGATCGGCTTCGAATTCGCGCACGCCCTGCCCTTCTTCCAGGCAATAGTAATGCGAGTAAGTATGCGTGCCGATGGCCTGTCCCGGCTGGCGCGCAATGCGTTCGATCAGTTCCGGCGCGAAGTGATAGAGCGGATCTAGTTCGCGGGCGGCTTCGATGTACTCATAGGGCGATATGCCGGGGCGCGTATAGCGGGGCCGCGCATCCGGCAGACTGGCCTTGAGTTCCGCGACATCGCGATGAAACAGGAAGCCTACCGTCGCCCAGGTCGCGTGAATGCCGCTCGCGCCGAACACGCGCAGCATCTCCGGAATGGCGCGCCGCACGCCGCGCAAATTCTCTCCGTAGCTTTCGATGGTGCGCGTTTCGCGCACGCCCCATAGCAGCTCGAAGTCGAGAGAAACGGTGAAGACGCCGTGATCGAATGGCATGAATCGGTCTCCCGACAGAAAACGGACGGCTACGGCGGATCAACGGGCGGAGCGCGCCAGAGCGTTTCGGTCGCGCAATGGCGTCGCGGCGGGCGTCTCGGGCACATCGCTGCGCGCGTCGGCGGCCGCGCCCGCGCGCTCGTACGCCAACACGAGGGCAATGTTCACGCACAGGATCATCAGAAGGCCCACGATCAGCATGCTCAGATTGCGCAATTCATCGTGGAATCCGAACGTGATGAAAAGCGGCACGTTCACGGCGAGCGCAATCCATACATGACGCCGCAATACGAGCGGCAGCTTGCTCCAGCCCGAGCGCAGCAGAACAACGGCAATCACGATGTTGATGACGTTGAAACCCTTCGACATCACGACGCCATAGTTGTATTCGAAGCGCAGGTAGCTCAACGGGTGAATCAGAAAGTCGAGATTATGAAATAGGTGAAACTGCGCGACGTCGCCGCTATTTCCCGCAAATTTCAACTTGATTGCGAGATTGACCGCCGCCGCGATGGCGAGCAACACCGCCTGCACTATCACGGCGCGGCGTAAAGAAAATCGCGCATGCAGGAACGGAAATAACGTGAGCGAGAAGAAGAGAAACGATTCCTTGTTCAACGTCGCGATGGCAGTGAGTGGAATCAGCCATAACGCCCGGCCGGTTGCCGCAAGCCATACCGCGAGCATCATGAAAAGCAGTTCGGGGAAGTCGTAGAAATAGGCGCCGTCGGTCAATATGAGCGGGAATATCGCGGCCAGCGCCATCGGGGCGAGCGTGCTCGCGGTTCGATCCGCCTGCAAAGTCATGCAGACCGCGCGCATCGCGAACATCGCGAGAAAGAGCGCGGTGAACGACATGCCGAAGATCAGGTAATAGCGCAGCGCGTATTGCGGATTACGCGCATCGACGGCGCTCGGGTAGAACCACGTGATCGGATGATGCGTCCGGTTGTCGTCCATCAGAAGCGCGTCGACTTTGGTCTTCAGCTTCTCGGACATCGCGCGTTCGACGCCGTTCGCCAGCATCGGCAACAACTGTCGATAGACGAAGGGACGATCGATCGTGCCGTCGAGCATGGCGGGCAACGCAAATTCCGGCGTCTGATCGCGGAATTGCCACTTCGTGAAATAACCGTTGTACGATGCCGCCGCGACCACGTAATACATCACGACGAGCAGCATCCAGCGTACACCGCGGCGCAAGACGGGTTCGTTGAACATGGCGATCTCCAGACGATGTGTCGACCCAGCCCCGCAGCTCGGCGGAAGACTGATATCGGTCAGGCGACTGTTCCGGACAGCCTCGCGCATGTTCGCTGATTTTCCTCGCCGCGAAGGTGGGCTACCGCACCGTTATGCAAATGCAAGGCGTACTGAGCGAAGGTCGGCTGTCCGGCATCCCGCGATGCGGATAGAGTGGCGCTACCGCAATTTCTTCGAGATCATGGATAACCAGACCTTCAGCGAATCCGAACGCAACGCCGTGTATCGCGCCATTGAGGAGCGCCGCGACATGCGCCATTTCGTGAGCGATCCCGTCGCGCCGGCCGTGATGCAGCGGCTCATCGACGCCGCGTTGCATGCGCCGAGCGTCGGCTTCATGCAGCCCTGGCGCATCGTCCGGATCACATGCAAGGACGTTCGCGCGCAGCTCCATGCGGCGGTCGAGCGCGAGCGTCTGCTCACCGCCGATGCGCTCGGCGAGCGGCGCGATGCGTTCATGAAGCTGAAGGTGGAAGGCATGCGCGAGTGCGCGGAGGTGCTCGTCATGGCGCTGATGGACGGCCGCGAGCGCCATGTGTTCGGCCGCCGGACGCTGCCCGAGATGGACCTGGCGTCCGTGGCCTGCGCCATTCAGAACATGTGGCTGGCGGCGCGCGCCGAAGGCATCGGCATGGGATGGGTGTCGCTTTTCGACCCGCAGGAAATCGCGAACGTGCTGGCGATGCCTGCGGGCGCGCGGCCCGTGGCGATTCTCTGCGTCGGACACGTCGAGCGGTTCTATGACGCGCCGATGCTGGAAACCGAGGGCTGGGCCACGCGCCGGCCGCACGAAGAATGCGTCTTCGAGAACCGGTGGCCGGCGCGCTGAGTTCTTAACAGGCGGTCGGCCTGACGCGTTCGACTTCCAGCCCGAAGAGCGGGCGCAGACGCGTGCCCAGCACGTTGCCGAAGAACGCCGCCACGAGCCACAGCCAGCCGTGCAGACTGCCCGATACGATGCCGCTGAAGTACGCGCCGATATTGCATCCGTAGGCGAGACGCGCGCCGTAGCCGAGCAGCAGACCGCCGACGATGGCTGCGATCAGCGAGCGCATCGGCACGCGCCAGACCGGCGCGTAGCGGCCCGCGAGCGCGGCGGCGAGCATCGCGCCGAGCACGATGCCGATATCCATCACGGACGTGACATCGTGCGAGACCGGCGCGGCGAGCGTCGCGGCGTTCGGCTTGCTCATCCAGTAGGGCCAGCTCGCGACGTCGAAGCCGATGGCGGACGCCGCCTTCGCGCCCCACAACGCGAACGCGGACGTGACGCCCCACGGCCGGCCCGACAGCGCGAGCGTCGCGAAGTTGAGCACCGCAAGCGCCAGCGCGCCGGCCAGAAGCGGCCACGGACCATGCAGCCACGGCGACGTGTGCGCGGGCTGCACGTGCGCGGCGACGAGCTTGCCGTGCCGGCGCTTCTCGATGACGACCGTCAACGCGGCGATCAGCGCGAACACGATCCAGTTGACGGCGAGCGCGGGCGCGAGGCCCAGCGACTTCACGAGCGAGATGGGCTGCAACGAAGGCAGCGCGGTCCAGAACGGCATATGCGCGGTCGCGATCACCGATCCGACGATGAACGCGGCAAGCGTCACGATCATGCGCGTGCTGCCGCCGCCGACCGTATAGAGCGTGCCGGATGCGCAGCCGCCGCCCAGTTGCATGCCGATGCCGAACATGAACGCGCCGACGATCACCGACGTTCCCGCAGGCGACACCAGCCCGGTCACGGGCATGCCGAATAGCGACCCGGCGGACAGCGCGGGAAAGAACAACGCGACGCCCACGGCCAGCATGAGCATTTGCGCGCGCAGACCGGCGCCACGGCCATCGGCAATGAAAACGCGCCACGCGGAAGTGAAGCCGAACGCGGCGTGATAGAGCGCGACGCCGAGCAGCGCGCCGACCACATACAACGCGGCCTGGCGCGCGCCCGCAGCCTGCGCGAGATAGAGCACACCGGCGAGTAGAAGAAGGCCGGCGACGGTCAACGGCTTGGGGTTGATCTCGGTGCGGCGGCGAAGAGGGCTGGCTAGGTCGGACATGATGAGTCGGGGCGGTGAATTTGCGTAAACCCCTATATTGTCGGCCCATTTCGGGGTTCTTGCTGGCGGCCGCTTAGTCGCCGCCCAGTCACCGCTCCTTCACCGCTTCGTCGCCGCTTCTTCACCGCTTCCCTGCTTCGGCCTCCTTGCCGTAGCCCGTGAGTTCGAGATAGCCGCGTCCGCCCTTGCCTTCTGCCTGGCCCTGGCCCTTCACCGTCACGGCGCCTTCCCAGTACACCGCGCCGGTCGATTCGCGCGAGTCGAGTTCCTGATCGTCGATGAGCGGCGCGAGACGCCAGCGCATCGCGCCGACGCGCACGGTCATCGCGACCGGATAGCGCGTGTTCGTGCGCGGCGAGCGCCACTGCCGTTCCGGCGTGAACTCGACATCGCCGGGACCGAACTGCGTCGCGCGGCCATCGCGGTCGCGCAGCGCGGCGTGCGCCCAGACCGCGCGGCCATCGCGGCTGCGGACCTTGAACGCCATCAGCGCGGAACCGTCGTCGAGATTCGCGCCGAGCCAGTCCCAGCCGGCGGCGTCGGCGGGCAGCAAGGTGCTCGACCACTCGTGATCCAGCCACGCGCTGCCGGTGACATCGACCGTATCGCCTCGGCCTTTCGCCGAGGGCCGCGTGACGCTTCCCGTCACCTGCAACTGCGGTTCGCTGTAGTAATAGCTCGCTTCTTCCGGCGACGGCCCCTTGCGCGAATAACCGCCCTCGCCCTGAATCATCGGCGGCTGCGTCGGCGTGAACGTGAGATGCAGCGCGAAGCCGGCGGCATCCGCGCTCACGGTGTAGCGGCCATCCGCTTCGCGGACCATGCGCCATGCGTCGAGCTTGACGTCGGTGTTGCCGTTCGCCGCATACGCGAGCCCGAAGCCCTGCCGCGCGATGTCCTGATCGTGCACGAGCCGCCCGAACGCCGGATCCGAGAGCGCGGCGTGCGCGACGATGACCTGCGACGGATCGAACGCGCCGCCGCCGCCCTTTCCCGTATTCGAGCGAAAGAACGTGATCTGGAAGCCGAGCGGCTTCTTGTCCGGCGTTTGCAGCCAGCCGGTCGCATACCACCACTCCGTGCGATACGCGGGATGCGCGCCGCTGTCCTGCGGCCAGCCGATCGCCCGGCCCGGCACCACCGCCGCGAACGGCGCATCGGCGGCGAGCGCGCTCGTCGAAGAGAACGCGGCCAGCGCCACGAGCATCGCGATGAAGAAGCTGAAGCCGCGCATCACCAGTCCTCCCGGACGGCGCGCACCGCATCGACCGATACGGCGCGCCGCCCTGCCAGCACTGCCGTCGTGCAGGAAGACACGAGCATCACCACGCCGATGACGACGAGCATCGTCCACGGCACATGCAGCGACATGGTCCAGTGGAACGATTGCGGATTGACCACGAAAACGAGGATCAGACTGATGGCGAAGCCGAGCACGCAGCCCATGGCAATGCCGAGCAGCGTCAGCAGGCCGCCTTCGGATGCGAGCAGCGCGAGGATCTGCTTTCGCGTCACGCCGACATGGCGCAGCATGCCGAATTCGCGCGAGCGCGCGAGCGTCTGAACCGAGAACGTCGCCGCGACGCCGAACAAGCCGATGACGATCGCCACCGCTTCCAGGAGATACGTCACCGCGAAGCTGCGGTCGAAGATGGTCAGCGTGCGCGAGCGGATGTCGCCGGGCTGCGAGAACTCCAGCGCGTCGCCGAACGGCAGGCTTTGCAGCGCCGCGATGACCTGCCCTGCCCGCACGCCCGGACGCAGCGTGATGGCCACTTCGGTTGCGCCCATGTCGCCCGTCAGCCGCCGATAGTCCGCGAGCCGGAATTGCAGCGCGCCCGTCTGCCGCACGTAGTCGCGCCAGATGCCCGCCACGACGAAATGTTCGTCCGCGCCGCCGAGCGGCAGCGTGACGCGCTGGCCGGTGCGATAGCCGTACAGATCGGCCATCGCCTCGGACGCCCACACCGGGGTTTCGTCGGCGCGCCAGGCTTCGGGCGGCAGCGTCGCGCCGGTCATTTGCAGCATCGCGCCGGGGTCCGCGCCGTTGATCTCGCGGGCGATCACGGCGACCGGCGGTTTCGAGGCATCGAGCGTCACCTGCGACGAGCGCGAGAACGCTGCCCGCGCGACGCCGCCGGTGGCCGCGATCTGCGCCTGCTGCTGCGGCGTGAGGCCGCCCGTATCGCCGGTGGATGCGAGCCGCGCATAGACATCGGCGGAAAGCAGATGCTCCAGCCAGTCCACGACCGATATCCGGAAGCTCGCCACCATGATCGCCATCGCGACGATCAGCGTGAAGCTCGACAGCACGCCGCCCATGGCGATCGACGCCTGGCCCGGCGCGTTCGCGAGCCGCGCGAGCGCGAGCGTGCCCACCGCGCTGCGGCTATGGTTGCGGCGCAGCCACGCGTAAGCCGCGCTCGACGCGCCGAAGACCATCGCCGTGAGCCGCGGCATCAGCGCGATGCCGCCCACCAGCAGAAGCGCGACGGCGAGATAGCCCGCGATAGGCGCATCGTCGATGGGCGGCGCCTGCGTGAGCGCCGCGCCCGCGACGAGGCACAGCAGCGCGGGCCACGGCGTCGAAAGCGGCGAGAGCGCGGCTTCCTCGCTGCCCGCTTTCAATGCCGGCGCGGGGCGCGCACGGACCGCTTCCAGCGCCGGAACGAACGTGCCCGCGAGCGCGACGCTCAAGCCGAGCGCGAGAAAGATCGCGGTCGAGACCGGCTCGAAATGCACGCGCGGCTGCACGCCCGGGAAGTAGCCGCCGCCGAGATCGCTGCCGAAAAAGCGCAGCGCGAGTCCGGCCACCGCAAAGCCGAGCGCGATGCCCAACAGCGCGCCCGCCACGCCGAGCAGCGCGCCTTCGGTCATGATCTGCCGCACGAGCTGGCCGCGCGTCATGCCGAGCACGCGCAGCATCGCGAATTGCGCGCGGCGTCGCACGACGCCCGCCGCCTGCGTCGAGAAGACGAGGAACGCTCCGGTGAAGAGCGCAACGAGCGCGAGCACGTTCATGTTGATGCGGTAAGCGCGCGACAGCCTGTCCGTGCGGCTTTCGGTGTCGCGCGTCTCCGCGACGACGAAGCGCGGGCCGAGTTCGTCCTGCAACGCGCGGCGAAACGCTTCCCGGTCGACGCCGCGCGCGAGTTGAATATCCACGCGCGAAAGCCGTCCCTGCACGCCGAAACGCGACTGCACGGCGGCGATATCCATCACGCCGATACGCTGGCCTGGCAAAGCCCGCACGATGCCGCCCGCCACCCGCAAGCGCACCGGCGAGGTGGCGTTCTGCAATTCGACATCCGCGCCGACGCGCGTGTTCAGCCATTGCTGCGCGGCGGTCGAGAGAAAGATGGCGTCGTCCGACAAGACGTCGAGCGGCGTCTGCGGCGACGGCACGCCGGTCAGATCGGGCGCGATGCGCCTCGCGCGAAACACGTCGATGCCGAGCACCTTGAGCGGCGTGGTCTGCTTCGGCACCGCGACGTCGAGTTCGAGCACGGGGCTCGCCACGACGACGCCCCGGCGCATGGCGAGCATCGGATAAAGGCGCTCGTCGATGAACTGCTGCGCGCCGCGCACCTGCAAGTCCGCCTGCCCCGACAGGCTGCGCGCGGCGGCGGAGAACTCGTTGAAGGCCGCGCTGTTGATGAGTTGCACCGCGTAACCCAGCCCGACGCCGAGCGCGATCGTCAGCACGGCGACGAGCGCCCGCCCGCGATGACTGCGCCATTGCGCGCCCAGCAGCCAGCGCGCGAGCATGCGATGACCGGCGGCGCGCGCCATCATCGCGCGCGCGACTCGTTGAACGCCGCCAGCGACGCGGCTTCGTGCAGCGTGCCGTCGGCGAGGATCAGCACGCGGTCCGCGAACGCGGCGGCGGCTTCCGAATGCGTGACCATGATCGCGGCCGCACCGGTCGCTTTGGTTTCGGCGTGGAAGAGGCCGAGGATTTCGTGGGCGGTTTGCGGATCGAGATTGCCGGTCGGTTCGTCGGCGAGTATCAGCCGCGGGCGATGCACGAGCGCCCGCGCGATGGCGACGCGCTGAAGTTCTCCGCCGGAAAGCTGGCGCGGCAGATCGTTCTGACGATTGAAAAGTCCGACGGCGGCGAGCATGCCGTGGGCGGGTGTCGTGGGCAGGCCGTTCAGAAGCAGCGGCACCGCGACGTTCTGCACCAGCGTCAGATGCGGCAGCACGTGGAACGCCTGAAACACGAAGCCGAGCTTCTCGCGCCGCGTCTTGGTGGCGGCTTCGTCGCTCATCGCGGAGATGGGCACGCCGTCGATCAGAATCTCGCCGCTGTCAGGGGCGTCGAGGCCCGCGATCAGATTGAGCAGCGTGGATTTCCCCACGCCCGAGTCGCCCATGATCGCGATGAATTCGCTTGCGCCGAGCGTGAAGTCCAGCCCTGCAAGAATGGTTCTGCCGGGACCATAGGTTTTGTGAAGGCGGCGGCATTCCAGTGCGGGGCGTGTCATAGGCAAGCGCGCTCAGTATCCTCGGGTGACGAGTATTATGCCTAAGGTGTTTCATCCGATGTGAAAGCCCGTTCGCGTTTCGCATTCGCCTGATGTTTGGCGGCGCTTGGGATGTTGCACGGCAGGTTCGTTAGGATGACATCCTTCAAAGGCCGACGCATTCATTCGGAATGCGAACGATCTGAGCGGAGCGCCGACCGCGCCCTTAGCGCCCCGACCTCACCGCAGCGGCTTCGGCCGGCTTCTCCCAGCCGAACGCCTGCACGTCCGCCACCGCGCCGCCGACCGCCACGACGCCGCGTATCTCGCCCGGCATTGGCAGCACGACTCCGTGCCACGATGCATCCGCGCCGCTTTCGCTGCGTTCGGCGCGCGTCTTCGCGATACGCGCCGCATCCGCGAGCGCATCCGCCGTAAGGCCCACTCCGACGCTTGCCGCGCCCACCGCGATCACGATCCAGATGCCCGAATACGCGACATCGACGTGAACGCTGCGTTCGCCGCGCGGGTCGGTGGCGATGATGCGCTCGTCAGGGCCGTCCTCGACCTGGACTTCTTGCGGACGGCAGTCGAACATCTGCGAGACGACGAGCCGCAGTGTCGCGCGCGCCACGCCGAAACGCCGCCCGATGGCCGAATGCGGATGCAGCCGCGCGCGCCTGCGCTCCGCGACACTCAGCCAGCTTCCGACATTCGACGCCGACGCAAAGCGGAATTCGCTCGTGACGAGCCAGAGGCATAACTCGCCGCTCGCGGGCGGCCGGTCGACGGCACGCGATTTGGCGAGGTCGTGATAACGCCAGACGGCGTCATCGGCGAGTTTCAGCGGGAAAGAAGTGCAGACGCCTTGCATCACGCATGCAGGCTCGGTCGAAGGGCAAAGGAATGCGGCATGGCGGCCACCTCGCAGGTTGTTTTGTGGGGCGCCCGCGGGCGGGCCAACCGGCATTTTCGGGAACGGTTCCTTAACAAATGCTTAGGAGCCGGCCTTCATTCAGCATGCAATGCACTCGGGCCATCGTGGCGCCCGCATGCCGGAATATCGATTGCTGCCCTTTTCGACCCCCTGCTCTTCCGGAGAATCCTTATGGCACAAGCTGCTTTGTTCACTCCCACGCGCGTGCGCAACCTCGAACTGGCGAACCGTATCGTCATTGCACCGATGTGCCAGTACTCGGCCGAAGACGGCTGCATGAACGATTGGCATCTGATTCATCTCGGCCAGCTCGCGTTGTCGGGCGCGGCGCTGCTCACCATCGAGGCGACCGCCGTGCTGCCCGAAGGCCGCATCACGTGGGCGGATGTCGGCTTATGGAATGACGAGACCGAAGCCGCCATCGAACGCACGCTCAAGGGCATCCGCCGCTGGTCCGACATGCCGATCGCGATTCAGTTGAGCCACGCGGGCCGCAAGGCATCGACGGAAGTGCCGTGGGAAGGCGGCGCGCAGCTCGCGCCCGATCACGCGCATGGCTGGCAGACCGAAGCGCCCTCGTCCGTGCCGTACGAAGAGAGCGAAACGCCGCCGGTCGCGCTCGACCGCGCGGGGCTCGAACGCATCCGCGACGCCTTCGCCGCCTCGGCGCAACGCGCCGCGCGACTCGGCATCGACCTCATTCAGATTCACGCGGCGCACGGTTATCTGCTGCATCAGTTTCTGTCGCCGCTTTCGAACCGGCGCGACGACGAATACGGCGGCTCGCTCGAAAACCGCATGCGCTTCCCGCTCGAAGTCTTCGACGCCGTGCGCGGCGCCTTCCCCGAGGACCGGCCGGTGACGGTGCGCGTGTCCGGCACCGACTGGGTGGAAGGAGGCTGGGATATCGAAGAGACCATCGCCTTCGCACAGGCGCTGGAGGCGCGCGGCTGCGACTCGATCCACGTCTCGAGCGGCGGCCTGCACCCGGCGCAGAAGATTCCCGTCGGTCCCAGCTATCAGGTGCCGCTTGCGCGCGCGGTCAAGGGCGCGGTGAAGATGCCGGTCGTCGCGGTGGGCCTGATCACCGGCATCGAGCAGGCGGAGAGCATTATCGGAACGGGCGACGCGGACATGATCGCGCTCGCCCGCACCGCGCTCTACGACCCGCGCTGGCCGTGGCACGCGGCGGCGCAACTGGGCGCGCACGTGCGCGCGCCGAAGCAGTATTTGCGCTCGCAGCCGCATCAATATAGGGACTTGTTCGAAGAGGACTGAGGCTCCGCGCCAACGTCGCGGCGTGCTATCTTCAAGCCGTCGCGCGTCGCCGTGTCATGTGGTGCCATCATGAGTCAAGTCCGCTATCCGCTCGGACCCGACGACCGGGTGCATCTTCTCTGCTGGCTCACATGCGGCTTTCTCGGCGCGTTCTATCTCGAAGGCGCGTGGCCCGAACCGTCGTTTCAGGTGCGCGCCGCGCATCGCTGGCTGGACAACCACAACCGCGCCGCCGACTGGATCGAGACCGCGAAGCTCTCCGTCACCGCGCAGGCGCTCGCGTCGCGCTTCTGTCCGCTGCTCGATACGGAAGCAGGCCGCAGCGCCATCGAAAAGATCATCGAAGGCGACGACCTCGACTACGAGAGCGAGCTCGTTCAGCGCATTTTCCACGCGTGCGTCGTTCAGCTGACGGACCGGCGGCGGCCCTCGCGCTGAAGTCGCGCAACCACGCGCGCGGCGTTGTTTTCGTCCGACAGAACGCCTTTCCGCCCCACGCTTATTTCGCTTGACAAGCCAGTTGCCAGCGCCTTGCAGCAAGCCTTCGACCGTGCGTATTTTTTCTACGGCACCAATGTGCGGTAGCACACACTTCGGCGTTCGGGCGCGTTGCTAAATTCGTGCCGCCTGCTCGCACATCGATGTTCGCCCTCTCGCTAGTCGATGACGGCGCGGCTACACCGTCAGCGGCCAAACGAAAAACAAATCGACACAGTCCGGAGGGTGTATGCAGTGCAGCATCGGTTCTTTCAGTCGCGCCTCGCGGCTTCGGCCGCTCGCGGCCATCGTGCCGCTTATCGTCGGTCTTCACGCCGCGCACGCCGCGCCGCCGCTGCCGAGCGGCGGCCAGTTCGCCGCGGGCAGCGGTTCGATCACCGGCGGCGGCCGGTCGCTCGTGATCGACCAGACTTCGACGCGCGGCGTGATCGACTGGAAGAGCTTTTCCATCGGCAGCGGCCGCCAGGTCACGTTCAACAACGGCAACGGCGCGACGCTCAATCGCGTGACGGGCGGCGATCCGTCCACCATTCTCGGCCAGCTCACGGCGAGCGGCAGCGTGTATCTCATCAACCCGCAAGGCGTGGTGATCGGGCCGGGCGGCGTGGTCGCGACGGGCGGGCGCTTCGTCGCGTCGTCGCTGAACGCGAGCGACGCGGCCTTCATGAAAGGCGGCGACCTCACGTTTTCCGGCGACGGCCGCGGCGTTGTGATGAATCTCGGCAAGATCGGATCGAGCGGCGGCGATGTCTTCCTCGTCTCGCGCACGGCTGCGGTGAACGCCGGCTCGATCGACGCGCCTAAAGGCAGCGCGGAACTGGCGACAGGCGCACAAGTGCTGCTGCACGATTCGTCGAGCGGGCAGCAGATTTTCGTGCAGACGGGCAGCCAAGGCACGGTCGCGAACGCGGGCGTGATCCGAGCCGCGCAGGCGAGCCTTCAGGCCGCCGACGGCAACGTCTACGCGCTCGCGGGTAATAACGCGGCGATCCGCGCGACCGGCACCGCGAAGCGCGACGGCCACGTGTGGCTCGTCGCCGATCAGGGCGCGGTGCACGCGGCGGGCACGCTCGCCGCGACGAATGGCAACGGCAGCGGCGGCACGGTCGAAACCCGCGCGGCCACGCTCGATGTCGCGAACGCAAACGTTGTCGCGGGGGAGTGGTCGCTCTCGTCGCCGACGCTCGCGATCGACAGCGCCACCGCGAACGCGTTGTCGCGCAGCCTCGCCAACGGCACGTCCGTGAATGCGCAGTCCGGCGGCGATCTGACCGTGAACGGCAACGTGCGATGGAACGGCAACGCGTCGCTGACGCTCGGCGCGGCGCATGACGTCACGGTGGCGCAGGCATCGACTATCGCGAACACGGGCGGCGGCAATCTCACGCTGCGCGCCGATGCGAACGGCGTCGACAACGGCGGCAGCGTGACCAATCGCGGCACGATCGACTGGTCGGGCAGCACGGGCATCGTGAGCGCGCTCTACGACATGAACGGCAGCTACGCGCCCGGCACGCTGCTCACGCACGCCGGCTGGACGGCCGCGCCGTATAGCGGCGTCGTCACGCAGATCACCGCGTACAAGCTCGTCAACACGCTCGCCGATCTCGGCGGCGTCTCGCAGAACCTCGCGGGCAACTATGCGCTCGGCAAGGACATCGACGCGAGCGCGACCGCGTATCCCAACTTCTTCACGCCGATCGGCGCGACGCCCGACACGCCGTTCACCGGCCAGTTCGACGGCTTCGGCCACAGCATCGACCGGCTCGCGTCGAGCGATTCTTCGTCGTCGGGCTATGTCGGCATGTTCGGGGTGATCGGCGCGAGCGGCGTCGTGCGCGACATCGAGCTGACGAACGCCAGCGTGGGCGGCGGCGCGCCCGGAACCTACGGCCTGCTCGCCGCGCAGAACAACGGCCTGATCACGTATGCGTCGACCTCGGGCGACTTGTCGTTCGGCGGCTTCGGCGGCGGAGGAAACGGCGGGCTCGTCGGCGCGAACAACGGCCGCATCGAGCGTTCGTCGAGCAGCGCGACGGTCGGCTTCCAGGGCCCGTCCGGCGGCCTCGTGGGCGTGAACACCGGGACCATCGCGCAGTCGTATGCGACGGGCAATGTGACCGGCGGCTCGCATGCATCGGTGGGCGGGCTTGTCGCCTTCAATAACGGCACGATCACGCAGTCCTACGCGACCGGCAGCACCGGCGGCCAGACCGGCGACGGCGGACTCGTCTACGACAACGGCAGCGCGGGCGTCATCAACGAGTCCTTCGCGGTCGGTCAGGTCGGCGGCGACGGGCCTCCGTTTGCCGGCTACGGCGGCATCGCGGCGTTGAACGAGGGCGTGATCGGCAGCAACGTCTACTGGAACCGCGACACGACGACGCGCACCAACGCCGTGGCCGTCGACAACGGCACCGCGCCGGGCGACGCAAACGGCCTCTCGAACGCGCAAATGCGCGTGCCGGGCAACTTCGCGTCGTGGAACTTCGGCGCGGGCGGCGCGTGGACGATGCCGGCGAACGCGACGCATCCGGTTCTGAGCTGGGAGCAGGCGCGGCCCTGACGCGTCTCGCAGGGAGTTGAAGGGCGCGCAGCCGCCCGCCCTTCAACTCCCGATCACGACGAACACTTCGCCGAGCGGCACCTTCGATCCATTCGGCACGACCGCTTTCAGCGGGAACCCGAACGTTCCCCGAACGCTGACGAAGCGCCCCATCTGGAAGCGAATGCCCGCGCCGACGCTCGCAAGCGATGCGTTGTTGACCTCGCCCGCTTCGGGAATGCGGTTCCACACGTGTCCGGCATCGAAGAATATGAACGGCTGCATCGCCGCGACGCCTAAGGTGAGCGCGGGCGCGCGCATTTCCGTCTGCACGTTCCAGCCGCGATCGCCTTGCGCCGCATACGGCTCGTAGCCGCGCACGGTCGCATCGCCGCCCAGCCCGAGTTCTTCGCTCGGCAAAAGCGTGTTGCCGGTCCACTGGAAAAGCGCCCGCGCGGACACCGAAAACCCCGACGCGCCCAAGAGCGACTCATGCTGCCCCGACAGTTGGAAGTACTGATAACGCGGCGTCGCGCCGAGCCGCGCGGCATCGAAGGCCGCTTCGTTGTTGCTGCTGTCGAGACGGCCGGGACTCGCAAAAAGCGACGCGTTCAGATGCGTGCTGCGCGCCGGGTCGCTGTTCGTGAGATCGTAGGCCAGCACGAACTGGTGGATATGCGTGTTCGCGTTGAATACCTGAAAGCCGCCGAATTCTAGGTCGTTGTTCGAGCGCTTGAAGTCATAGCCGAACTGAACTTGCTGCTGCCATGCGCCTGCGTTGTCGAGCGGCGGAAGCACGCGGTCGTAGCGAAAGCTCACCTGCGAACTGGTGCCGGTCTGTCCGTAACTGTCCGGCAGACGCGGCGTGCTTTGCGCGAAGACGCCGAATAGTTCGATGCGATCGAGCCATGGCAGCGGCGCGAAAAAGTTGAACGCGTGGGCGACGAAGCGCGGACGGTCGGGGCGTCCTTCGATATCGGGGTTGCCCGAAAAGAGGTCGTTGCTCGCCGTCGCCTGATAGCCGATGCGCGCATCGATGCCGAACAGGTTGCCGTAGTCGAAGCCCGCGAGAAACCGGTCGCGTCCCAGATCGCGCACGCCGTCGTTGTTGTAGCCGCCGTACACGCGCAACGGCAGGCGGTCGTCGGTTTGCAGCACGACGTCGGTGGTGTTCTGCGCTTCGCCCGGCGCATAGATCACATCGACTCGGCGATACGGATTCGCGTTGAGCAGCGCGAGCCCCGCTGCGACATCGGCCTCGTGGATCGGCTCGCCGCTCGCAAGCGGCATCTCGCGCGTGAGCAGCGCATCGGAGAAATAGCGGTTGCCCTTCGCCATCACGCGCCCCGCTCGAAACTCGGCGACCGCGATGGTCACCACGCCGTTGCTCACGTCCTGCTCGGGCACGTAGACATCGACGAGCGGCTGGCCCGCGTCGCGATATCGCTGCACGACCGCGCGGCGAATCTGCGCGAGACGCGCGAAGGTGAGCGGCTTGCCGAGATCGGCAGCGAAGGTGTCGAGAAACGCTGCGTCGACGAGCGGAAGGTCCGTGGACGTGATCGCGCCCTGCGCGGCGGACTGCGAGGCGGATTGGCGATGGCCCGATGCGGCCTCGCCTGCGCGCGCGAACGCAATGCCGCGCAAGTCTTCGATCGCGACGGCCTGCGACTCGTCGGCCGCTGGCTGCGGCGGCTGCGGCGCGTGCGGGCGCTCGGCGGCGGGCGGCGCAATCGGCGCGACATCGCGATAAGCCTGCGCGGCGGCATCGCCCATCTGCGCGCAGAAAGCCGCCACCGCGACGGCCAGCGCGCGCATCGGCGGAAAAAGACGCGTCATGCGCCGCGAAGGCACATGGCCCAACTCTCGACGCGGCGGGCAGGCAAGCCGCGCCGCGCCGTGTCAGTGTCCGTGTCAGCGTGTGTCACGCCGCCTCCGATGCTGTCCGTTGCTGGGCCGCCGACTATATATCGGCGGCGGTCCGGCCCGCCAGCGTGCGTCCGGCGCGAATGTGCGAAAGCGCACGGTAAGCAGGCCACTCGGCTTACGCGCGCGCAACGCATCACGCGTTCACGGCTTCAGCACGACCTTGATGCAGCCGTCTTCCTTGTCGCGGAACGTTTTGTACATGGCCGGTCCGTCCGCGAGCGAGACCGTGTGCGTGATGACGAACGACGGGTCGATCTGTCCGTCCTGAATGCGCCGGAGCAGGTCGTCCGTCCAGCGGTTCACGTGCGTCTGACCCATGCGCCACGTCAGTCCCTTGTTCATCGCGGCGCCGAACGGAATCTTGTCGATGAGCCCGCCGTACACGCCCGGCACCGACAGCGTGCCCGCCGGACGGCACACGTAGATCATCTCGCGCAGCACGTGCGGACGGTCCGTCTCCAGCATCACGGCCTGCTTCGCGCGGTCGTACATGGCATCGACGGAACGCGTGGCGTGCGATTCCATGCCCACCGCGTCGATGCACTTTTCCGGACCCTTGCCCTGCGTGAGATCGGCCAGACGTTCCAGCACGCTTTCTTCCTTGAAGTTGATGACGGTCGCGCCGCCCGCGCGCGCCATCGCGAGGCGCTCGGGCACGCAGTCGATCGCGATCACCTGCTTTGCGCCCAGGAGCACCGCGCTGCGAATCGCCATCTGTCCGACCGGGCCCGCGCCCCAGATCGCGACCGTGTCCGTCGGTTCGATATCGCATTGCACGGCGGCCTGCCAGCCGGTCGGGAAGATATCGCCGAGAAAGAGCACTTGCTCGTCGGTCAGGCCATCCGGAATCTTGACGTGCGTCTTGTCGGCGAACGGCACCCGCACGTATTCGGCCTGTCCGCCGGGATAGCCGCCCGTCAGGTGCGTGTAGCCGAAGAGGCCCGCTGTGGTGTGGCCGAAGACCTTGTCCGCGACATCCTTGTTGCGGTTGCTGCGTTCGCACACCGAGAAATTGCCGCGCTTGCACTGGTCGCACTCGCCGCAAACGATCGTGAACGGCACGACGATGCGATCGCCCTTCTTGAGCGCGCTGTTCCCCGCGCCGACTTCGACCACCTCACCCATGAACTCGTGGCCCATGATGTCGCCGGATTCCATGCCAGGCATGAAGCCGTCGAAGAGATGCAGGTCCGAACCGCAGATTGCACACGTCGATACCTTGATGATGGCATCGCGCGGGTGCTCGATGACGGGGTCCGGGACTGTCTCGTATCGGATGTCTTTCTTGCCTTGCCAAATCAGCGCCTTCATTGTTTACCTCCAGCGGGAGTGAAAGGTCGGGTCGCGTGTCGAATCGCTGAACAACGGAAAGCCGCGACCGCAGAGCAGGTGCAGCAACGCGTGTTCCGCGCTGGCGGCGCCCGGTCCACGACGTACGCAAAGGCAGCCCGCGCAGCAGCACGTAAGCAATGCAATAACGCGACTGGCTCAATCGACGTGCCGCGTAAGCCGCGACATGCCCCACGGTTGGGAAAACGCCCGCGCGAACCGCGCCGCGAGTCGCCCCTATCGACGCGATTGGAAAAATCCAACGACCCGGCGCGCCGTGGGAATACCCACTGCTAATCAATCGATGCGCCCATCCGGATCTAACCTTGGACGCTCGATGGCGCTTCCCCGCATCGCTTGTTTGGAACTCTCGCACTTTCATCGAAGGAGCCTGCCATGTTCATACACAACAAACGTCTGCAATACACGGTGCGCGTTGCCGCGCCCAATCCCGGCTTAGCCAATCTGCTCCTCGAGCAGTTCGGCGGCCCGCAAGGCGAGCTTGCCGCCGCCATGCGCTACTTCACGCAAGCAGTGACCGAAGACGATCCGGGCCGCAAGGACATGCTGTTCGATATCGCGACCGAAGAAATGAGCCACCTGGAAGTGATCGGCAGCATCGTCGCGATGCTGAACAAGGGTGCGAAGGGCGCGCTGGCCGAAGCGGTGGAGCAGGAAGCCGAGTTGTATCGCTCGATGACGGGCAACGGCAACGATTCGCACACGACCGCGATTCTGTACGGCGCGGGCACGCCGCTGACGAACTCGGCCGGCGTGCCGTGGACGGCGGCGTATATCGACACCATCGGCGAGCCGACGGCCGATCTGCGCTCGAACATCGCGGCCGAAGCGCGCGCGAAGATCGTCTATGAACGCCTGATCAACGTGACGGACGATCCCGGCATCAAGGACGCGCTAGGCTTCCTGATGACGCGTGAAATCGCGCATCAGAAGTCGTTCGAGAAGGCGCTGCATTCCATTCAGCCGAACTTCCCGCAAGGCAAGCTGCCGGGCGTGCCGGAGTTCACGAGCGTGTACTTCAATATGTCGAAGGGCGACGACGCACGCGGGCCGTGGAACGAAGGCGGCGACTGGAAGTTCGTCGAGGACCCGCAGCCCGCAGTCGATGGCGGCGACGGCACGGCGAGCGTGACCGTGAGCGAGCTGGAGAAGGACGCGCTCACCACGATGGCGACGCGCACCGCGTCCGACCCCGCCGCCGACCCCGTGACGGGCGCGGACCTGGGCTCGGGCAAGGCAGTCTGACGCGCACATTGCGCGACAGCGCCGCAAGAACAAACGGCCGCGATCGTTACGATCGCGGCCGTTTGCTTTGGTGAGGCGTTGGGGAAACTCAGTGCAGCTTAGAACCGGTGACGCAGACCCACCGCAGCGGCGACCTGATTCTGCGAGGTCGACGGCGACAGCGTGTTGATGATCGCGACGTTCGCGCCTGCGTTGCCGAGCTGGCCGGACGCATGCTGATACACGCCTTCGACATAGACATCCGTGCGGCGCGACAGCGAGTAGTCGGCTTGCAGCGAGACGGTATGCCACTTCGGATCGCCCGTGCCGTTCGAGCCCGTGAGCTTGCCGTCGGTGTACGTGTAGGCGGCGTCGAGGTTCAAAGCCGGCGTCAGCGCATAGCGGCCGTTTAGCTCGAAGTTGTTCAGATGCAGGTTCGTGCCGGTCGGGAGCGTGAACGACGCGCCGCCCTGCGACGCCGCGATCAGGCCGTCATAGTGCGTGTTCGTCCACACGAAGCCCACCGTCGCCGGACCGTAGGCGTAGTTCACGCCTGCGCCGAACGTGCGTTGCAGGTCCGCGGTCAGGTTGCCCTTGTTGCTCTGCCCCGCCGATACCGCGCCGCCCGAGTTGAAGTTGCGCGAGTTGTTCGTTTGCAGGTAAGCCGCCGCGAAGTTCAGCGGGCCGGCCGTGTACGACGCGCCGGCGCTCCATGCGCGGTTATTCGAGAACTGGCCGGCGTCGTTGCTGAAGCCATACAGACCGCCGAACTTGAAGCCCGCGTAATTCGCGCTGCGATACTTGACCGAATTCTTGATCGAGAACGAGTTGTCGAGATTGTCGTTATCGAACGGATGCGCGCTCAGGTTGTTGCCATAGCCCGCGCCCGCTTCGGAAAGCGGCCCGAGAAAATCGACCATCGAATCGTATTGACGGCCAAGCGTGACAGTACCGAACTGATCGCTTTGCAAACCGACATACGCCTGGCGATTGAACATGCCGTCCTGATTGAAGCCGCCGTTATTCAGGTTGAAGCCGCTCTCCAACTTGAAGAGCGCGTGCAACCCGCCGCCCAGATCTTCGCTGCCGCGCAAGCCGAAATACGTATCGGAGACGGAACCGCTGCCTTGTTGCCAATTGCTGTGGCCGCCAGCGTTATTGGCGTACACGAGGCCGGCGTCCAGCATGCCGTATAGCGTGACGCTGCTTTGTGCCTGTGCCGAAGCCGCAAAGGCGCCGAGCACGCCCACAATGAGGAGATTTCTTTTCATGGTTGCTGTGTGTCCTGATTTGGAGCAAAGGCTTCCCGGGGCGATGCGCCTTGTCCCCGGAAGGCTCGACACACTTTAAGCAAAGCGCTCTCATACGTCGCGTTATTCGGCGCGTTTCGCCGGGTAAGAATCTATTGCTAAAAATAGAATGAGCCTGCTCGAGCGCGTGTTAATGCTTTACGGTCAATCGCTTAGTGTCATCGAAGCTTAACGGTCGCTCATTTCGATGTTGCACACGGACCACGTTATTCATGCGCCATCTGGAGAGGTGCTTTGCAGATGAGCGCGTTGATCGAGGCGTTTGCGCTCGTTAATCTTTCGAAGGTCTAAAGTCTTTGACACGAGTTGCAGTCTGAGGACACGGGGCGGTTTCGCGAGAGGAAACCGCCCCACTTTCCACATCGCCCGTCAGGCAGCGGGATCGAGTTTCACCTTGATCCATCCCGGCTGACGCAGATCGAATGCCTTATAGGCGTCGATGACGTTCATCATCGGCTCGCGCGTCGTCAATACGCGAAGCGGATCGAACGAACCGTTGCTCACGCGCTCGATCAAGGCCGGCGTAATCGAGCGATGGTTGCAGTTGCCCATCTTGACGGTGAGATTCTTGTTCATCGCGATGCCGAGCGGGAAGAAGCGGTCGTTCGGCGGATATACGCCGATCACGCCGAGCGTGCCCGCCTTCGCGAGCGCGGCAACGGCCCAGTCGATCGCTTGCGTCGGCGCATTGCCGGGCGTCCAGTTGTCGCCGTCCTGATTGCGCTCGGGCGTGACCGTGCGGCTTTCCTGTTCCGCCTGTTTGATCTTGTCTTCCGACGCCGCCGGCCCGCCTTCGGGATGCACCGCATCCACGCCGACCGCGTCGATTGCACGATCCACGCCGATGCCGTTCGTCAGCTCCAGAATCGCCTGCACCGGGTCTTCCTGATCGAAGTTCACCGTTTCCGCGCCCTGCGCGCGCGCCATGTCGAGACGATCCTGCAAGCGGTCGACAGCGATCACGCGGCCCGCGCCGAGCATCCATGCGCTCGCTATCGCAAACTGGCCCACCGGTCCCGCGCCGAACACGGCGACGGTATCGCCCGGACGCACTCCCGCCAGTTGCGCGCCGAAAAAGCCGGTCGGGAAGATATCGGAGATGAGAATGGCGCGCTCGTCATCGACGTTCTCAGGCAGCTTGATGAGGCTCGCGTTCGCGAGCGGCGTGCGCGCCAATTCGGCTTGCAGGCCGTTGATGGGACCGGTAGCCTTCGGTCCGCCGTAGAACGCCGTGCCCGCGGACGGACCGTTCGGGTTCGCGAGGTCGCATTGCGCGGTGTAGCCCTGCCGGCAGTACCCGCAGCATCCGCACGAAATGGTCGACGGAATCAGCACCCGATCACCGCGCTTCAGGTTGCGCACGCCCTTGCCGATCTCTTCGATGATGCCCACGCCTTCATGACCGAGGATCGTCCCCGGCACCATGCCGGAAAACGTGCCGCGCACCATGTGCAGGTCCGTGCCGCAGATGGCGCTCGCGGTGAGCCGGACCACCGCGTCGTGATCGTGCTGAATCGTCGGGTCAGCAACGTTGTCGAGCGATATGTCGCCTATGCCGTGAAACACGACTGCTTTCATCGTCTGACTCCCGGGAAGGTTGATCGAACGATGATTCAGCAACGCCCGCGCCCGTAAGCGCGGGCATAACCGTTGCGACGAACCATGTGTTGAAACCGCTAATCCCGAAAGGAGAGTCACATGAACAAGGACACGACCGAAGGCATCAAGGAACAGGTGAAGGGCTGGGTGGATACGGCCATCGGCACCGTGACCGGCGACGAGGATCGCAAGTTGAAGGGCGACGTCGAGATCACCAACGGCGCGAACCGTAAGGACTACGGCGATCAGAAGGACAACATCGAGAAGGGCGTCGAAGATCCGGGCGAGCCGACCAACACGTAAGCCCGCTCTTTCCCCGTCACGCCGCGCGCTTCACATAGCGCGCGATGAAGGTGCGCGTCTCGTCGTCCGGGAAGCGCACCGCCACCCGATCCGCGCTCACCATCTCCACGACGCCGTCGCCATAGCGGCGCACGCGCACGCGGTCGCCCTGACTGAACGTCGGTGCGCTTCGCTTCGGCTTCGCTTCTTTCTCGTGCTCTTCCGACAGCGCCTGTTCGCGCACTTCGCGCGGGCTCTCCTGCACTTCCGGCGGATGCAGGCAGTTGTCGCAGGAACCGCACGCGCCGCCGCCGAGTTCGTCGTCGGGCGCCTGGTAGTTCACTTCCTGCTTGGCCGCGGACGGCTGCGCAGAAACGTCGTCGACGTCGTCGGCGAAGTAGTCGAGCAGCATGCGCCAGCGGCAGCGCGCGCTCTGCGCATAGGTGATCATCCGTTCGAGCACCGCGCGATCGCGTCCGGCTCGCGCGGCGTAGCCTTGGGCGGCATCGTCCAGTTGCGCGATGGCCGCGCCGTCGTCGATCAGCTTCATGCCGCCGCGCCGCGTGCGACGCGTCACGCCCATGTCGTTGAGCAGCGTGGCCGCAACGCGCAGCTTGTTGACGCCGACGTGCGGTAACGCTTCGCGCAGTCGTTCCAGCGGCTTTTCGAGCGTCTGGCTCGCGTTCTCGCGCGCGAGGTCGCGCACCGTCTCGGCCACGCGGCGTATCGTCTCCGCACTCGGATAACGCCCGCCGAGAAAGAACTGCTGAACCTGCTTGTCCTTCAGTTCGAAAAGCAGGATGCACTGGGCCGGCTCGCCGTCTCGGCCCGCGCGCCCGGCTTCCTGATAGTACGCGTCGAGGCTGCCCGGCACCTGCGCATGCAGCACGAAGCGAATGTCGGGCTTGTCGATGCCCATGCCGAACGCATTGGTCGCGACCATCACCCGCGCTTCGTCGGCCATGAACGCGTCCTGCGCTTCGGACCGCGCGTTCGCCGCCATCTTGCCGTGGTAGCGCTGCGCCACGACGCCCGCCTCGCCGAGCGCGGCATGCAGCGCGTCGCATTCGGCCACCGTCGCGCAATAGATGATGCCGCTGCCTTCCAGCGTGCTCGCGAGTTCGATGGCGCGCCGGCGCTTGTCTTCGGGATTCGTCAGTTGCTCGACCGAGAAATGCAGGTTGTCGCGATACACGCCCGTATGGATGACGTTGGCGTGCCGCATCTGCAACTCGCGCACGATGTCCTCGATGACCGCTGGCGTCGCCGTCGCGGTCAGCGCGAGCACGGGCGGGCGGCCGAGCGTCTTCACCGCGTGGATCAGCTCGACATAGGCCGGGCGGAAGTCGTGGCCCCACTGCGAGATGCAATGCGCCTCGTCGATGACGACGAGCGGCACCGAAGGCATGTCCTTCGCAGTGAGCGTCGCGGTGAACTCCGC
The DNA here is from genome assembly GCF_022879575.1 of Caballeronia sp. SL2Y3. Taxonomy (NCBI): domain Bacteria; kingdom Pseudomonadati; phylum Pseudomonadota; class Betaproteobacteria; order Burkholderiales; family Burkholderiaceae; genus Caballeronia; species Caballeronia sp. SL2Y3. The sequence continues at coordinate 590,888 of NZ_CP084262.1, forward strand.
GTTCACGAGCCGCTCCGGCGTGACGAAGAGAATGCGGACCTCGCCTTCGGTGACCGCTTGCATGGCTTCGCGTTCTTCTGTCGTGGACAAGGTGCTGTTGAGGACCAACGCTGCTACACCGGCTTCGGTCAGCTTTGCGGCCTGATCGCGCATGAGCGAGATGAGCGGCGACACGACGACCGTCATGCCGTCCAGCTGCAAGGCGGGCAATTGATAGCACAGGGACTTGCCCGCGCCGGTAGGCATGACGGCGAGGGTGTCGTTGCCGTCGAGAACGCTGCGGATCACTTCGTCCTGGCCCGGCCGCAGATGAGGAAAGCCGAAGACTTTGCGAAGGGCGGTTTCGAGTTCACGGTCGAGCGGTTTGCGCGCGCGGGTGGCGATGCTGCGGGTGGTGTCGTTCATGTCGATGGGTTCGAGTGGCGCGCTGCGCGTTCGCATCCGGTGGGTTCGGTAAGGAGGGATAGCACGCGGCGAAGGGAGCAAGCGCCAGACCCACGGCAAACGTTTGAAGAAACCACCATGCCGTGTGTAAATCTTTTCGCATCGGTCCGTGCGCTATCCGACGCACCGGTGCATTTGGCGTCGGATGCATCGGCCATATTCGTCCAGACGAATTAGGGTGAACGCTAATACTGGCGGGCCTCGGCGCACGTCCGTTTCATTTCGAAACACATTTATCGGTGAGAAAAGCCGCCGAAGGTACGCACCTTGCTCATGTAGTTGCTTTCCGAATTCACGCTGGACGCTTCCCTATGACACGAACCCTTGCCGCCGCCCCCGCCTTCCGACAGCGTCGCCCGGCCCAGCTCGCAGAGCGAGAACTCAAACACCTCGAACTGATCCTGGCGAGTTTCGTGGAAGGCAGCGCCGCGCCGGGACGTCTGCCGACGAAGTATTGGGACATGCGCGTCGCGCAACTCGACAGCGACTACGAACTCGTCCCCTCGCAAAGCCAGCGCGTCGCCACGCTGCAACGCAAGCTGGCTTTGCTCGATTCGGCGCTCGGCTCCGCCGCTGCCGATGCTCAAGAGAAGCAGAACCGCCGCGTGGCCGCCTGAGCCTTCAGCCGTCTCACGGCCGTAGTTTCCCGCCTATCGACGCACGCTATGCCAGCGGGCGTCAGCCAAGACTGAGTGAACCGAGCGGCGCTTATTTAGCCCGCCGGATCAGCGCGCGCGCCACATTGGCCGCGAGATCCGCGCGGAGCTCGGCCCACTTGCCGAGCAGCGACGCATCGTTGGTGAGGAAGTAGGGCGCTTCCGCGAAATCCGTGTTCTTGCCGTCCGGGCTCGCGACTTCGAAGACGCGCATGTCCAGGTCATCGCACGTGCCCATGCTCACGAGCTCGCCGAACGAATGCACGCCCGCGATGGCGACATTCTGAATACCGACGCCGTGCACGACCGCAATCACCGTCTTTCCCATGCGCCAGGCGGCTTCGCGGCTGTCGGCCATGACGAACGCGATACCCTCGGCAGGCGCTGTCAGCGTCACGCGAAAGAGCCGTGATTTGCATACGTCACTGAGTTGAGTGGTCATCGTGGCCGCCGGCGGAAAAAGGAACTCGATAAGCGCGAAGAGCGACATGGTAGCAAGTCGCGCTCCCGCTTAACCATCGCTTCGAGGGCAATGGCTTGGCGGGTTCCACCGACATACGGCAGTCGATCACAGCTCGGGCCGCGCGAGATCGGCCTGTACGACCTCATCGCCGCGCCGCTGCGCCGCTTCGATCGCATCCGACTTCGACGCGTAGGGCCCAAGCGTGTCCGCGCCTTCGAACGGAAACAGCAATCGGCCGTCTGTTTTACGCACGACCTTCAAGGTGCCGTAATAGCCGCTTGCCGCACTGCCGCGGTAAGACGCGTAAATCTGGAAATCACTCTCACTCGCGCCAGGCGTCGGCGCGACGATGCGGGTGGGGAAATAAACTAGCTTGGGGCGTCTGCCACTCGAATACGTCACGAAAATCACCGGTTGAACGCGCGTGAACCTGTTCGTTCTATTCGGGCGAGTCGGCGCGAGCGCGGCTCGTCGCATCACGATCCACGCTGAGCCTGCCGTCGGAAACGAACAGAGGAAAGAAAAGGCCGCTGCATTCACAGTGAGCAATTGCCAAGCCGGATCGGCTGTCTACGACGCGCGATTCGGCTATGCACGCGGATCGTCGCAGAACACGGTCGTCGCGTGCTGCCGTTCCACGGTCAGGTTCACCGAGCGCGCGCCCATCGGACGCGTGCGATGGCGCACGCCCGCCGGGACCGTCAGCAGTTGTCCGGCGTGCAGGTCTATCGAGCCGTCTTCGAGTTCGATCACGAGCGTGCCTTCCGTGACGATGAACGTCTCGTCCGAATCCGGATGCAGATGCCATTCGTATGGCGAGGTCATCACGCTTATGTGGACTTCATGACCGTTGACCGTGGCGACGATGCGATTGAGATAACCGTCGTTCGGCGTGCGAGCGAGCGTGGTCAGATCGATGAGCGAGATCATTGCGGCTCCTTCGTGCAGTGAGATCGTTCACCGAGCCTAGTCGAGCGTGAGCGCGCGGCGCAAACGAATCGTTTTCGCTTTCTTGCGAAGCGGGCTCACACAGCCGGTTGCACTCGCCGAAGCCCTCGGCGCTCGTCGTGCTCAAGACGCGCGAATCCAGCCGCAAACATAGTTGGGCAGCAGAGGAAACGGAACGAATCGTCACACGCGCCGCCCCATCGCCCGGCATTACAGTTACGATAGCTCGCGAGCACTGCGCGTCCATCGCTGCGTGCGCGAACATGACGCCGGTCCACAGCCGACCTTCACTTAAACACTGCGACTCGCCACACCATGCGTCGAATCACTGTCCGTACATCGCCCGTTCATGGCCGGGGCGTCTTCGCCCTCGCGGATCTGCCCGCGGGCGCGCTGCTCTTCGAATACAAGGGCAAGCGTCTTTCGTGGAAGGAGGCGCAGCGCATGTACGAGCGCTCCAACGCCGAGGACGGTCATACGTTTCTTTTCGGACTCGACGACGGCCGCGTGATCGACGGTGCCCGCGGCGGGAATTCCGCTCGCTGGCTCAATCACAGTTGCGCGCCGAATTGCGAGGCCGAGCAGGACGGCGAGCGCGTCTTCATCCGCTCGCTTCGCCCGATCGGCAAGGGGCAGGAGTTGTTCATCGACTATCGGCTCACGGTCGAAGGACGGCGCACGGCCGCGCTCAAGCGCCTCTACGCGTGCCGCTGCCTCGCGGCCAATTGCCGGGGCACCATGCTCTCCGACGAACGCTGACCAAGCGCAGCATGCCGCGCTTGCTCAGGATTGCCGCGCCGCCGCCGTAAACACAGGCTCACGTTCCCCGCGCGCCGCGCGTCAACCGAATGAGCCTCATGCAGCCCGACAGTCCGCTCAAAGCCGCGTTTCTGCGTCACGAAGCATCGCTCGCGCCGTCCGGCCGCGCGTTCGGCGAAGAAGACAGCGCCGTTTATCGCACGCTGCTCGAATCGACAAAGGCGATCCCGTGGAAGATCGACTGGGCCACGATGCAGTTCAGCTACATCGGGCCGCAGATCGAACGGCTGCTGGGCTGGCCGCCGTCATCGTGGAAAACGGTCCATGACTGGGCCGAACGCATGCATCCCGACGATCGCGATGCGGTCGTGAATTTCTGCGTGTCCCAATCGAAAGCGGGCGCCGATCACGAAGCAGATTACCGCGCCCTCACGCGCGACGGCGGCTACGTCTGGCTGCGCGACGTCGTGCATGTCGTGCGTGACGCGCACGGCAATGTCGAGGCGCTCATCGGCTTCATGTTCGATATCAGCGAACGCAAGCGCACGGAGGAGCAACTGCTGCAATTGCAGGCGGAACTGGAGCGCCTGTCGTTCAGCGACAGTCTCACCGGCGTCGGCAATCGCCGCATGTTCGACAGCGTGATCGCACGCGAATGGAAGGCGGCCCAGGCGACGGCGCAACCGCTCTCGCTCGTGTTGACCGACATCGACTTCTTCAAGTCTTACAACGACTACTACGGCCATGTGCAAGGCGACGAGTGCCTGAAGCGCATCGCGCGGGTGCTCGGCGAGGCGGCCGGGCCCGCGCACTTTCTCGGACGCTTCGGCGGCGAGGAGTTCGTCCTCGTGCTCGCCGATAGGGACGCCGAAGCCGCGCTGGCCGTGGCGGAGCGGTGCCGCGCGCGCATCGCCGAAGAAGCCATCGCGCATCTGCGCTCGCCGCATAATCAGTGCGTGACGGCGAGCTTCGGCGTCGGCACGGTGCTGCCGCGCGACGGCATGGATATCACGGCCTTCATCAATCTCACCGACGCGCAGTTGTATCAGGCGAAAGAGAACGGACGCAACCGGATTGCCGCCGTGGATCGGGCCGCGATGCGCGGCGAGGGCTTCAGGCAGCACTCGCGTTAGTCGAAGGCGCGGCGCGCGGCATCGGCCCGATACAAGCGCGCCAGTTCGAAGGCACGCTGTCTGAGCGCCTCGCGGTCGGCGCTCAACGCATCGCGCATGGCGGCTTCGAGTTCGTCGATCGACACGGCGCCCGGCGCGTTCGCGTCGTCCCACGTCTGCGCATAGGCGGCCTGCTTGCCGGTTCGCGCCGCTTCGTCCGGATGAAGCATGTTGAGGCGAGGCAGTCCATACGCCATCGCGACGATTCGTCCGTGCAGGCTGCTGCCCGCGTACCCTGCGCTCGTCGCGATCAATGCGCAGATGTCCCAAATGTCCAGCGACCGGAAGACGAGCGCGCGATGCTGCATGCGGGCCGCAAGCCGCTCGTATGCGTCGATGTCGTCGTGCCACGGCGCCGCGCCCGCGCGAAACAGCACGATGCCAAGGCCGGTCGATGCGGCGAGCGCATCGAGTTCGCGCGCCAGCCGGTCGAGCGTGGCGTCGTCGCCGAAGTCGGCGCTGAACTGCACCGCGAGATGGCCGCGCGGACACGCCCGTCGCACATCGGCCACGGGGCCATGACGGGCGCGCGAGGCGATGCGTGAATCGAAGAGCTCCGCGATCATCGTCACCGGGTCCGGCACGAGCCTCGCTTCGATGCCCGCGGCACGCAGCGTCGCTCGCGTGTGCGCGTCGCGCACGCTGAGATCGTCGGCGCTGCGCAGTTTGCTCAGGACCTCGTTGCGCAGCGCAGCCCCGCGCGCGTCGAGCGACACGCCGCCGACCGCGTTGAAGCCAATCGACGCCTGCAGCCAGCTCTCGCGGCCGACGACATAAGGCGCGAGCGCATCCGAATGCAGCACCGAGCGCGCATACGCCGAGCGGTCTTCGGGCCGCGAGCCGTATCGCGCGATGGTCGCCTGCGCATCGTCGGGTTCGTCGAGCATCACGGCGGCTTCCCACGCGTCGCAGGTCAAGAGTTCGCCGCCCGCATGCACGAGCGTGACCGGCGTATCGCGCAAGCGTGCGGCGAGCGTGCCGAGCGCCGCGACCGCGTGGCCGCCGTATCGGCGCAGGTCGCGCGCGGCCAGTCCCGCGAAAACCGGTTTGGCGTCAGGCAGGCGTTCGGCAAAGAGGCGTTGCTCGACATGCGCGAACAACATGTCGCCGAAGTTGTGGCGGTCGAATGCGCCGAAGATCACGACGGTGGCATTGAGCAATGAGCTTCCTCTGTGTGTCCGAATCTTCGTTCGCTTCTTTGTTCGCTTGACGCGCCGCACTGCTGCGCCTATACAGGACGTTCCCGCTTCGAGCACGCGAGGCGGCCGACCGCGACCGGAGCCTTCGATGACGAGCACGACACGCGCCGCGCTGTTCCCTGCCTCGCTTGCCCTACCCTTCGTCGTATTCTTCGCCGCCTGTTCGACCAGCCCGCCGCCCGCCCCGCCGACGCAGGCCATTACGACGACGCTGCCATCCGGTGGCGTCTACAAGGGCACCTTCGGCCACGCGGACGCCACCTTGCTCATGCTCTTCGACGGCACCGCCTACCTCTTCTATGCGAGCGGCGGCGTGGGCCTAGGAGGCGTCGTCATTGCGACAAACGGCTCGCAGACGAGCGACGGACGATTCGCAAGCGCGACCGCATTGAATTACCGCATCGGCGCAGCGCCGCCGTCGCCGGTGTCGTTCACGGCGGACTTCGCGCATGCGCCGGCCGTCGAAGGAGCGATCACGCGCGGTAACGGCGGCGAGCGCCAAAATCTCTCCGCGACGGCCGCGCCGCTGCTCGACACCGCGCCCACGCTCGCCAATGCGGGCGGCCTCTACAGCGGACGCGGCATGGCGCTGGGCGGCTCGACGACGACGCGCATCACCGTCGCCGCCGATGGCTACGCCGCCGGCACGACGAGCGCCGGCTGCATCTTCAAGGGGACGCTGCGCCCGCGCCCCGGCGTCAATGCCTACGCGGTGTCGGCCACCTTCGGTCCCGCGCCCTGCCCGCTGCCCGACGCGACGGTGGACGGCAGCGCCATCGTCGACGGCGCGCGCCTCCTGATCGCGCTGCCGAGCCCGGACCGATCGAACGTCTTCGTCTTCGATGGCCGGAAGTAGCAGCGGCATCGACTTTATTCACGCGCCGCTTACATACGGCGTTTCGTGTCCTAACATTGCTTTACCGGGCCAGCGGCGCCGCACGTCCCGGCGCATCAACGCTGAAGGCCCGGCGAAGAAAGTCGTGTCGTTGAACAACATCTTCCGATGCCGTAAATAATGGAGACACCCGGATGAACGCAACGCTCAAGCTCTTGCCATTGGCCGTCGGCGCGATTTTCGCCTGCATGCCGCCCGCCGACGCAGCGCAGGACAACGTCGGCACGCTGTCCAACTTCCGTCAGACGGGCAATACACAGCCGCCCGAGACGGTCCCGCAAACCGGTCAGACGGCGGACGCGCTTCGCGAAAACCTGAAGCAGATCAAGCTGCCGCCGGGCTTCAAGATCGACCTGTATGCGGTCGTGCCGGAAGCGCGGCACATGGCGATCGAGCCATCCACGGGTGTCGTGTTCGTCGGCACGCGCAAGAATCGCGTGTGGCAGGTGACGGACCGGACGAAGCAGCGCGTCGCGAGCGACGTCGTGCAGTTCGCCTCGTCCGTGTCGTTCAAGGTGCCCAACGGCGTGTGCTTCTCGCCGGACGGCATTCTGTACGTGGTCGAGCAGAACCGCGTGCTCGGTTTTCCGGCCGCGCAGTTCTTCGGCGAAGGCGGACCGGACGTGGCGGCAGCGGTCGTGGTGCCGCAAGGCAAGCTGATTCCGACGCAGTTCGAGAGCTTCAATCATGGCGCGCGTGCGTGCCGCATCGGACCGGACAAGAAGCTGTATATCGCGCTCGGGCAGCCGTGGAACGTGCCGCCGAAGGACAAACTCGCGGAACTCGACCGCAACGGGATCGCGGGCATCATCCGCATGGATCAGGACGGCAAGAACCGCGAAGTGTATGCGCATGGCGTGCGCAATTCCGTGGGCCTCGACTTCAATCCAAAGGACAAGACCTTGTGGTTCACCGACAACCAGGTTGACGGCATGGGCGACGACACGCCGCCCGGCGAGTTGGACCACGCGACGAAGGCCGGCGAGAACTTCGGCTTTCCGTGGTACGGCGGCGGCAAGGTGCGCACGGTGGAGTACAAGGATCAGAACCCGCCGGCCGGCGTCGTGTTTCCGCAAGTGGAGTTCGCCCCGCACGCCGCCGACCTCGGCATGTCGTTCTACACCGGCAAGATGTTCCCGCAGAAGTATCAGGGCGGCATCTTTGATGCGGAGCACGGCTCCTGGAATCGCACGAAGCCGATTGGCGCGCGCATCATGTACACGCCGATCAAGGACGACGGCACCGCTGGCGAGACGGAAGTCTTCGCGGAAGGCTGGCTCACGCAGAGCGGCGAATACATGGGCCGTCCGGTCGACGTTCAGATGCTTCAGGACGGATCGCTGCTCGTCTCGGACGACTACGCCGGCGCGATTTACCGCATCTCGTACTCGGGGGCCAAATGAGGCGCGTGAAGCAGACGGCGGCGCTCGCGGCGTTGGTGACGTTGCTTGTGGCAATGTCGGACGCGTCGCTCGCGGCGGGCGATCTCAAGGCGGGACGCGCGAAGGCGGCGCAGTGTCAGGCGTGCCACGGGCTCGACGGCATGTCGAAGCTGCCGGAAGCACCCAATCTCGCGGGTCAGACGGAGGAATATCTCGTGAAGGCGCTCAACGATTTCCGCTCGGGCGCGCGGCAGAACGAGATGATGTCGGTGGTGGCGAAAGGCTTGTCGGATACGGACGTCGCGAATCTCGCGAGCTATTACCACAGCCTCGGCAAGCAGTAAGGGCGTTCGATTTTTTCGAAACGAACGCTTGACTTGGCGGACTAAGGGTTTATACTAGCTCCTGTCTCCTCCATGTCTCAACCGATGTGGATTCAAGCCCGCTCTCTCGAGCGGGTTTTTTTTTTGGCCTTTGCGGCAAGACTATCCACAGAAATCGGGGAAAAGCCTGTGGACAACGCGCTGACGAATGGCCTAAGCCGTTGACCCGGAAGCACTTACCACCACCGCTTCACAACGCACCCGCTTACTTCCCATCGCCGGCGCACGACAAAACCATCGCCTGAGCGCGGCTCGCGTCGGCGGCGAATATCGCCTGCGGCGCGGTCGCGATGCTCAACTCTTCGGCAGCCGACCCCGGCAGCGCGTAAAGAATCGTGCCGGTCGCGACGAGCGCCACGATCATCGATAAGAACCACGAAAAGACGTACATCGCCGGCACCTCGCCATAGAACGCTTCGTCGGGACAGGCGCGTCGAACGTCAGCGCCTGACGCGCAGAGTAAAGCGTCGCGGCGGGTCGCACAGCCCCACGGAGGGAGGGACGTGAAGGAGGGAAGCGCCCGGTCAGCGCGTGTCCGGCGCGGGCACCGGCGAGACGCCTTGCGCGCGGGCGGCGGCGTCCTGTGCGCGCATCGCGCGAATGAAACCGTCGCGTTCGCGCAGCCGGGCCCAGTAACGCGCGACCGGTTCGGCGAAGCGCGCGCTCAAGTCCAGATGCTCCGCCAGCATCAGCGCATAGCCGACCGAAATGTCCGCCGCCGTGAAGCGGCCCGCGCAAAGAAAGTCCTGCCGTTCCAGAAGCGGTGAGAGCGCGCGCAACCGCGCGTGGAACCATCGCGCGTAGTCTTCCGCGACTTGCGGCTGCCGGCGCTCGGGTGGCTCGAAATGCGTGTAGCGCAGCACGAGCGTCTGCGGGAACGTGAGCGTCGCCTCGCCGAAGTGCAGGAAGTTCAGATAACGGCCGAAGTCGGCCTCGTGCACGGCGACATCGAGCACGCCGGGCGAATAGCGCGCCGCGAGATATTGGCAGATCGCGGCGGATTCGGTCATGAAGAGTGCATCGTCGGAGAATGCGGGCACCGTGCCGAGCGGATTCACGTCCATGAAGGCGCGCGCCATCATTCGCGGCGGAAACGGCAGCATCTTCAATTCATACGACAGGCCGATTTCCTCGAGCGCCCACAGCGGCCGGAACGAGCGCGCGCTGACGCAGTGATGGAGCGTGATCATCGCCGCGCTTCTTCGCTCAGGCGAGCCACGACGGCTTGCGCTTCTCGAGGAAACTGCGCACGCCCTCGCGACCTTCGTCCGATGCGCGTATCCGCGCGATGCGATCCGCCGTGTCCGACATGAGCGTCTCGTCGATGACGCTGCCCGCCAGATCCGCGACGAGCCGCTTGCATTCGCGCACCGCGTTCGGGCTGTTCGCGGCGATGCTCGCGGCGATTCCGTCGACGGCGGCGTCGAGCGCATCTGCTGCGACGACCTGATGCACGAAACCGATGCGCAGCGCCTCGGCTGCGTCGAAACGCTCGGCCGTCACGAAATAGCGGTGGGCCGCACGCGCGCCCATCGCGCGGATCACGTACGGCGCGATGGTCGCGGGCATCAGGCCGAGCTTGGCTTCCGACAGGCAGAAGTGCGCCGTGTCCACGGTCACCGCGATATCGCACGCGGCGACGAGGCCCACGCCGCCCGCGTAGGCGTCGCCCTGCACTCGCGCGATGACCGGCTTCGCGCTCGAATAGATGGTGTTGAGCATGGTGGCGAGACCGAGCGCGTCGGCGCGGTTCTCCGCGTCCGTGAAGCCCGCCATGCGTTTCATGTAGTTCAGGTCCGCGCCCGCGCAGAAGGCCGGGCCGTTTGCAGCGAGGATGATTGCGCGCACGTTGGCGTCGTCGTTGAGCGCGCGGAACGCGGCCGTCAGCTCGACGATAGCCGCGTCGTCGAACGCATTGCGCACGTCCGGCCGATCGAGCGTTACGCGGGCAATCGGGCCATCGACGGCGAGTCTCAGGCGTTGCAGGTTCATTGCATCGCTCATGTCTTGTCTCCTCGTTTGCCGCAGCATGTGAGTAGCGCTCATTTCTCACGGGCGCGAACTCGCGCCATACGGCACAGTTTCGTCGATAACGGTAATCGCGGTCAATCGCTTCCTGTGAGGCAGGCTCACACAAAGCCAGCGCCCGCTCGAGCCTCATCATGTCACGAACGCGCGTCATATATTCGGCTATATTACGCAGGCTCGTCCGGCCAAAGACGCCCCGACACACCAACACGACGAAGAACAGGAGCCGTTACGTGAAGACCCGTTTCATGCGCGCGATGCTTGGCACGTTGCTTCCGCTGGCAGTCGGCATGGCCGCGTCCGCTGCGTTCGCCGGCGAAGTGCAGGTGGCGGTCGCCGCCAATTTCACGGCACCCGTGCAGGCCATTGCCGCCGACTTCGAGAAGGACACGGGCAACAAGGTCGTCGCCTCGTATGGCGCGACCGGCCAGTTCTACGCGCAGATCAAGAACGGCGCGCCGTTCGAAGTGTTCCTCGCCGCCGACGACACCACGCCCGCCAAACTCGAAAGCGAAGGGCTGACCGTGCCGGGCAGCCGCTTCACCTACGCGACCGGCGCGCTCGCGCTGTGGTCGGCGAAAGACGGCTACGTGGACGACAAAGGCGAAGTACTGAAGAAGAACCAGTTCGCGCACCTCGCGATAGCGAATCCGAAGGCCGCGCCCTACGGGCTCGCCGCGACGCAGGCGCTCGACAAGCTCGGGCTGACGCAGGCCGTCGCGTCGAAGATCGTGGAAGGACAAAACATCTCGCAGGCGCAGCAGTTCGTCGCCACCGGCAACGCGGAACTCGGTTTCGTCGCGCTGTCGCAGATCTACAAGAACGGCAAGATAAGCAGCGGTTCGGCGTGGATCGTGCCCGCCTCGCTGCACGAGCCTATCAAGCAGGATGCGGTGATCTTGAGCAAGGGCCGGGACAATCCGGTCGCGAAGCAGTTCGAAGACTATCTGAAGGGTCCGAAGGCTGCGGCGGTCATCAAAGCGTTCGGTTATCAACTCTGAGCGGATCATGCCGATCGATACCGCCGACCTTCAGGCCATCGCGCTGACGCTGGAACTCGCGTCGCTCGCGACGGTGCTGCTGCTCATCATCGGCACGCCGATCGCGTGGTGGCTCGCGCGCACTGCATCGCGCATGAAGGGCCCGGTCGGCGCGGTCGTCGCGCTGCCGCTCGTACTGCCGCCGACGGTCATCGGCTTCTATCTGCTCGTGCTGATGGGGCCGAACGGCATGGTCGGCAAGCTCACGCAGGCGGCGGGCATCGGTCTGTTGCCGTTCACGTTCGCCGGGCTCGTCGTGGGTTCGGTGATCTATTCGCTGCCGTTCGTCGTGCAGCCGCTGCAAAACGCGTTCGAAGCCATCGGCCGCCGTCCGCTCGAAGCCGCCGCGACGCTGCGCGCGGGTCCGTGGGACACGTTTTTCACGGTGGCGCTGCCGCTCGCGCGGCCGGGCATCGTCACGGCGACGATTCTCGGCTTCGCGCACACCGTCGGCGAATTCGGCGTCGTGCTGATGATCGGCGGCAACATTCCGGGGCGCACGCGCGTGGTCTCCGTGCAGATTTTCGATCACGTCGAAGCCCTGGAATACGCGCAGGCGCACTGGCTGGCGGGCGGCATGGTGCTGTTTTCGTTCGCCGTGCTTCTTCTGCTCTATTCGACTCGACGGACGGCGGCGGCGCATGTCTGAACTAACGTCACCTTCGCTCATGCTCGACGACGCACGCAGCGGCGCGGCGCACGCGGCCATCGAAGCGCGCTTCGTCGTCGAACATAGCGGCTTTTCGCTCGATGTCGATTTGCATCTGCCGGGGCGCGGCGTCACCGCGATCTTCGGCCAGTCCGGTTCGGGCAAGACCACGCTGTTGCGCTGCATCGCCGGCCTCGCGCGCCCGACACGGGGGCGGCTCGTCGTGAATGGCGACGTATGGCTCGACACCGAGCGCCGCGTTTTCCTGCCGACGCATCGGCGCGCGCTCGGCTACGTCTTCCAGGAAGCGAGCCTTTTTCCTCACCTGAGCGTCGAAGAGAATCTGCGATTCGGGCTCAAGCGCGTGCCGCGCGCGACGCGCCGCGTCGATCTCGCGCACGTCGGGGAACTGCTCGGGATCGCGCATTTGCTCGAACGGATGCCGGCGGGTTTGTCGGGCGGCGAGCGGCAACGCGTGGGCATCGCGCGGGCGCTGCTGACGAGTCCGCGTCTGCTGCTGCTCGACGAGCCGCTCGCCTCGCTGGACCACCAGCGCAAGCTCGAAATCCTGCCGTATCTCGAACGCCTGCACGACGAGCTAGATATTCCGATGCTTTACGTGAGCCACGCGCCCGACGAAGTCGCGCGGCTTGCGGATCATCTCGTGCTGCTCGACGCGGGTCGCGCGCTGGCGAGCGGTCCGATTAGCGAGACGCTCGCCCGGCTCGACTTGCCGATCGCCCTCGCCGACGATGCCTCCGTCGTGCTGGAAGGCACGGTCGCTGGCTACGACGCGCGGTATCGGCTGCTGACGCTCGCGCTGCCGGGAGGACGCGCGACGCTGCGCGTGCTGCACGACCCCGTCGCGCAAGGCAAGCCGATGCGCGTCGCGGTGAAGGCGCGCGACGTGAGCCTCATGACCGGCGAGCATGATCATACGCAGAGCAGCGTGCTGAACGTGCTGCCCGCGACGGTGAAGGCCATTGCCGAGGACGCCAATCCGTCGCAGGCAGTCGTGCGGCTCGACGTGGACGGCTCGCCGCTGCTCGCCCGCGTGACGCGCTACTCGCTGGATCGCTTGCGGATCGCGCCGGGCATGCCGGTGTGGGCGCAGGTCAAGGCCGTGTCGCTGCTTGCCTGAGCGCAAGATACTGCAACAGCATGATCGTCTTGCCGTCCATGATCTCGCCGCGTTCGATCATCGCCATCGCTTCGTCGAGCGGCGGTTCGATCACCTCGATCTCCTCGCCCTCGTCGATCACGCCGCCGCCGTCGCCGACGCGCATCGCGCCGTCGTACTCGCCGACATAGAAGTAAAGCTTCTCCGTCACCGATCCGGGGCTCATGAACGCCTCGAAGATCTTCTCGATGTGGCCCACGCGGTAGCCCGTCTCCTCCTCCACTTCGGCGCGGATGCGGGCATCGGGCGTCGCGTCGTCCAGCAATCCGCCGGGCGCTTCGATCAGCATGCCGTCATGGCCGTTGACGAACGCCGGCATGCGGAACTGGCGCGTCAGGAGCACCGTGCCGGTACGCGGGTTGTGTAGCAAGATGGTCGCGCCGTTGCCGCGGTCGTACGTCTCGCGGCTTTGCCGCTGCCACGTGCCGTCGCGGCGCCGGAAATCGAAGATGACTTTTCTGAGCACGTACCAGTCGTCGGACAGCGTGACTGTCTCGACAACGCGAACGCGTTCTTTCGTGCCGCCTGCATCGGTCATGGTCGCCTCGGTTTCGGGTGTTCTTGACACGCATTATTACCGGGTAACACGCCGAAAGAATGCGTCGCCGTGCCGTAATTGAAATTCTTCCGCGACTGGAATAGCGTAGAAGAATGCACGCGTCGCGGCCATGTGGAAGCCAGAAGTTTCCTGCCGCGAGGCAACTGAGCAAGAATTTTTTTGGAGAAAGTCGTGAATCGCCTGAAGGCTCTTATCGCGATGTCGGTGCTCGCTACCGCCGGTGTGGCGACAACCGCGAGCGCGCATGGCGGCCGTGTCGGAATCTGGTTCGGCGCGCCGCTGTATTACCCGGTGGCGCCCGTGCCGTACTACTACTATCCGCCCGCGCCGGTGGTCGCGGTGCCCGCCGCGCCGACCACGTATGTCGAACAAGGACAGGCCGCAGCCGCGCAGCCGGGCGGTTCCTGGTACTACTGCGACGGTTCGCGCACGTACTACCCGTATGTGAAGGAGTGCCCGGGCGGCTGGCGCGAAGTGCCGGCGCAACCGCCCCCGCCGTCGAATCAATGATGAATTGCTAACGGAGTCACGTCCATGAACTACCGAAGGCTCGTATTTCTTCTCGCGCTCACCGGCCTGTCCGCATGCACCGTCATGCCGAGCGGGCCGAGCGTCATGGCGCTTCCCGGCTCCACCAAGACGTTCGATCAGTTCCGCGCCGACGATGCCTCGTGCCGTCAGTTCGCGCTCCAGCAGGTCGGCGGCGTCAGCGCCGATCAGGCCGCGAACAACAGCGCGGTTGGAAGCGCGGTCGTGGGCACCGCGATCGGCGCGGCGGCGGGCGCGGCGTTCGGCGGCGGCTCGGGCGCGGCTATCGGCGCGGGCGCGGGCCTGCTCACGGGCAGCGCGTTCGGCGTAGGCGCGGCGCAGTCGTCCGGCTACGGCGTGCAGCGCAGCTACGACTACGCGTATCTCCAGTGCATGTACGCGGCGGGCGACAAAGTGCCCGTCAGCGGCGCTGTGCGAACCGTCCCGCCCAATGGCGCTTACACAACTCCGCCGCCGCCACCGCCGCCGGGCATCCAGCCGCCTCCGCCGCCTTCGACCTGAGTCGAATCAACGGCGGCGGCGCCAGCTATCGTCGGCGGAGCGTACGTGCGGATTGAGCGGAGCGACCATCCCCGGCGCGACCAGCAGCCCCGTTACCCAGCCGATGTAGAACCGCAGGTCGCTCCAGAACTCCGCGTTCGTGTAGATGCGAAAGCTCTGCACGTGCGCGAGCCACAGCGCGACTTGCAGCGCGCCGGTCAACACGAGCCACGTCGCCGCGACGACGGCCGTCGCGCGGGCGCAGCGGCGAAACGTGGACGGGTCCCATTGGTCGCGCACGACCACGGAACCCGCGATCAGAATCAGCACTGAAGGAATCAGCGTCGTCGCGATAACGCGCCCTCCCCACTCGAAGGCCACACCGCACAGATAGCCGATCACGACCGCGAGCAATGCCGCCGGCCATGCCGTCCAGCGCGGCCCGCGCGCCGCGAGCCACGCGAGGGTGATGAAGAAGGGCATCGCCGCCCATTGAACCGCCTGCGCGACCGCTTTCGCGAGATTCTCGCCGGCCTGCTCGTTCGAATGGCTCGCGGCGACATAGACGGTGATCGCCTCGTGCACGCACACGGCCACCACGGCGAAGCTCAACGCTTCGCACGCGGCGAAGGCGGGCGACTTGTCGGGGCTTCGATGCGTCGCGTCCTCGCCGAGTGCGCGCACGCGCTCCAGCACCGGATCGACGAAGAACGCGAGGATTGCGCCGATCAGAAGCGCCGCGGCGGCGTCGGTCAGCGAAAAGTGTCCGACAAGCGAAACGAGTCCTTGCCACAGAAACTCGGGCGCGGCCGCGCAGACGGCGACCCACAGCGCAAAAAAGAAGCCGTTCGATGCACGTCTGAGCGGCATGGCCACCTCGATGCGGTTGAAACGGACAGCGACCAGACGCTCAACCTGTCTCGGGCAGCGAAGCCAGCGCAAGACGCGCGGCGAGCGCATCGCAGACGCGCGCGTGCAGGTCGGCGGGAATCTCGAAGCATTCGTACGCGAGCGCCTGCGCGACGGTGACGACTTTCATCTCTTGATAGCGGAGTCCGCTGCCGATGAGCGCTTCGAACGCGTTGGCGCGCTCGTTGATCTCGACCGGGTCGGCATTCACCAGCAACACGGCGTGGGCGAGCACGGCGTAGAGCGGCGTGTCGCGCTCATCGGCTGGCTGCGGCGCGCGCCGCCAGTACTGCGCGGTGCCCGCAATCTTGCGCGCATCGTTGCCGGGTCCCCACGCCAGATTGAAGCGTCCATCGCAAAAGGAGCCGTCCACCGCCTGATGATGCGTGAGGACGCCGAGTGTTCGCAGCGCGTCGGCCAGAATGC
This sequence comes from Caballeronia sp. SL2Y3, assembly GCF_022879575.1. NCBI lineage: Bacteria > Pseudomonadati > Pseudomonadota > Betaproteobacteria > Burkholderiales > Burkholderiaceae > Caballeronia > Caballeronia sp. SL2Y3. Next base: position 607,009 of record NZ_CP084262.1, read on the forward strand.
CGCACAAGTGCAGATAGACCGTCTCGGCGAGCGCGCCCATCGGCGCGCGCACGGGATACGCGAGGCTCAGGTTCACGATGCCCGGTCCTTGCGGCACCAGGCCGCCGCCCGACAGACGCTGCCACACCGGACAGCCGCGCCGCGCGAAGCTTGCGCGGGCATCGGCGAGCGCCGGGTAGCGTTGATAGCTGCGCGGCACCGAGAGCGAGACGGGTGCGGTCCAAATGTGCGCGACGGCATCGCCCGACGCGGCGCGCGCAAGAAGTGCTTCCTCGGCGTCGAGCGGATCGCCGGCAAGCATGGCGGGATCGAGCAAAACGAAGGACATGGGATCAGGTGAGGGCCGCGCCGGTATCGACGCCACCGGGAGATGGTAGCGAAGATCGGCGACGGCGGCCAAATGCGTGCAGCGGTTTCGCGTTACACCGGTTCGGACGAGCCGCCCGGCACGATCGTCACAAGCCGCGAGCATTCGAACCGCGGGTAAACCGCCCCGCGCGCTTCATCGTTCAGGCCATATGATGCTCGAATCAGTCACGCGAGACATGCGCCGGCTTGCCGAAGCCGGCGATAAGAACATCGAGAAGGAGACGACCGATGACGAAGATCGCCTACGAAGATTTCGAGCGGCAGGTAGTGCAGCATCACCTGATCAAAGGCAACGTGTACGAAAACGGCGCGGCGCTCGTCGAACGCGCGAACCGGTGGATCGCGGAGAATCGCATCGACGTGTTGAACGTGGAAAGTCTCTCCACCTTCGGCGCCGGTGACGATACCAACGTAAGCCATTGGTACTCGGGCATTCGCGTTTGGTATCGCACCGAATAGCGCGTTCAGCCGCGGCCGACGAAAGGCATCTTGGTCGCCATCACGGTGTGGAACAGCACGTTCGCTTCGAGCGGCAGGTTCGCCATGTACAGCACGGACTGGCCGACAATTTTCACGTCCATCATCGGCTCCACGGCGATCTCGCCGTTCGCCTGCGGCACGCCGCGCGACATGCGCTCGGACAGTTCGGTGAGCGCGTTGCCGATATCGATCTGGCCGACCGCGATGTCGTACTTGCGGCCATCGAGCGATGCGGATTTCGTCAGGCCCGCGACCGCATGCTTCGTCGCCGTGTAGGCGGCCGAATTCGGACGCGGCGCGCTCGCGGAAATGGAACCGTTATTGATGATGCGCCCGCCTCCCGGCGACTGCGCGCGCATCGTACGAAACGCGTGCTGCAGGCAATAGAACATGCCGTTCAGATTGACGTTGACGACGCCCTGCCACTGCTCCGGCGTCCAGTCTTCGAACGGGCCGGGCGGGTTGCTCACGCCAGCATTGTTGAACAGCAGATCGACGCGTCCGAAGCGCTCCACCGCCGCCTGAAAGAGCCGTTCGACCGACTGGGGATCGGCCACGTCGGTCGGCACGGCCAGCCCGCGTTCGCCCGCGCCGGATTCGGCGATGACGGATTCCAGCGGCGCGGCGCGGCGGCCCGCCAGCACCACCGACCAGCCATCGGCGAGCAGCGCGAGCGCCGCTGCGCGTCCGATGCCGCTGCCCGCTCCGGTGACGACCGCGATCTTCGAATTCGTGTTGGCTGCTTCAGGCATGTCTCCGTTCTCCTGTCGACCGGATCGGGCGCGCGAGCGTCGTCCTCCGGTTCCTTGTGTGGAAGTGTTGGGTGGCGCGCGACAGTGCGCGCGTCGTCGATCAGGGGAACATTATCGGCGATATGCCTTGCAACGCCGTTTCAATGACTGCTAGTCGTGTCGGTTGCGACCGTGCCGGCCGTGTTTCGCATCGGGCTGCCGTTGCAGAAGATGGCGGTCATGAGCATCGGCACGACTTCGTGCACCACGGCCGTGCTGCCTGCATCGCGCACGCGCGCCTCGACCGACTCCTTCGATCCGACCACGACGACGCCATACGCCGAATCGTTGATCGGCTCGCCCTTGCCCTGCTTGAAGAGCGCGTCGCCGTGTTCGTAGCCCAGCACCGCGTAGACGCGAAAGCCGTACGCGGTGAGGTCGCTGCCGTGCGTCGGCCGGAACGCGTTGACCGAATTGGCTTCGACGCGCATCGGGCTCGCGTCGATGTACTGCTCGTCGCGCAGCGGCGCGATGAATCGATGGGCGCTCGACTTGCAGTCGAGCTGTTGTTCGAGCGGGTAAGCCTGCGACACGCTGGGCAGCAATCCCCCAGCCACAGCGGCGAGCGCGGTAAGCGTTGCGAGAGGAACGGTTTTCATGGCGGCGGCAAGGCAGCGGTTGAGGAGTCTGGTCGTTGAAATCCCGGCTCTGGGCGCCGGTCTTTTGTCGGGAAGCGTGGCGGATGCCGCAATTTCCGAGCCAGCTTTCGGGAGCTGCGGCACGGTGAGCGTCGCGGCGGCATGGCGTGAGCGAACTCGCTATATTGAGCGATTCCCATCGAACAGGACCCGCCATGCCCGCGCTCTCCGACTTTCCGATCACCCGCAGATGGCCCGCGCAGCATCCCGACCGTATCCAGCTTTACTCGCTGCCGACGCCGAACGGCGTCAAAGTGTCGATCATGCTGGAAGAAACCGCCCTGCCCTACGAGCCGCATCTGGTGCGCTTCGATACGAACGATCAGATGTCTGCGGAATTCCTGTCGCTGAATCCGAACAACAAGATTCCCGCGATCATCGACCCGAACGGACCCGGCGGTGAGCCGCTCGCGTTGTTCGAGTCGGGCGCGATTCTGATCTATCTCGCCGACAAGTCCGGCCAGTTGCTGCCCGAAGACCGGGCGCGCCGTTATGAAGCGATTCAATGGCTCATGTTCCAGATGGGCGGCGTCGGTCCGATGTTCGGCCAGCTCGGTTTCTTCCACAAATTCGCGGGCAAGGACTACGAGGACAAGCGGCCGCGCGATCGCTACGTGGCGGAGAGCAAGCGTCTGCTCGGCGTGCTCGACGCGCGGCTCGCCGGCCGCGAGTGGATCATGGGCGACGACTACAGCGTCGCGGATATCGCGGTGTTTCCGTGGGTGCGTAATCTGGTCGGCTTCTACGAGGCGCGCGATCTCGTTCAGTTCGACGCGTACGCGCATGTGCACCGCGCGCTCGATGCCTTCCTCGCGCGGCCAGCAGTGCAACGCGGGCTCGACATTCCGAAGCGCGGTTGAGTCCTAGTAGCGACGATGCGCTGCGATCGTCGCGCGACGCATGATTGCGCGACGTCTGCGGAAACGCGTGGAGCGTCAAGAACTTAGCCGCTCGATGCTCAGGATATCCACATGGTTGACCACTGAAATTGTGGACAACGACATTGCGTCGTCGTGGGAACCGATCGAAAACACGAGAGCGAACGCGCTTTTTTGAACCGGCCCACAATAGGCGTTTCACGCGCGCATTTCGCACGACGGGCGAAACACGTTTCGCATCAACGCGTTGGCTCGGCGATGCTCAGGATATCCACACGCTTGTGCACGGAAACTGTGGACAACGCGGTGCTGCACGAAAGCTATCGATGAGCCCGGCGCGCCATATCTCGATGCGATGCTCTGTTGGATTGCGACGCCATGAACACTCTTCGCTTCTTCTGTCTTCGCAGGCGCTGCCCGCGAACGCTCGCAGTCGTTGCGCTCGTCGGTTTCGCGTGCGCCGGCGCGCACGCGCAGGCGGTCGGTCAATGCCCCGGCTATGTCGAGACGGATGGCGGCAGCGCATTCGACGTCGCCGCCATCGTGAAAGACAGCGGCTCACCGCAATCGGCGCTGGAACGCGTGCGCCGCGCGGTATCGAAAATAGATGCGGGCGGCGGATGTTCGATCTTCGCGAACGTTCACGCTTGCGAAGAGACGGTGACGCTCGCGCGTAAGGCGATCGTCGCGCTCCAGGCGTGCGCGGCGGCATCGGCACCGAAGGGCACCACGCGCGGCTGAGCGGCGCAGGCGAAAAAAAACGCGTGCCGTCCATTGGACGGCACGCGTTATGGACCTACTCGACTTGCTGGTTCTAGCTTAGCGATCCAGGAACGGACGCAGCTTGTCCGCGCGGCTCGGGTGCATGAGCTTGCGCATCGCCTTGCTTTCGATCTGGCGAATACGCTCGCGCGTCACATCGAACTGCTTGCCGAGTTCTTCGAGCGTGTAGTCCGACGCCGTGTCGATACCGAAGCGCATGCGCAGAACCTTCGCTTCGCGCGGCGACAGCGCGTTGAGCGCGTCGTCGATCGCGGCGCGCATGTTCGCGTGCACGGCGGCATCCGCCGGCGACGCGGCGCCCTGGTCTTCGATCATGTCGCCGAGCGTTGCATCGGCGTCCTCACCGACCGGCGTTTCCAGCGACACCGGCTGCTTCGCGATCTTGAGAATGCCGCGGATCTTCTCCTCGGGCATTTCCATGCGCTCGGCGAGCACCGACGGATGCGCTTCCTGACCGGTCTGCTGCAGAATCTCGCGCGAGATGCGGTTCAGCTTGTTGATCGTTTCGATCATGTGAACCGGCACGCGGATCGTGCGCGCCTGATCGGCGAGCGAGCGCGTCACGGCCTGACGAACCCACCACGTCGCATACGTCGAGAACTTCCAGCCACGGCGATATTCGAACTTGTCCACCGCCTTCATCAGACCGATGTTGCCTTCCTGGATCAGATCCAGGAACTGCATGCCGCGATTGACGTACTTCTTCGCGATCGAAATCACGAGACGCAGGTTCGCCTCGATCATCTCGCGCTTCGCCTGACGCATCTTCAGCTCGGCAGCCGTCATCTGACGGTTGATCTGCTTGAGTTGCTTGAGCGGCATCGCGACTGCGGCTTCGATGTCGATGAGCTTTTGCTGCTCTGCCTGAATGGCCGGCAAACTGCGTTCGAGCGATGCACCGTATTGCTTGGCGCTTGCGGCCGTGCGAGCCGTCCATTCGAGGTCGGTCTCATGGCCCGGGAACGACTCGACGAACTTCTCGCGCGGCATGCCGCAGCGATCCACGGCAATCTGCAGGATGCGACGTTCGATCTCGCGAACTTGCGCGACTTGCTGCTGAACGTTCGCGCACAGACGGTCGATGGTCTTAGCCGTGAAACGGATCGACCCCAGTTCGCGCTGAATTTCGGCGCGCGCACGTTCGACCGCCTTCGTTGCTGCGGCGCCCGAACCTTTCAGATGACTGGCTTGTTCGGCCAACTCGCGCACGCGAGCGAAAATTTCGAGACAGTCCGCTTTCAGTTGCTTCAAACGCGCTTCGTTCGATGCACCGGCGTCGCCACCTTCGATGTCGCCGTCGTCGTCTTCGTCGCTATCCGATTCTTCGGCGTCCGTATCGATGTCGGTCGATTCCGTCACTTCGGATGCCGAAATTTCTTCTTCCGCTGCGTCGTCTTCCTTGAGACCGTCGACGAGTTCGTCGATCTTGAGCTCGCCGGATTCGACTTGCGCGGCGTCCGCCAGAATGCTCGCCACCGTCGACGGGCACGCGGCAATTGCCTGGATCATCTCGTGCAAGCCGTCTTCGATGCGCTTCGCGATAGCGATTTCGCCAGCGCGCGTGAGCAGTTCGGTGGCGCCCATCTCGCGCATGTACATGCGAACAGGGTCAGTCGTGCGGCCGAATTCCGAATCGACGGTCGAAAGGGCGTTTTCGGCTTCCTCTTCCGATTGTTCATCGGTCACCACCGTCGGCGCGTTGTCGCTCAACAGAAGCGTTTCGGCGTCCGGCGCTTGCTCGTAGACGGCCACGCCCATGTCGTTGAACGTGCTGACGATGGTTTCCATCGCCGCCGTCTGCGCGAAGTTGTCGGGCAAGTGGTCGTTGATCTCGGCATGCGTGAGATAGCCGCGCTCCTTGCCCAGTTGAATCAACGCGCGCATTTGACGCTGGCGCTCTTCGTCCTGCTCCGCCGTCATCACGACATCGGGCTGCACGTTGCCGGTCTGGCCCTTTGCTTTGCCTGCGCGTCGGCCCGGCGATTTGCGCGCCGGCGCGACGATATCCAGCTCCGAATCTTCCCGATCAAAACTTGCCATACTTTCTCCTCGACAGGTTTGCTCGGCGATGACAGGTCCCCGGAAGCGAGCGTACGACCCGCATGGATATCGAATGAGTTTCGATCACGGACGGCTTGCTGAGAATCGCATCGAGCAAAGCGCGCAAACCGGCTAGTCGCGCAGCTTGCGTATTTCAATCGCCTCTAGAGGCGGAACCTTGGAGTATATCAGGATTTGTTGCGACGCAGCAGGTTTTTCAAAAGGTCTGTGCGTTGCGGCGAAACGTCAGACAGTGCGGGGCGCTTAGATGAGGGACCGCTCCCGCGCATGCGTCCGAACTTCTCGCTTGAAGACGATCTGAGGGCGATGCCGCCCGTTTTCAACTTGAGGAAGCGCTTGAGTTCGTTCATATGTGCCGTGCTCGGCAACGGTGGCTGCGCGAGTGCGGCGTCGCCCCGATCGGCCGCACTGCGACGCGATACAGCGGCCGCGACGTGCGCAGCGGTATCTGTAACGGGCACGATGCGGCCGGCATCTAGTGCGGCGACGAAGTCGCTGGCCCAGGCTCCTATGCGTACGCGAGGACGCGCTTCATCGCAGTGATGCGCGGTAAGTTCGGTTGCGTCGGCAGACACGAAATAACGCGTGAGCCCGTCGCTGCTTGCAAACGCTTTGCCTGCGATCGCCTTGGCGGCCTGGTGAACGTGCAGGTCGTTCAACTCGCGCGTTTCTTGTTCGGCGGATTCAGCGCGATGCATACGAACTCGATACGCGTAGTCGACGGGCTTTCGCAGCAGAGCGCGAAGATAGCTGACGGGGTGCTTGGCTCGCTTGAGATGGTCCCAGGTCGTTTCTACGACGTCGGAAAGACGCTTTCGGTGTTGGCGAGCTTCGCCCATGAGTTTAAAGATGAAGAATTCACGGAATCCCAGGAGGCGCAGGCGCGTGAGGTCGGCGGGGAGGCGTCCCGGTTGTCTCTTTTGATTAGTAGGGGATAGATCCTTATATATAGCACCGTCTGCCACCGTGACAGACGGTCCGGCCAATGAAACGTCGCTGGGGCTGCGTGCAGGCGACGGTCGCGTCTCGGGCGAGGAACTGGACGTGTCTTGTGGCTTCTCTGTCAGCCCGAGCAGGTCGGCGGCTTTGGCTGTTAAATGAAGATATGCGCGACCAAAAAGACCAGCGCTCCCGTACCTTGCTTGCGGGGGGCGGGTGATGAATCCGGCAGCTTCTAGATCGTCGAGGCTGCGATAGAAGGTCCGCATGGATTGCAGTGCTCGCCCTGTCAAAAGCTCGCGTCGGGCGAATATGGCTGCAAACGGGCGCGCAGCATCGACTGTCCGCGCCAGAGCGGCGAGGACCGCCCGCGCGCGAGCCGGTAGCGCGGATAAGTGATTCGCGCGATGTGCCGCACGAAAGATAACCCAGGGGAGGTTCGACCGATCACAAGCGTATTCGTCCAGCGCCTGTTGGTCTTCTGGTCCGCGGAGGATTTCATGGTGTTGCGGACGAGAACTACCCTCGCCAGCAACGGAAAGTTGCGCGATATGCATGTCAAGTGCGTCCATTTCGAGAAATGGAGGGCAAACGCTTGACTGCCGATCGCGATCCGCTAAACTTCGAGATGTGCACTCGTGACCCGATTGGCGTCGGGAAGCGAACCGGGCGAACAGCAGTTAAGCCCGAATTCAAAAGCCTTCGGTTGGCGCCGAAGGCTTTTGTCTTTTATAGGGTATTGGTTACATGGCTACCTCGGCCAACTGATGTGCTGGTATGGTCCGGAAGGATGTTAATGTTTGGCTGGCTAAACGCTAAGTCCTTGATTCTAAACGAGTACCTAGTAGGTTATTCGTCGTCGGCTGCTTCGCTTAGCGACTTGCTGATGAAATCCGCAATTCGCTGACCCCAATCGTCCGCCGCATTCGCGTCTTTTTCGAAGAACCGGACTCCTACCACTCCGTTTCGGCTGGTAACTTCACAAACTTTCCGCCGCCCGGCGCGAACAACTGTTGAGTTCGGCGGGGTTGCTTTCGGTTTCTCCGCGACCAGTGCAACTGCTTTGTCCTGCGTAAAGTTCTCGTCGTCGACAAGGCGCCGAACTGCTTCGACAACCTTCTCGAACTTTCCCGCTTCTGCCAGCGCGGCGAGCTTCTGAGCAGCATTGCTCCCGAGTCGTTCCGGCTTCGTCGCCAGAACTTCTTTCGCTGCGTCCGGTAACGCATCGAACGAGAAAATCCGGCTCACGTGACTCTTGCTCAATCCGGCGCTGTCGGCGATCTCCGTCCGCGAGAGTCCGCTCAACTCCTGAAGCCGCTTGAAGTTCCAGTACTTTTCGAAATCCGTGAGGGACGGAGACAGAAGGTTCGAGAAAAAAGCGGCAAACTCAATCTCGCCTTCGTCGATGGATGCCACGTTCGCGCGAATACTGCTGCGCCCGAGTTCCCTGTAAGCCGCGACCCGATTGTGCCCGGCGACGATTTCGTAACGCCCGTCTGCGATCGAACGGACGAGTATCGGAGTGGCCAACGCGTGCTGCGCGAGGTTACTCTTTAGCTCCTGGAATTGTTCGGCTGTGAGCTTACGGCGGCGCCCCGGCACTTCCACGAGCGCGTCGAGCGGCACTTCAAGCGCCGCCCGCTCTTCCAGTTGCGATTCCAGTTCCTTGATGCGTGCCTGTGCCGTGTTGATGCGATGCTGCGCATCCATCAATCTGCCGGGCGATGTACGTGGCTCGGTGTTCGCGGGCCGCTGCGCCGTCTCCGACGGCTTGCTCCCGACGTTCGCCGTCTTCGCGAGGAGCCTGTCGCCAATCCCCATTTATTCCTCCTTCTGGTTCCATGCGCGCACGAACTGCGCGTCGAGGTGTTCTGCAAGCCGGTCGAGCGGCTCCTTGAACCGGTTGTAAGCGGCCGTGCTTCCGTCAGGCTTCGACAAGTCGTAGACCGTCGAGAGTTGCGCGGACGCGCCTTTCGGTACCGTGGACTCCGGAATCTCGAACGGCAACACGCGATCGCCGTAAGCTTTCTGCAACCAGCCCCGAACAACGCGGGAAACGTCGTCGGACTTGGCCTTCGTCAGAATCACATTCACGAAATCGAACCGCTTCTGTTCGAGTACGCCCGGTAGCTTCTTGGCAATGTCCGCGAATAGATGCCAGAACTGCGTCGAACTCGCGAAGTCGAGCGCTTCGGGCGGGCAAGGGAGGAGAATGGCGTCGGACGCCAGCAGCGCGTTGATGGTCAGATAACTGAGCGCGGGCGGCGTATCGATGACGATCGCGTCGTACTCGTCTGTCAACGGCAGCAAGCCCTTGCGGACGATTTCCCAGAACTCGAACGTGCTGTCGTTGAGCACCTTCGCCGGTATCTCGAATTCGGCGTCGAAAAGCGACGAGGAGGCCGGGATGAGATCCAGGTTATGCCAGTAGGTCTCTTGGACGGCATAACGCAGCGTCTCCTGGTCGCCATAGATGAGCGGCAAGAGCGTCTGGTCGTCGGAGATCTCGGCGTCGGGCGCCCACCCGCACAGCTGCGTCGTGGTGCCTTGGGGATCACAGTCGATCACCAACACGCGTCGGCCGAGCAGCGTTAGCGCCTGCGCAGCCGAAACGGCAGTCGTGGTTTTCGCGACGCCGCCCTTGAAGTTCGCCACCGTCACAATGCGTCCGCGCTTGCCCTCGGGGCGCCTGACGCGTTCCTTCGTCGCGCGAACCCACGTGAGGGTTTCTTCCAACGTGAACTCTTTGCTCCGTCCCGCGCCCTTCGACGTTCCCGCCGGCAGCTCACCCTTGGTCGTCAGATACTGAAACCGTTGCTTGTCGATCCCGCACAGTGACGCGACCTGCGCGCTCGTGAACGTCGGCGCGCTCTTCCGAGGGTATGGCTCGAGCATCGCGTCGCGGATCTGATTGAGGATGTCAGTGGCTTGGGCGGCCACCCCCAGCAGCGTTTCGATGGAAACGGATTGATCGACTTCGGGAAGCCGGGCGCTTAACATGGAGTTCGCAGTCACTGGCGGGCCTGGGTAAGCAAATAATTCTTCGGTTTGTGGAAAACATACTGCAAACCGAAGAATAAACGCCCAACCGGTAAACCTCAAGTAAACTCTGAAGTCGTTTCCAGGTCCTCGCAGGCATTTTTACAACGTCCCGAAGCACCCGTAGACAGCCTTAAGCGGATTCTGACGACGATCCGAGCGCCAAAGTCTCTCTGAGAAGCCGCTCGACGCCAAGTAAACGCCGCGAACCGTCGCCCTGCAAGTAGAGCGATGTGGTCGTGAGGCTCGCATGCCCGAGGCCCTTGCCGAACTGGACAATGTCCGCGCCCTGCGCCAGCGCATGCGCGGAATGCGTGTGCCGAAGCCAGTGCGTACTCGCGAGCGCGAGCCGACGCCCTGACCCGGGAGCTTCCTTTTCCGCCGCAGCGGCGGCGCTCGCGAAGATCGCCTTAAACAGCTTGCCGATGCCGTCGGGCGTGATCGACCCGCCGCTGCGCGCCTGGGAGAGCAGCGGGGTGCCTTCCGGGCAATCCAGCGCGCCGGGAAGTCCGCGCATGGCGAGGTTTTCTTGCAGCGCCTCGATCACGATCGGCGGCAGAAGTACCGAGCGGCTCCTCCTTCCCCGCGATGCCGGGCCAACGCTCAACCGCCAAACCTGCGCATCGACGCCCGCAAGACGCCCGACTGACAGCATGTCGGTCGTCGCGCTCGCCAATTCGCCGCGGCGCAATCCTGTGGCATACGCGAGCAGCAGCGCGAGGCGGTCGCGGTGTTCCGTGAAGGTATACTGAGGCCGGTTCACGGCGTCGAAAACGTACTTCCACTGCTCGAAGTCGAGCGAGCGCGTCTCTGCATCGAAAACGGGCGGCGTCGCCGCACGGTACAACCCGCTAAATGGATTCGTCGCCAGGTAACCGACTTCGACCAGCCATTGGCACATGGCGTTGAGTATCGCGCGCGCCGTCTCACGGCTTCGATCGGACAACGGCCCGGCAAACGGCCGCCAGCCGGCGAGGCAACGTTCGACGCGCTCTCTCCCCACCCAACGCGCGGCGGGCGGGTTGACGAGAAAGGTATGAACATAATCGCCGCAATCCAGTGAAGTCAGTGACGACAGCGGCTTGTTCTTCTCGACCAATGCCCACAGCAGCAGCCGCTCCGCCTCGCGTCGGTATGCCCGGCGTGTATGCTCGCTTGCCGAACGCGCGTCGAGCCAGGCGGTAATCGCCTCGATATCCGTGCGGAGGGGGCAACTCGCGCCAGTAGCCCGGTTCGTCCCATTGGAGCCGTCGAGCGGAGCGGGGACGCGAACTGCTTCGAGCGGCGCGACGGCGACCGCATCACCATCGGCAGCGGGGCGCGCGGGCGCATCCGCTGTCCACTGCCGACGAGGCACCAGCGCCACTTGCGAGAGCCTGTGCCCGAGCGCATCCGCGTGCAGCTGCAGCCAGTCGACGATCCGCTGCGCGCCTTTGGGACCGAGTCGCGGCACCGCCGTGTACCACCGATGTCGCCGGCCTTCGACCAGCGCGATCAGATCCGAGATCGTCTCGATTCCGGCCGCCGCGAGCCGCGCCGCGACTGCCGGCTCGAACCATCCATCGACCGGATGCTCTGGCTTCGGATCGTGGACGAGCGTCGCTTCCATTCGCGCGAGCGCGTCCGCCTGACGCCGACGCAGGCGCATGTTTCGCGCGGTCCGCCGGTCCACCGCGGGCGACGCGTCCGCGGGATACGCCTCGCGGTACAACGCGAGCAACTCGGCTTCACCGAATACACCATCCGGGTCGACGCGCTCGCGGAATGCCTCGAGCGAAGGCGCGCTCGCGGCGAGTTCGGCGGGCGTCGACGGAATGCTCCCCGGACGCAACCGAAGAAGATGCGCGGCCTCGATATCTTGCGCGCGGCGCGCGAGCACGGACAGCGTGTCGCGCAGGGCAGCGATGAGCCGGCGAGTGCTGCGCACGTCGCTGCCCGAGTCGCCATACGATGCGTGAAGCTGCGCTTCGGACACGCCGTCTAAATAGCCGCGATACAGGGCGAAATGCTGGCGCGTGAGTCGTTGCGACGCCGGGCCGTCGTGCAGCGCGACTTGAGAACGAGAAATTTTGTCTTTAATATCAGCCATTTGCGGCGAGGTTATCAACTCCGTGTGAAATTGACAACCCAAATCGCTACATCTGATAAGTAGGATTATCAGCAGCCGACGTCGACGACCCGCCCGGAGCTTGTATCTTTAATCTGCCCGGCGCATATTCGTTCACTGACAAGCGCCTTGCTGGAGGCACGTGCCGATGCGCGACCCTCGCCCCGCGTACAAAGATGCTCGACAGGACGATTTGCGCCCGAGTTTGCCGGAGGTCTACGCGTCGGTGCGAGTGCCCACCGGCGGCAGCTGGTTTCGGCGGCTCCTCGCGTTCGCCGGCCCCGGCTACATGATCTCCGTCGGCTACATGGACCCCGGCAATTGGGCGACGGATATCGCCGGCGGATCGCGCTTCGGCTACACCTTGCTCGCGGTCATCCTGTTGTCGAACTTGATGGCGATTCTGCTGCAGGCACTGGCCGTCCGGCTCGGTGTCGCGACGGGGCGCGATCTCGCGCAGGCCTGTCGCGATCATTACTCCCGGCCCGTCAATCTGGCGCTGTGGTTCGCGTGCGAAATGGCGATCATCGCGTGCGATCTCGCCGAGGTCATCGGCACCGCCATCGCGCTGAAGCTGTTGTTCGACATTCCGCTCGTGCTCGGCGCGCTGATCACGGCACTCGACGCCTTTCTTCTACTGCTCCTCGTCAACCGAGGATTCCGATTCCTCGAAGCATTCGTCATCGCGCTGCTGGTCGTCATCGCGGTCTGCTTTGCGCTGCAGATCGCCGCGGCGGCGCCGCCGCTCGCGCAGGTGCTGCGCGGCTTCGTTCCGTCGCCGCAAATCGTGGCGAACCGCGAGATGCTGTACCTCGCGATCGGCATTCTCGGCGCGACGGTCATGCCGCACAACCTGTATCTGCATTCGTCGGTCGTGCAGACGCGCGCCTATGGCGCTTCGGTGGATGCGCGCCGCGACGCGATCCGCTGGGCGACGATCGACAGCACCCTCGCGCTGACGCTCGCGCTGTTCATCAACGCCGCGATCCTCGTTGTCGCAGCGGCCGTCTTCCATGGCAGCGGTCACGATCAGGTGGCGGAAATCGCCGATGCGTTCCATCTCCTGTCGCCGCTGCTCGGTCTCGGTATCGCGTCGACCCTGTTCGCGGTCGCGCTGCTCGCCTCCGGTCTGAATTCGACGGTGACGGCTACGCTCGCCGGTCAGATCGTGATGGAAGGCTTCCTCCGGCTGCGCCTGCCGAACTGGGCGCGCCGCCTCCTGACGCGATCGATCGCCATCACGCCCGTGATCGCCGTCACCGCGATCTATGGCGAAAGAGCTACCGGCCAACTCCTCGTCTTGAGCCAGGTAGTCCTCTCGATGCAACTGCCGTTCGCCGTCGTGCCGCTCGTGCGCTTCGTCTCGGACCGCCAGAAGATGGGCGTCTTCGTGATCGGCCGATGGCTGGCGGCGCTCGCGTGGCTGGTCGCGGGCGTGATTGTCGTGTTGAATGTGAAGCTGCTTGCCGATACGCTGCTTTCCTGACCGACAATTCCGGAGACGCCTGACATGGCTGGGACTTTTACCGACATCGCCATCCACGAAGGCGGCCCGATGCGCGCGTACGTGACACGCCCGGCGCAAGGCTCGGGACCGGGACTGCTGCTCTTGCACGACGCCGCGGGCCTGGACAACTTCACGCAATCGACCGCCGAGCGTTTCGCCGAAGAGGGCTATGTCGTGCTGGCGCCGGAGTTGGCGGGGCGCGAGCATCGGGGCGGTGGCGTGTCGATGGAAAACCTGGCGGCGGTCATCGAGGCCCTGCGCGCGCTGCCGGAACATGCGGGCAAAGTCGGCGCGGTCGGCTTCGGCGCGGGCGGGCGGCTTGCCGTGCAGGCGGCGGCGAACGCGGACATCGACTGCGCGGTGGCCTACTATCCCGACGACCTCGCCGCCTGCCTCGACGACCTGCGCACCATCCGCTGCCCGATGGTCTTCCATTTCGCGGAAACGCAAGCGAGCGACGCCTTCGCCAGCAAGCCCCAGATACAGCGCTATATATATAGCGGCTGCGCGCCCGGTTTCGCCGCGCCCGCCACGTCCACCGACTCGCCGTACGACAAACCCGCCGCGCTGATGGCCTACTCGCGCACGCTCGGCTTGCTGCGCGAGGTGCTCGGTCCGGTCTACGACCTCGACCGCCTGTGGGAACAGCACTGCTATTTCGAATTCGCGACACGCGATGTCGACGCCGTCATGCCGACCATGGTCGCCGAGCCGTACGTCAACCATGTTCCGACGATGACGGGCGGCGTCGGATACGACGAGCTGAAACGCTTCTACCGATACCACTTCGTCCACTCGAACCCGGACGACACGAAGCTGATTCCGGTCTCGCGCACGATCGGCGCGGACCGGATCGTCGACGAATTCGTGTTCTGCGCGACGCATGATCGCGAAATCGACTGGCTGCTGCCGGGCCTCGCTCCCACGGGCCGCTATTTCGAAGTGCCGATGCTCGCGGTGGTCCGTTTTCGCGGCGACAAGCTCTATAACGAACACATCTATTGGGATCAGGCGTCGGTGCTGGTGCAGATCGGCGTGCTCGATCCAACCGGCTTGCCTGTCGCCGGTCGCGAAACGGCGCGCAAGATGATCGACGAGACGCGGCCCAGCAATACGCTGATGCGCAACTGGGCATCGAGCGAAGGAAAGCCGGTCTGACACCTATATAAATAAGACAAGGAGACGAACCTGATGACCGACGCAAACACCGCGACTTCCGAGACGACACCCGCGACGCAATGCCCCTTCCACTCGACCGCGCCGAACGGCTGCCCGGTGAGCGCGCGCGCCGCGGACTTCGATCCGTTCAGCGACGGCTATCAGCAAGACCCGCCCGAGTACGTGCGCTGGGCGCGCGAACAGGAGCCGGTGTTCTACAGCCCGAAGCTCGGCTACTGGGTCGTCACGCGCTACGACGACATCAAGGCGATCTTTCGCGACAACCTCACGTTCAGCCCGTCGATCGCGCTGGAGAAGATCACGCCGACCGGGCCGGAAGCGAACGCGGTGCTCGCGTCGTACGGCTTCGCGCTCAACCGCACGCTCGTCAACGAGGACGAACCTGCGCACATGCCACGCCGTCGCGCGCTGATGGATCCGTTCACGCCCGAGGCGCTCGCGCATCACGAGCCGATGGTCCGCGCGCTCACGCGCGAGTATCTCGATCGCTTCATCGACGATGGCCGCGCCGATCTCGTCGATCAGATGTTGTGGGAAGTGCCGCTGACCGTCGCGCTGCATTTTCTCGGCGTGCCCGAGGAGGACATGGACACGCTGCGCGAATATTCGATCGCGCATACGGTGAATACGTGGGGCCGGCCGAAGCCGGAGGAGCAGGTCGCGGTCGCGCATGCGGTCGGCAAGTTCTGGCAGTACGCGGGCAAGGTGCTCGACAAGATGCGCGAGGACCCGTCCGGCCCCGGCTGGATGCAGTACGGCATCCGCAAGCAGCAGACACTGCCCGACGTTGTTACGGACTCCTATCTGCATTCGATGATGATGGCGGGCATCGTCGCGGCGCACGAGACCACGGCCAACGCGGCGGCCAACGCGATCAAGCTGTTGCTGCAACACGGCCAGGCGTGGCGCGACATCTGCGAAGACCCGAGCCTGATTCCGAACGCGGTCGAAGAGTGCCTGCGGCACAACGGATCGGTCGCGGCGTGGCGGCGGCTCGCGACGCGCGACGTGAAGATCGGCGGAATCGACATTCCGGCGGGCGCGAAGCTGTTGATCGTGACGTCATCCGCCAACCATGACTCGCATCAGTTCGCGGACGCCGACCTCTTCGACATCCGCCGCGAAAATGCCAGCGATCAGCTGACGTTCGGCTACGGCGCGCATCAGTGCATGGGCAAGAATCTCGCGCGTATGGAGATGCAGATTTTCCTCGACGAACTCACGCGCCGCCTGCCGCACATGCGGCTCGCCGAGCAGCGCTTCACGTACGTGCCGAACACGTCGTTTCGCGGGCCCGAGCATCTCCACGTCGAATGGGACCCCGCGCTGAATCCCGAGCGCACGAATCCGTCGGTGCGCGAGCCGCGCGCGACGGTGCGCATCGGCGAGCCGTCGTCGCATGCTGTGAGCCGCGCGGTGATCGTCGAATCGGTGTCGATGTGCGCGGATCGCATCGCGCGTGTTCGCCTCGTCGCGGCCGATGGCCGCGCGCTGCCGCGCTGGGCGCCGGGCTCGCATATCGACGTCATCTGCGGCGACAGCGGCATCTCACGGCAGTATTCGCTCTGCGGCGATCCGGCCGATTCGGCCGCCTACGAGATCGCCGTGTTGCGCGAGACCGCGAGCCGCGGCGGCTCGGCATGGGTACACGACACCGTGAAGCCTGGCGCGCACTGGCGCATTCGCGGACCCCGCAATCACTTCCGGCTCGATCCCGCTGCGCGCAGGGTCGTGCTGATTGCCGGAGGCATCGGCAGCACGCCGATCAGCGCGATGGCGCGCCACGCGCGCGAGCAGGGCATCGAATACCAGATTCACTATAGCGGTCGCAGCCGCGCGTCGATGGCGTTCATCGACGACCTGAGCGCGCTGCATGGCGAACGGCTGCGCCTGTACGTATCGGAGGAGGGCGCGCGCAACGACTTTTCGGCGCTGCGCATCGAGGAGGACACGCAAGTCTATGCGTGCGGCCCGGCACGCATGATGGAAGCGCTGTCGGCCGCAAGCGCCCGGTGGCCCGAAGGCGCGCTGAAGATGGAGCATTTCGAATCCACGCTGGGCGCGCTGGACCCGTCCACGGAGCACGCATTCGAAGTCGAACTGCGGGATTCCGGTCTGACGTTGACCGTTCCGCCCGATCAGACGCTTCTGACCACACTCAGGCGCGCGAACATCGATATTCAAAGCGATTGCGAAGAAGGACTATGCGGATCGTGCGAGATTCGCGTGCTGGACGGTGAAGTCGATCATCGCGATGTTGTATTGACCAAAGAAGAGCGATTAACGAATACCAGAATGATGGCGTGTTGTTCACGAGCCAAAGGTATCAGACTGGTCTTGGCGATTTAACCTGCAGGGACAACTTGCCGCAATACATTCGCGTGTCATGAACGTGTTAGACCTTGCTGAGTCGACGCGGACAAAATCGGCTAATACTAAGTAGATAATGAATAGCTGGCATTGAATTGGTTCGGTGCTTCGGGGAAACGGCAGGCGCTTCGCGCGCCGCCGCCGACGGCTTCCCGCAGCCGACGGCGAAAACTTTCAAAAAGCATTCGTCAGACTATCCACGCAATTTCCCTTGCTAAACAGCAGCTGTATTGCACGTCCGTTCGACGTTTTCCCAATGTCGGCGTATCTTTCATGCGGCAGTTCTTACTGAGACTAGGGTTATTACCTAGGAATATGCAAACTTTTGTCGATTGTTTCCGTTTAGAATGACTTCTGATTGGTGCGGCGCACAAGCGTACCCACTGACTTACTTCCCCGGACCAGATGCCACTCACGCGTGCAACACCGCATGCGGTGAATCTGCGCTTGCGCATTATTCGCGCTTGAATGCAACCGGGAGAAGGCCGTTGTCGACCTGAGAGTCTAATTAAAAGCCCATGTAAATGGGCAGCGTCGTTTGCATCGAAAGCGCGTGATTGAGTGCGCGAACGAAGCGCATGAAAACCGTGATTCACGAGTTCTGCTGTTCAACGAGGATTGAAGATGAATGACGTAGTGATCGTATCGGCCGCGCGCACCGCGGTCGGCAAATTCGGCGGCTCGCTTGCGAAGATCGCAGCGCCGGAACTCGGCGCGACCGTGATTCGCGCGGTGCTCGAACGCGCGGGTCTGAAGCCCGAGCAAATCAGCGAAGTCATTCTAGGTCAGGTGCTGACCGCGGGCTCGGGCCAGAACCCGGCGCGTCAGTCGGTCATCAAGGCCGGCTTGCCCGAGATGGTCCCCGGCATGACGATCAACAAGGTCTGCGGCTCGGGGCTGAAGGCAGTGATGCTCGCGGCCAACGCGATCATCGCGGGCGATTCGGAGATCATCGTCGCGGGCGGCCAGGAGAACATGAGCGCGGCGCCGCACGTGCTGCCGGGCTCGCGCGACGGCTTCCGCATGGGCGACGCGAAGCTGATCGACTCGATGATCGTCGATGGTCTCTGGGACGTTTATAACAACTACCACATGGGCACCACCGCCGAGAACGTCGCGAAGGAATACGGCATCACGCGCGAAGCGCAGGACGCGTTCGCAGCCTTGTCGCAGAACAAGGCGGAAGCCGCGCAGAAGGCCGGCCGCTTCAACGACGAAATCGTGCCGGTGTCGATCCCGCAGCGCAAAGGCGAGCCGATCCAGTTCGCCACGGACGAGTTCGTGCGCCACGGGGTCACCGCCGAAGCGCTCGCGGGCCTGAAGCCCGCGTTCTCGAAGGAAGGCACGGTGACGGCGGCGAACGCATCGGGCATCAACGACGGCGCGGCGGCTGTCGTCGTGATGTCGGCAAAGAAGGCCGAAGCGCTCGGCCTCACGCCGCTCGCGCGCATCAAGGCATACGCGAGCGCGGGCGTCGATCCGAAGGTGATGGGCATGGGCCCCGTGCCGGCATCGAAGCGCTGTCTGGAACGCGCGGGCTGGAGCATCGACGATCTCGACCTGATGGAGATCAACGAAGCGTTCGCCGCGCAGGCGCTCGCGGTGCACAAGCAGATGGGCTGGGATCAGGAAAAGATCAACGTGAACGGCGGGGCGATTGCGATCGGGCATCCGATCGGCGCATCGGGCTGCCGCATTCTGGTCACGCTGCTGCACGAGATGCAGAAGCGCGATGCGAAGAAGGGCCTCGCCTCGCTGTGCATCGGCGGCGGCATGGGCGTCGCGCTGGCGGTCGAGCGGCTGTAACGTACATCGCCCCAGAGCTGGCATCGGCGGGCATCGACGGGCAACACATCCCGGCTTCGCGCATCACACCTACACTACAAGCGCGCCGCCGGGAGGCATTCGAGCACCATAGAACCTGAGAGGACTATTAGCATGACTAAGCGTATTGCAGTGGTAACGGGCGGCATGGGCGGCCTCGGTGAAGCTATCAGCATCAAGCTGAACGACGCGGGCTATGCCGTCGTCGTCACGCATTCGCCGGGCAACACGATCGTCTCCGACTGGCTCGCCAGCATGGACCGGCAGGGGCGCAACTTCCGCGCGTACCCCGTCGACGTCGCCGACTACGAAGCAAGCCAGCACTGCATCGCGAAGATTCAGCGCGAAGTCGGACCGATCAGCATTCTCGTGAACAACGCGGGCATCACGCAGGACACCACGTTCAAGAAGATGACGAAGGTGAACTGGGACGCCGTCCTGCGCACGAACCTGGATTCCGTGTTCAACATGACGAAGCCCGTCTGCGAGGATATGGTCACGCGCGGCTGGGGCCGCATCATCAATATCTCGTCGGTGAATGGCTCGAAAGGGCAGATCGGGCAGACCAACTACGCGGCGGCGAAAGCGGGCATGCACGGTTTCACCAAGTCGCTCGCGCTGGAAGTGGCGAAGAAGGGCGTGACCGTCAACACCATCTCGCCGGGCTATCTCGCGACCAAAATGGTGACGGCCGTTCCGCAGGACATTCTGGAGTCCAAAATTCTTCCGCAGATTCCGGCGGGCCGTCTCGGCAAGCCCGAAGAGGTCGCGGCGCTCGTGGCGTTTCTCTGTTCGGACGATGCGGGCTTCGTGACTGGCGCGAACATCGCGATCAACGGCGGCCAGCACATGCATTGATCGCCTTCGCGCGACAACGCACTGCAGTCATCCTCTACGGCAACGCGAAGCAGGCGCTTCGCGTGCGCCTCGCTTCTTCAAACCGAACGCCGGGCGTCCACGACGCGCGGCCGCATCTCGCCAATGGAAGACTTACGCCAGGGCCCACGTCCCTACAACGTGAATCATCTCGACGCGGCTATCGCGCATCTCGAACAGGTGCTGAATCTGGACGGCGCGAATTCGCTTTTCTCGAAGACCTATTGGCGCTCGCGCGTGGACCAGGCGCTGTCGACGCCGGGTCTCGCGCCGTGCCAGCACGCGCGGCTGCAACGGCTGCTGGATCGCATCGGCGAGTCTTGAGCGATTGAGAAGGGCGGCTAGTGCGCCGCCTCATCGTCGAATTGTCTGATCCGTGAAGGATTCGGCGTACGGCGTTACCATGCGTGCCTCATCGAGATCACGACACGACGCGTATGCCTCATTCATCTCACCATTCATTCGCTAAGCGTGCCGCTGCCGCGCTCAGCGCAGGCTTGCTGCTCGCGCTCGCCGCGTGCGGCACGACTACGGCAGTCACCGCCGGCCCGCAGCCCAACGTCTTCACCGTCACGGGCAAGGCCACCGGCACGCGCATGTCCTGGGTCACGGCGCGTAACCGAGCGATGGACGCCGCCGACGACTATTGCAAGCAGCGTTCACAGCGCCCGCTCGTCAGATCGGAATCGACGAGCGGCGTGCGATCGCTGGAAGAACAGACTTCCACGGTAACGTTCACCTGCGTCGCGCAGCCGACGCAAGCGGCGAGCGACTAAACGCGCACGGGCTTCGCCGGGACAGGCACCACGCTATTCGAGTCGAGCCGGCGCTGTATCGCACGACCGGCTTGTCGATCAATGAGGTAATACGTAGAACTAATTAAGGCACGTCGTCCGAGACAGCCGCAGAGTCAAAAAACAGCGCGCCGCGTCCAACGCGGCGCACGTTCAGCTACGGCATCACTGACCGATGCCGGCCTTCTTCTGGGCCTTCTGAATGTCTTGCGGATACGACGCGTCGTCGCGCTGCGCCGGGTTATAGCCCGCGCTTTCGAGCTTCTTCAGCTCGGCGTTCTTCTTCGCGCGCGCTTCCTTGCGCGCGGCCTTGCGCTGGGCTTTGGTCGACGGCGCGGCGTCGGTCGTGCTGCTGTTGTCCTGCGCATACGACACGGCCGCGACGGACACGCCGAAGGCAGCGACGATCATCGAGACGGCGAGCTTTCTGGCAAGCATTACGTTCATATCCTCTCCAGGTTTAGATTTGCATTGAACATCGACGATGCGCGGCCCGCCGTGATCGACACGGCCGCCGCGCGACGATTGTATGGCGGTTCGCGCCATCGTTCAGCGAACGTGCAATGCAAAGGCGGAAACGCGAAGGCAGCTTCGCCGCCCACTCAGATATTGAGCGCGCGCTTGTTCACCGCGAGCGCCGCCTCGCGCATCACTTCCGAGAGCGAAGGATGCGGATGCGAAATGATGCCGATATCCTCCGACGCCGCCTTGAACTCCATCGCCACGACCGCTTCGGCGATCAGATCCGACGCGTTCGCCGAGACGATGTGCACGCCGAGAATCTCGTCGGTCTTCGCATCCGCGATCATCTTGATGAAGCCGTCCGTCTCGCCGATGCCGAGCGCGCGCCCGTTCGCCATCATCGGGAACTGGCCGGTGCGGTACTCGCGGCCTTCCGCCTTGAGCGCCTGTTCCGTCTGCCCGACCCACGCGATTTCCGGGTGCGTGTAGATCACCCACGGGATGCAGTTGTAATCGATATGCGGCTTCTGTCCGTCGATGATCTCGGCCACCAGCACGCCTTCGTCCTCGGCCTTGTGCGCGAGCATCGGGCCGCGCACGACATCGCCAATCGCGTAGACGTTGGGGACCGTCGTCGCGCAATGGCCATCGACGGGAATGAAGCCGCGCTGGTCCGTCGCGAGGCCGATGGAATCGAGCCCGAGATTGTCGGTGTTCGGCACGCGCCCGATGGATACGATCAGGCGGTCCGCGTCGAGCGTCTGCGCGGCGCCGTCCTTGTCGGTGTACGAGACGGACACGCCCGCATCCGACGCCTTCACGTTCTCGATCTTCACGCCGAGGTGAATGGTGAGCCCTTGCTTCTTGAAGAGCTTGGCGGCTTCTTTCTGGATCGCGGTGTCGGTGGAGGCGAGAAATTCGGGCAGCGCTTCGAGAATCGTCACTTCCGCGCCGAGCCTGCGCCACACCGAACCGAGTTCCAGGCCGATCACGCCCGCGCCGATCACGGCGAGCTTCTTCGGCGCGGAGTCGAAGGCGAGCGCGCCTTCGTTGTCGGACACGATGCGGTTGTCCACGGGCACGTTCGGCAGATGCCGCGCTTTCGAACCCGTCGCGATGATCACGTGCTTCGCGGTATGCGTCCCGTCCTGACCGCCGCCGCTCACTTCAATGCGAAACGCGCCGCCCGCCTTGCCCGCGAGCTTGCCGTGGCCCTTGAGCCACGTGATCTTGTTCTTGCGAAACAGGAACTCCACGCCGCCCGTGATCTTCTCGACGATGGCTTCCTTGCGCCCGATCATCTTCTTGATGTCGACGTTCAGGTTGTCCATCGAAATGCCGTGATCGCCGAAATGCAGCTTCGCGTTCTCGAACGCTTCGGACGACGCGAGCAGCGCCTTCGAAGGAATGCAGCCGACGTTAAGGCACGTGCCGCCGAGCTTCGGCTTGCCGGCCGGGTTGATCCATTCCTCGACGCACGCGACCGACATGCCGAGCTGCGCGGCGCGGATCGCGGCGATGTATCCACCGGGGCCCGCGCCGATCACGATCACGTCGAAGTCGGCTTTTTCTTGCGCAGACTCTGCCGGGCTCGCCTGTTGCGCCGGAGCAGCGGCGGGCTTTTCAGATGCTGCGGCAGGCGCGGGGGCGGGTGCGGGCGCGGGCGCGGCCGCAGACGGCGCGGCGGCTTTCGCCTCGGTGTCGATGGCGGCGAGCAGTTCGTCGGCGTGGACGATATCGCCTTGCTGCTTGAGCACTTCCGCCAGCACGCCGGATGCGGGCGCGGGCACTTCGAGCACGACCTTGTCGGTTTCCAGCTCGACGAGAATCTCGTCTTGCGTCACGGGGTCGCCCGCTTTCTTTTTCCACGGCAGCATCGTCGCTTCGGTGACGGATTCGGAAAGCTGCGGAACCTTGACTTCAACCCTGGCCATTCAGTTTCTCCTGTCTGCGCTGCTTGATCGATTGAGGACGCGCGTCACCGTTCACCGAAGCACGGCCGCGTCGAAGCCACAGGATACGCCGTGTACGCGGCGTGCGTGCGTGTCCGTGAGGAGCCTCGCTGCGCAAGCTGCGGTCGACGGCATCGGCAGGTTGAAAGGCAGAGTGAGTTTGAACAGGAGGCGGCGCGCCGTTCGAATGGCGGAGAGACGATGTTCGACGCGCCGCTCGCCGAATGAAGCGAGCGGCGATTAAGAGCTTAGTGCAGCTTTAATGCGGCGCCGACCAGCCCTTGTAATTGGCGACGTTTTCGCGCGTGACGAGCGTCGACGGCATCAGGATCATCGTGCTGCTCGGCTTCTTGCCGTTCATCAGGTCATAGCCGACGCTCACCGCCTGCTGCGCCATCGACCACGGGTCCTGGCTCGCGGACGCCTGAATCAGCGTATCGGTCTTGAGCGCGTTTTCGATATCCGGTGCGCCGTCCACCGACGTAATCACCAGATTCGAGCGATGCAGCTGCTTCGCCGCGAGATCGCTGCCGATAGCTTGCGGATCGTTGATCGCGAACAGGCCGTCGAGCTTCGGGAAGCGCGTGAGATAGCCCTGCATCGCGTTCATGCCGCCTTCGCGCGAGCCTTTCGCATCCTGATCGTCGGACAGCACCTTGATGCCGGGGTTCTTCGCGAGCACGGACTTGCACCCGTTCACGCGGTCGATCACCGCCGACACTTGCGGCCCGTTCTCGATCACGACATTGCCTTTGCCGTTGAGCTTCTTCGCGAGGAAGTCGCACGCGAGCTGGCCGGCCTGCACGTTGTTGGTCTGCACGGTCGCGTCCGCGCCCGCCGCCGCGACGTCCACCGCGACCACGACGATACCCGCCGCCTTCGCCTTCTTCACCGCCGGCTCGATGGCCTTCGGATCGACGGCGTTCAACAGGATCATGTCGACGTGCGCCGAGATGAAGTTGTCGATCTGCGTGAACTGCTTGTTCATGTCGTAGTCGGACGAGACGGCCGTGACCTTCGCGTTCGGATTGATGGCCTTCGCCTTGGCTTCCGCGCCCTTCGAAATGGTCACGAAGTACGGGTTGCCGAGCGAGCCGACCGTGATGCCGATGGCCTTCAGTTGCTTGTCCGCCGCGTGCGCGGCGAGCGTCATCGTGCATCCGAGCGCGAGGGCCATGCTCGCGAACAGCTTGTTATGCTTGCGCATAGGGTTGTCTCCGGTTGTTTCGTTGATGTTGATGTCGATGGTTGCGACTCTAAGCGATGTAAGGCGTCGTGAACCGACAAGATCTCGTTACGTACGCGCCGATCCGCGCTGGCGATAACGGTCGAGCGCCACCGCGCCGATAATGACGAGGCCCTTGATGATGTACTGCCAGATGTCCGAGACGCCGAGCAGCACGAGGCCGTTCGACAGCACCGCGATGATGAGCGCGCCCACCAGCGTGCCGACGATCGAGCCGACGCCGCCCACGAAGCTCGTGCCGCCCAGAATGACCGCGGCGATGGCGTCGAGTTCATACGACTGGCCGAGTTGCAGGCCGTTCGCCGCATAGAGCCGCGCGGCGGACATGACCGCGCCCAGTCCGGCGAGCAGGCCCGACATCGCGTAGACGAACATCTGGATGCCCCAGACCTTGATGCCCGAAAGCCGCGCCGCTTCCGGATTGCCGCCGACCGAATAGATGCGCAGGCCGAGCACCGTGCGCCGCAGGATGAACCACGAGACGATCACGACCGCGAGCGCGATCACGACGAGCCACGGCACGCCGAGAATCGAATCGTTGCCGATGAACGCGAACGGCAGTTGCGGATTGAAGATGGTCGTGTCGTGACCGATCAGCCGCGCGATGCCGCGCACGGCGGTCAACGAGCCGAGCGTCACGATGAAGGGCGGCAGTTTCAAGAGCGCGATCAGCGCGCCGTTGATGACGCCGAAGCCGAGCCCGACGCCGAGCGCCGCGGGCACGCCGAGCCAGCCCATGCCTTGCAGGTTCGACGCGAGCAGCGCCGTGACCGCCGCCGCCGACAGCACCGAGCCGACCGACAGGTCGATGCCGCCCGTCAGAATCACGAAGGTCATGCCCGCCGCGAGCACGATGTTGATCGACGCCTGCTGCGTGACGATCGAGATGTTCTGCAAGCTGAAGAAGCCGTCGGTGACCACACCGAAGCCGATGCACAGCAGAATCAGCACGGGCAACATGCCCGCCGTGCGCATCAGCACTTGCATGCGCTCGCGATGCTCGATGCGGCGCTGCCGCTGGTTCGCGCTTTCGGCGCTTGAAACAGGGGCTGCGCCCGTGTCGTGGTGTTTCGTCGTGTTAGCCATGTCTGTCTCCGAATAACGTCAAGCCGCCTGACCGAGCGCGGCCCGCGAGCCTGTCGCCAGTTCAATGATTCCTTCCTGCGAGATCGGCGTGCCCGAATGGCCGCCGAGTTCGCCCGCGATCACGCCTTCGCGCATCACCAGCACGCGATCCGCCACGCCGATCACTTCCGGCAGTTCACTCGATATCACGATCACGCCGACGCCCGATCGCGCGAGGTCGTTGATGATCCGGTAAATCTCCGACTTCGCGCCGATGTCCACGCCGCGCGTCGGTTCGTCGAGGATCAGCACTTCGGGCTTCGTTTCGAGCAGGCGCGACAGCAGCACTTTCTGCTGATTGCCGCCCGACAGCGCGCCCGCGTTCACGCGCGCATTCGGTACGCGAATGGACAGCGCCGCGATGGCGTCGCGCGCCCGCGTGTTTCCACGGGCAATGTCCATCACGCCGGCTTTCGCGTCGCGCCCGGCTACCGCGATGTTGATGTTGTCGCGCACGCTCATGTCGAGAAAAAGACCCTGGCCCTTGCGGTCTTCGGTGAGATAGACGAGGCCCGCGTCGATGGCGTCGCGCGGCGTGCGCAGCGCGAGCGGCTTGCCGTGCATCGACACTTCGCCGCGCGTGCGTTCCTCCGCGCCGAAGATGAGGCGCGCAAGCTCGGTGCGCCCCGCGCCGACCAGTCCGGCGATGCCGAGCACTTCGCCCGCGTGCAGATCGAGGCTGCATCCGCGCACGCGGTTGTCGTCGGCCATGTCGCGCACGGACAGCACGACGTGGCCGGGATCGTAAGGCGCGTGCTCTTTCTTGTAGAAGCCGGAAATGTCGCGGCCAACCATCATGCGCACCAGGCTTTCGGCGGAGAGTTCGTCGCGCATCAGCGTGCCGACGTAGCTGCCGTCGCGCAGCACCGAGACGCGGTCCGACAACTCGTAGATCTCCGCCATCCGGTGACTGATATAGATGATCGCGATGCCTTCCTCGCGCAGTTGACGCACGAGTTCAAAAAGGCGATCGGTTTCGCGCGACGAGAGCGGCGTGGTCGGCTCGTCCATCACGAGAATGCGCGCGTGCGCGTGTACCGCGCGCGCGATCTCGACCAGTTGCCGCTCGGCAATCGACAAGTCGCCGACGAGCGTATGCGGCTTGAACGCCGCGCCCAGGCGCTTCAATACGTCTTCGCAGCCGCGCTCCATGCCGGGCCGGTCGACGAGCGACCACGCGCCTTTGCCGCGACGCAGGTCGCGCCCGGCGTAGATGTTCTCGGCCACCGAGAGATTCGGCGCGAGACTCAGTTCCTGATAGATCACCGCGACGCCGAGCGAGCGTGCGGCAAGCGGCCCGTCGATGACGACAGGCTTGCCGTCGATCAGAATCTGGCCGCCGGGGTCCGCCTGATACGCGCCCGAGAGAATCTTCATCAGCGTGGATTTGCCCGCGCCGTTTTCGCCCATCAGCGAATGCACTTCGCCGGGATACACGGACAGGCGCACGTCGTTCAACGCGCGCACGCCGGGAAACGTCTTGCTGATGCCGCGCATTTCGAGCAGCGGCGTGCGTGCCTCCGGCGAAAGGGCAGAGTCATGCGGCATGGTTCACCTCCTGCGATTTGACACCCGCGCCGCGATGCAGCCCCACGCGTGGCGAGAAGTTGAAGAACATCGGCAGCGTGGCCGCGCCGATTGCGCCCGCATCCGGGCCGAAGTTGCCGCGCACGATTTCCGGCGTGCCGCGCGCTTCGGGCGCGTTCGCGGCCATCGTCGCGGCGAGACGGTCGATCAGGCGGTCGAGCAGGCCGCCGTCGATATCGGAATCGATCACGACCATCGGCACGTCGAGCACGCAGAGCATCGCGCGCAACGCGGGAGCCAGGGCTTCGATGCAGTCGTCGATCCATTCTTCGACCGCGGGCAGACGCCGCTCGATGCACGCCTGCACATCCAGGCGGCTTGCCGCCGGCGCGCCGGAGAAGTGCAGATGCCGCACGAGCGCATTGAGCGATGCGCGCGAAAGCAGAATGTCCCACTGGCCGGGCGGCTGCGGCGCGGACGGCAGGCGGCTCGGCCGCACCGGCATCACGCCGATGTCGCCCGCGTTGCCGGTCGCGCCGCGCAGACAGTCTCCGTCGATGGCGACGCCGCCGCCGATGGCCGAGCCGAGAAAGAGATACACGAAGTCGTCGCAGTGGCGGCCGTGGCCGTAGAACAACTCGGCGGTCGCGGCGGCGTTGCCGTCGTTTTCGCCGAAGACGGGCAGGGCGAGCGCGCGGGACAGCGCGGCGGGAAAGTCGGTCTGGTCCCACGCGCGGAAGATGTCGGCGCTCGTGGTATCGGCGCTCACGCCCAGTTCGCGCAGCCAGCTGCCGAGGTTGTACGGCTGCGCGACGCCGATTCCGGTGAGACGCTCGCGCTCCGCCTCGCTCAAGAGGGCGAGCATGCCTTCGATATCGCGCTGAACGATCTCCAGCACCGCCGACGGATGCGGCAGCACGCGATCCAGCGCGCTTCGGGCGAGCACGTCGCCCGCGAAATTAACGAGCACCGTCTCGATGCTGGTGCGGTCGAGCCGCACGCCGATGCCGAACGCGCCGCGCGGATCGAGTCGGATGAGCGACGCGGGCTGTCCGCGCTGTCCTTCGAGCCGCCGTCCGCTGTATTCGATCAGACCGGCGCGTTCGAGCGACTCGACGATACTGCCGACCGCCGTACTCGTCAGATTCGCGTGACGCGCGAGATCGGCCTTCGACGCCGGCTCGGTGCGGCGCAGCGCCTGAAGCAGCAAACGCTCGTTGTATCGGCGCACGGACGCGGAATTGCTTCCTCTGCCGCTCGGCAATTTCACTGGCTGTCTCCGGTTATGCTGGCAACCGTCATCTGTGTGACGATTAATTAAATCAAGTTGATTTATTTAATACCGGGGCCGACAGGGTGTAAAGCAGGGAAATCCCGAAGCCGGTTTGGCATCCGGCGTGCGGCGATCAGCGCATAGACGCTAAGCTACACCTCGATCGCACTTCGAGCCGCCGCCATGTTCACGCTTTCCCCGCCTTCCACGCCTTCCCACGCCAGCAAGTCCGCGCACTACGACGACCTGCTGCAACAGGCCCGTTCGCTGATCGGCGACGAAGCCGACTTCATCGCGAACGCGGCGAACTTCTCGTCGCTCGTCTATCACTCGCTGCCGGATATCAACTGGGCCGGCTTCTATCTGTTCGATGGCGACGAACTCGTCGTCGGGCCGTTTCAGGGCAAGCCCGCGTGCGTGCGCATCGCGCTCGGACGCGGCGTGTGCGGCACGGCGGCGCGCGAACGCAAAACGCAAGTCGTCCCCGATGTCGACGCATTTCCCGGCCATATCGCGTGCGATTCGGCGTCGCGCTCGGAGATCGTGGTGCCGCTCGTCGGGAGCGACGGCACGCTGATCGGCGTATGGGACGTCGACAGCCCCGTGCCCGGCCGCTTCGACGAAGAAGACGCCCGCGGCATGGAGGCGCTGTGCGCCGCGTTCATCGCGCTGGCGTGGGAAGAGCGTCCGCAAGCGTGAATCGCGGGTCGCTGCCGTTTGACTACAATGAGGCGACCGTCGATCCCCGACCCGCCTCCATGATCAGCCTTGCTCGCCGCCGTCTGCTCACCACGTGCGTTCTCGCCGCGAGCGGGCTCGCGTCCGTGCGACCGGCCGCCGCGCAGCCCGGCGGCAAGGCGAGCGTCGCGCTCGTGATGAAGTCGCTCGGCGATCCCTTCGTCCAGTCCATGATCGACGGCGCGAAGAATTACCAGCGGCACTATGCATCGCAACTCGACCTCACGACCTACGGCACGCTCACGGACAACGACGTGACCGGGCAAAGGCGCATCATCGAAACGCTGGTCGCGGCGAAAGTGGACGCCATCGTGATCGCGCCGACCGATTCGAAGGCGCTCGTGCCGGTGGCCGCGAAAGCGGTCGCGGCGGGCGTCATCGTGATCGCCATCGACAATCCCTTCGACGACGACGCGCAGGAAGCCGCCAACGTCACCATTCCGTTCGTCGGGCCGGACAGCCGGCGCGGCGCGCGGCTCGTCGGTGCGTATCTCGCCTCGAAGCTGAAGGCGGGCGACGAAGTCGGCATCATCGAAGGGCCGCCGAACGACCGCAACGCGCAGCAACGCACCATCGGCTACAAGGAAGCCATGAGCGCCGCGCAACTGCGCGTGAGCGCCCTCGACACCGGCGACTGGACCGCGCCGAGCGGCAAGTCCATCGCGCTGCAAATGCTGTATGCGCACCCGGCGCTGCGCGGTTTGCTCTGCGCGAACGACAACATCGCGATGGGCGCGATCGACGCCATTCGCATCGCGGGCAAGAAAGGGCGCGTGCTCGTGACCGGCTACAACAACATCAGCGCGGTGCAGCCGCTTCTCGACAACGGCAGCATGCTCGCGACCGTCGAGCAGTTCGGCGCGCGGCAGGCCGTGTTCGGCGTGGATGTCGCGGTGAAGGCGCTCGTCGAACGGCGCCGTCAGCGCGACTTGTCACCCTACATGGAGACGCCGGTGCAGGTGGTGACGCGCGAGAAGACGCGCGCCCCGCGCGCTTAAGCGTCCGCCGCGAGCAGGCCGCGCGCAGCGAGGCTGCGATACAGCGCGCGCACGCCGAAGGTCCACGGCTCGATTTCCGTCGAAAGGCGCACGGTGTTCACGAGCGCGCCGAGTTCCGGGGTCGAGATGGTAACGACATCGCCCAGATGATGCGTGAAGCCGCCGCCTTCCGTGTCGCGGTCCTTGATCGGCGAGAACATGGTGCCGAGAAACAGCATGAAGCCGTCCGGGTATTGATGATGCGCGCCGTGCGTCTGCGCGACGAGATCGGCGGGATCGCGGCTGATTTCGCTCATGTGGCTCACGCCTTCGAGCACGAAGCCGTCGTCCTCGCCTTCGATGCGCAGCGACACGCTCGTGCCGCGCACCGTGTCGAGCGTGAATCGGCCGTCGAAAAGCCGCACGAACGGGCCGATCGCGCACGACGCGTTGTTGTCCTTCGCCTTGCCGAGCAGAAGCGCGCTGCGGCCTTCGATATCGCGCAGATTCACGTCGTTGCCGAGCGTCGCGCCGACGATCTCGCCGCGCCCGTTCACGGCCAGCACGATTTCCGGCTCCGGATTGTTCCATTGCGAGGTCGGATAGAGACCGACGTCAGCGCCGAAACCGACCGACGACATCGGCTGCGACTTCGAGAACACTTCCGCGTCCGGCCCGATGCCGACTTCCATGTATTGCGACCACGCGCCGCGCCGCTCGAGTTCCTCCTTCAGCTTCTGCGCGCTCTCCGAGCCCGGCTTGATCTTGGAAAGATCCGCGCCGATCAGCTTGTTGATGGTGTCGCGCACTTCCTGCGCCTTGGTCGCGTCGCCGCCGGCCTGTTCTTCGATCACGCGCTCCAGCAGACTCACTGCGAAGGTGACGCCGCACGCCTTCACGGCCTGCACGTCGCACGGGGCGAGCAGGCGCAAGCCGCCGGGCGCGGCGTCGAGCGTCGCTTGCAGCAGTTCTTGCGCGGTGCCGAGGCGTTCGCCCTGTGCGTTCTTCGCGATGTCGAGCGCGTCGGGGCGGTCGAAGAGATCGGCGGTGGTCGGGGCGGCGCGGGTGATGTCGAACACTTCGCCGTTTCGCACCGCGACGACAGCGGGACCATCGACCGGCGCGGGACGCCACACGCGGCCGATCAGCACGGCATCAGCGAGGTCTTCGGGCAGGCAGGAGGAGACGGAAACGGGCGGCATGGCAGGGTCACCGGGCATCGGAAAAGGGAAAACGATCGTAGCTTGCCGCTCCCTCACTGTCCATCCGGTTGCATGTTTGTCCAATATGCTGGACGATGCGCGCATCCCCGACGCGACGACTCACATGGAAAAGACCTACGACGTTCCGGCGCTGCGCCGCGCGAACGATATCCTCGAAGCGCTCGCCGACGCCGCCAAGCCCGTGCGCGCCGCCACGCTCGCGGAGCGCACCGGCCTCTCGCGCAGCACGCTTTATCTGATGCTGGAAACGCTCGCGCGCATGCAGTGGATCGAGAAGCGCGACGATGGCTATGTGATCGGCGTCGGACTGTTCGAGCTCGGCAATGCGTATGTGCGGCACGATGCGCTGCAAGCGGCGTTTCGCGAGGGCGCGGGCGCGTTCATCAACACGCATAACGAAGTCGTGCAGCTTGCCGTGCTGGACGGCGTGCAGGTGGTGTACGTCGCACGCGAGGACGCGCATCGGCCGGTGCGCCTCGTGTCCGATCTGGGATCGCGGCTGCCCGCGCACTGCTGCGCGCTCGGCAAGGCGCTGCTTGCCGGACTGGCCGACGAAGCCGTCGTCGAGCGGCTGCCCGAGCGCCTCGAAGCGGTGACGCCGCGCACCATCACGCGCCGCGCGGCGCTTTTGCGCGAACTGGCCGCGATACGCGCGAGCGGGCTCGCGGTCGAGCGCGAGGAAGTGGCTGAAGGACTCGCGTGCTTCGCGGCATATGTCGGCGTGACGCCTGCGGGCAAGCGCGTCGCGGTATCGACGAGCGTGCCTGTCGGACGGCTCGACGCGAAGCGCGAAAAGCAGATCTCGATGGGCATCGTGCAACTCGCCGCGAAGCTGCGCCAGGCGCTCTGAGGCGATCGCTTGCACGACTCGCGCCGTGCAGCTTTTGCCAGCTATTTTGAAAACCGCGCCGGGCAATCAGCGCCTCGAAAACGCGCGGATTCATGCCAGTCCGCACGGGCGTTCGGTTCGGCCGGTTTGCGGCCGAATTGCACGCATTTGGGAATGCGTCTTGCTCAGATCGTCCGCTCGAATGCCCTGACCGGCAGTCGCATTCCGGTCACGCTCGTCACGCAGTATCCGCACGAGGTCCGCCCGGCCGCGCCGGGATTTCACCCCGAGTCGAACTTCGGACTCCAACCGCAAAGCGAACGCGATGTCAGATCGAGACGAAACTCAGGACGATGCACGCCCCGGCGCCGCGAAGGATGACCGCGAGCGCGAGTCATCGGAGAAGAACGACCAAGCCGGGAAGGGCGATAACGACAAGAACGGCGACAAGAAGAACGGCAACGGCAAGGAAGAGCGCAAGGGGCCCGGCAAGAAGCCGTTGATCATTCTCGGCATCATCGTGGTGGTGCTTGCGATAGGCGCGCTCGTCTGGTGGTTCATGACGCGCAATCAGGAAACCACCGACGACGCCTATACCGATGGCGACGCCGTCACCATCGCGCCGAAGGTATCGGGCTATGTCGTCGCGATGAACATCGACGACAACCGCTTCGTGCACAAGGGCGATCTGCTGATCCGCATCGATCCGCGCGACTATCAGGCGCAGCTCGATCAGGCGAACGCGCAACTTGGTCTCGCGCAGGCGCAATTGCATGCCGCCGAAGTGCAGCTTCAGGTCGCGCGGGTTCAATATCCCGCGCAACTCGCGCAGGCGCAGGCGCAGGAAGCCAGCGCGCGCGCCAATCTCGCGCAGGCAAGCGCCGCCTACCAACGCCAGCAGTCCGTCGACGTTCGCGCGACCTCGCAACAGAACATCGACGCTGCGACGGCGCAGCAGAAAAGCGCGCAAGCAAACGTCGCCGAGGCGCGCGCGCAGGTGCGCACCGCGAGCCTCGTGCCGCAGCAGATCGCGCAGGTCGTCGCGACAGTCGAGGAGCGGCGCCAGCAAGTGCGGCAGGCACAGGCGCAAGTGGAAACCGCGCAGCTGAATCTCTCGTACACCGAACTGCGCGCGCCCTCCGACGGCTGGGTTACCAAACGCAACGTGCAGTTCGGCACGTTCCTGCAGGCGGGCACGTCCATACTCACGCTCGTCACCACGCGCATGTGGGTGACGGCGAACTTCAAGGAGTCGCAGCTTTCGCGCATGCATCCGGGCGACAAAGTGGATATCGACGTCGACGCGTATCCCGGCCTCTCGCTGCACGGCCATGTGGACAGCATTCAGCTCGGCAGCGGGTCGCGCTTCTCCGCGTTCCCCGCCGAAAACGCGACCGGCAACTTCGTGAAGATCGTGCAGCGCGTGCCGGTGAAGATCGTCATCGACAGCGGCATGAAGCCGGATACGTCGCTGCCGCTGGGTTTGTCCGTGGTGCCCACCGTCATGCTGCGCCACTGAGCCATGAGCGAATCCACAGCACAGGACCACAGCGGCTGGAAGCCGAGCGCGAATCCGTGGCTCATCGCCGTGGTCGTCACGCTCGCGGCCTTCATGGAAGTGCTCGACACGACCATCGTGAACGTGGCGCTGCCGCACATCTCCGGCACCATGTCCGCGAGCTACGACGAGGCGACGTGGACGCTCACGTCCTATCTTGTCGCGAACGGCATCGTGCTGCCGCTTTCCGCGTATTTCTCGAAGATTCTCGGGCGCAAGCGCTACTTCCTGATCTGCATCGCGGCGTTCACGGTGTGCTCGTTTCTCTGCGGCATCGCGACGAATCTCGGACAACTGATCGTCTTTCGCATTCTGCAAGGCTTCTTCGGCGGCGGCTTGCAGCCAAGCCAGCAGTCGATCATTCTCGACACGTTTCCGCCCGAACAGCGCGGCCGCGCGTTCTCGATCTCGGCGGTGGCGATCGTCGTGGCGCCGGTGCTCGGGCCGACGCTCGGCGGCTGGATCACCGACAACTTCACGTGGCGCTGGGTGTTTCTGCTGAACGTGCCGGTCGGCGTGCTGACGACCATCGCGGTGATGCAGTTCGTCGAAGATCCGCCGTGGGAAAAGCGGCAGAGTCATAAGGACGTGGGCATCGACGTGGTCGGCATCGGTCTGATCGCGCTCGGGCTCGGTTGCCTGCAAGTGTTCCTGGATCGCGGCGAGGACGACGACTGGTTCGCGTCCAACTTCATCGTGACCTTCGCGGTGCTCGCGGCGATCGGCATCGTCGGCGCGGCGTTCTGGCTCGTCTACGCGAAAAAGCCCGTGGTCGATCTGCGCGTGATGAAGGACCGCAACTTCGCGCTCGGCTCGCTCTCGATCGTCGGCTTCGCTTCGGTGCTCTACGGCAGCGCGGTGCTCATTCCGCAGCTCGCGCAGCAGCAACTCGGCTATACCGCGACGCTCGCGGGGCTCGTGCTGTCGCCGGGCGCGTTGCTTATCGTGTTTCTCATTCCGGTCGTCAGCAAGCTGATGCTGTGGGTGCAGACGCGTTATCTCGTCGCGTTCGGCTTCTTTCTGATGGGCTGCGCGTTGATCTATTCGCATCACCTCGTGCCGAACGTCGACTATCGCACGCTCACGATGATGCGCAGCGCGCAGTCAGCGGCAATCGGCTTTCTGTTCGTGCCGGTGACGACGCTCGCGTATCTCTCGCTGCCGAAGTCGATGAACAACGACGCCTCCGCGCTCTTCACCATGTTCCGGAACGTGGCAGGCTCCATCGGCATTTCGCTCGCCACCGCGATGATCCGCGAGCGCACGCAGGCGAACATGGCGCATATGGTCGAGCATCTGACGCCGCTGAATCAGCCGTACAACGACACGGTGCAGCGCATCGCGCGAACGCTGATGGACACGGGCCAGACCATGTCGCAGGCGATGGGCGCGGCGACCGGCCAGATGTACAAAACGCTCGTCTCGCAGGCGACGATTCTCGCGTACCTCGACGTGTTCGCCGCGTGCGCGATCTTCTCGTTCCTTTTCATTCCGATCACGTTCTTCTTCTCGCCGGTGAAGGCGTCCGGTCAGGCGGGAGGACATTGACATGACGCAGCGACTTTCCGCTCGACTTTCGATTCCGGTGCTGGCGCTCGCGCTGGCGATGAGCGGCTGCACGGTCGGCCCCGACTTCAAGCCGCCCGTGGCCGATACGCCCGGCAACTGGAACGACATGCAGCGCGCGCAGAACGCGACGCCGGATGCGCGCGCGCCGCACGCCGACGCGCCTTCCGTGGCGAGCACATCCGCCGATCCCGACCCGCGCTGGTGGAAGCAGTTCGACGATCCGATGCTCGATTCCCTGATCGACCGCGCGGTGGCCGGCAATCTCGATCTGCAAAGCGCGGTGCTGCGCATCGCGCAGGCGCGCGAGCAGAGCGTGTCGGCGGCGGCGCAAGGCTTGCCGCAGATCAGCGCGAACGCGAGCGTCATGCGCGAGCAACTCGGGCTGAAGGGCTTGCTGGAATCGCAAGGGCTCTACAGCCGCATCGACTCGCTGGGCGCAAACGGCGCGCCGATCCGGCAGGGCCTCGACTCGGCGACAGGGCCTGTCACGCTGTTTCAGGACGGCTTCGATGCGTCGTGGGAGCTCGATCTTTTCGGGCGCGTGCGCCGCTCGGTCGAATCGGCGAATGCAGAGACGCAGGCGGAAATCGAAAGCCGCAACGACGCGCTGGTCTCGCTGGAAGCCGAAGTCGCGCGCACGTACGCGCAGTTGCGCGGCGCGCAGTCCATCCGCCAGATCACGCTCGACGAGATCGACGCCGAACAGCAGATTCTCGACCTCACGCGCGAGCAGGCGCGCGTCGGCCTGACGAGCCAGCAGGACGTGCAGAGCGCGAGCGCGCAAGTCGGCGCGTTGCAGGCGCAGGTGCCGTCGCTGGACGCGCAAATCGCGCAGGCGATGAACGGCCTCGCCGTGCTGACGGGCAGCGCGCCCGGCACGCTCGACGCCGAATTGTCCGATGCCCGCGCGGTGCCGCCCGTGCCGCCGACGGTGCCGGTCGGCTTGCCGTCGACGCTCGCGCGCCGCCGTCCCGACATCCGCCGCGCCGAGGCGCAATTGCGCGCGGCCACCGCCGAAGTGGGCGTGGCCGTCGCGCAGCTGTATCCGGACATCTCGCTGACGGGTCAGGTCGGCACGCGAGCGACGAAGGCGAAATATCTCGCGCGCTGGTCGAGTCTCTTCTGGTCGGTCGGGCCGAGCATCTCGCTGCCGATCTTCGAAGGCGGCGCGCTGCGCTCGAACGTTCGCGTGGCGAAGGCGCAGGCCGCGCAGGCGGCGTTGCAATATCGGCAGACGGTGCTCACGGCGCTTCAGGATGTGGACAACGCGCTCGTTGCATATCGCACGGAGCAGGACCGGCGCGCGGCTTTGGTGCGTACCGTGGAGGCGAATCGCGTGAGCCTGCAACTCGCGACCGACAGCTATCGCAAGGGACTGACGGCGTTCGTCACGGTGCTCGACGCCGAGCGCCAGCTTGCGCAAACGCGCGAGCAGTTGGCGCAATCGACGGTGTACGTGACGACGGATCTCATCGCCGTGTACAAGTCGCTCGGCGGCGGATGGCAGGACGATGCGCAAGACGGCGCGCAAGACGGCGGCAGCAAGAACGCCGATGCAGGCAACAGCTAGCGGCGGCGCTTCTTCCAGTCGTAGTCGGCGGGCGGATCGGCGACGCCCGGCTTGCCGACCGACTGCGGATTCTCGCTGCACAGCGTGACGAAGCCGACGGGTTCGCCTTGCGCCTGGCGCTTGCGCAATTCTTCGGCGAAGCGCAGCGCCTCGGCGAGCGCGGCGGCGTCGAACTGCCGGTGACGCGCGTGGCTTTCGGCGTCGGCATCGCCTTCGAGCCAGTAGACGACGAACATCGTGTGCCTCCAAAGGAAGCGAGCATGTCGCTCGCAGGTGAGCTCGGTTCTTCTTGGTGCAAGCGTCCGGCCCGCGCGGCGTCCGGGTTTTCCCGAGGTGCAACGTTGGCGCGAGCCTCGTTATCCGGGCAAACCCCCGGATGCTGCGGCGCGGAACGCGCGTTGCTGAAACAGTCGGTCTATCCGAGGCTAAAAAATGCAATCTACGCAACGCCAAGCCCGCGTACCCGAAGAAGCGATCTGGCAGATTCCCGTGCGCGCCGCGCATCACGACGAACCGCGCGTGCTCATCGCCGACGACGACCTCGACGCGACGCGCGCCATCTGCCTCGCGTTCGAGGACGCCGACTTCAACGTGCGCGCCGTGCATACGGGGCTCGACGCCGTGGCGCTCACGCGCAAGTGGCGACCCGGCGTGGTGCTGCTCGATCTCATGATGCCGCTCGGCGACGGCTGGGAAGCGGCCGAGGCGATTCGGGCGCTGGATATGTCGATGATGCTGATCGCGCACACGGGCCGCACGTGCCCGGACGATTGCGCGCGGGCGCGTCGCACCGGGTTCAACGGCTACTTCGTGAAGCCGAGTCCGCTGGACCGCATGATCGACGTGATGCGCGCCTATTATTCGACGCACGAACCGCGGCGCGAGCGCGAGTGCTAAAGGAGCGCCGGGCCGGATGACTAGACTTGCTTGAGACGGCGCAGGGCGTCGTTCCGCGACGTGCCGACCGCAGCCGGCGGCGTTAGAAGCGCGCTGTCGTTCCGGTCGACCGGCCGCGCGGGCAGCGTGCGCTGCAATCCGGCGCTGAAGCCCTTCCGAAATGCGCGGCGGTAGGTTCGGCGGTACGCTTCTTCAGCCGACACTTCGCCGGTGTAGTCGGACAGCGCCTCGGTCAGCGCGCGCTGCTCGTGCGCGAGCGTGCGCAGCAGATCGATCAAAACAGACTGCCCGACGCCCGCGCCGTCCCCGCTCGCGAGCACATCCGACAGCGCGGCGACCGCACGCGCCACATCGGTGCTGCGCTTTTCGATTGCCACCGCATGCGCGATGACAGGATGCCCTTCGGGGGTGATCGTGATCTTGACTCGGTCCATCTGCTCTTCCTCGTTGCTCGGTACATGGCGCAACGCGCCAGGTCCTTCGCGAGAAAGCATTTCTTTGCATCCGGACGAACGGCGGCGCGCGGCCGCGCGAAGTGTGCCGGAGTCGATCGCGGGCGGCAACTGCCGTGGCCCTCGGATGCAGCGTTTCAGGCGTTGACGCGCCGTGCCGGAACTTCGTCCACCGCCACCGCAGGCGCGTCCATCTCACGATCGACATGCTGCTTCAGCACGTCTTCCCAATATTGGCAGTAGCCGGCCCAGAACGGCGCTTGCGTTTGCGCGCAGGCATCGGCCGGCAGCGGATGCGGCAGCATGCGGGCGAGCCGCGCAATCTCCCTGCGCTTCCACTGCAGCAGCGTGCGGCGCGGGCCGCGTACGGCCGGGCACAGTTCGTTCATGCGCGTGATGGCCAGCCACAGACCTTCGGCCGGATGCGAAGCCATGGTCGTGAGAATGGCGGTGTTCGGGCGCGGCCCGCGCTCGTGACAGACGATGGCGCCGATCTGCCCGAGAATGTACATGCTTCGTTCGATACTCTCAGCGGCTGGCGGCTGCATGGCGCGTCCTTTTTCTGATGGTTGTTTCATGGCGCTCTCGATTGCCTCATTGCAGCAGGAAGCCGTTGCCACACGGATTCCGGCATCGCGATATTGATACGTTATAGCGTGAGCACATTACGATACCGTATCGAAAATAATCGGGATCGCATATCGACAAAAATCTACATTGACGACGGCGGTTTTTGCTGCCGCTCCCCAGCGATTACCCGCGATCACCGTTGCGTGTAATCGATGGGCTCCGGCGGCGCGTTGGCCGGCAGTTCCTGGCGCCGCTGCTCGGTTGCGGCGTGGACGCCCTTGTCGTAGAAGGCTTGCGCGGTGTGTTGCTCAAGGGCGGCGAGCAATGGAACGCTTTCTTCCGCCAGCGAATGCATGAGATGCAGGATGTCGCGCTTCATTGGCTCGGGAAACGCGCAGAAGTGCTCGAATGCGCCGGGCGCGGCGATCATGCCGACCAGCGACGAAAGCAGTCGCGCGCGGCTTTTGCAATGCTCGCCGATGGGCTCGGCGTGCGAAACGACGACGCGCCCCTGCGCATCCACCGTAATGTCGAAGGACTTCATGCGATACCTCGCTCGCCTCGAATGTCCGCCATGGCAACGGACGCAAAGCGAGATTACCTGCGCGCGAGGCTTTGATCTGCGCTCAGTTCGGAAACGAAGGCGCAAGCAATTCGAAACAACGCCGGCGAGGATCAGCGGGCATGGACGCCGAGCACGTGTTCTTCGAAGAGCGCGCGAACGTTCTTGTTCGCGGCGGTGTTGTCGCATGTGGCGGCTGCGACGATTCCCGCCTCGCGCGCCACGAAGATGAACTGCTCGCCGAAGCCCGCCGCGAACGCATAGCGCGGCGCGATCCACCACAGGTAGCCGTACTGCGCGTCCTGCATCGGCGGGCCGCCTTCGCTGTGCACCGACATGGCGTCGTCGATGAACGACGCATCCACCAGCTGCGCGCCTTGCCATGTGCCGCGATCCAGCATCAGCGTGCCGAGCTTCGTCATGTCGCGGGCGCGCAGCATGAGGCCGCGCCCCGCGAACGTGTGGCCGTCTTCGTCGGCGATCCATTCGCTGGTTTCGATGCCGAGCGGCGCGAACAGCTTGTCGCGCACGTAGGCTTCGACGGTCGCGCCCGTCACCGCTTCGATGGCGAGCGAGAGCAACTGCACCGCGTGCGAGTCGTAGCGAAAACGCGTGCCGGGCGCGTCGGCCATCGGACGCGAAAGCACGAAATTCAGGCGGTCGTCCTCGCCGGCGAGCCGCTCGCACGCGCCGAGCAGACACTTGTCCACTGCGCCCGGTTCGCAGTCGAAGCCCGAGGTCATCGTGAGCAGATGGCGCAGCGTGATGCGTCGCACGCGCGCGTCCAGTGCGGGATCGCGCGCCTTTTCGATGATGTCGCCGATCGGCGTGTCGAGGTCCGCGAGCAGCCGCTCGGTCAGCGCGATGCCCACGGCCAGCCCCACGACGCTCTTCGTGACCGAATTGACGTTTTCGAGCGTATCGGGCGCGGCGTCGCTGCGGTAATGTTCGAATTCGATGCGGCCGTCCCGCGCGACGACGAAGGTTCGCACGCCGCTGTTCTCGCTTTGCAGCGCATCGCGCAGCGCGCGCGGGCCCTGTTCGTCGACGGAAGCGTCTTCCGTTGTCATGTGCATGGTGGTCCAAGGTAGACCGCAGGAACGCGGGTTCGATTCGTGCTGCAAGATGCTGCAAATCGAGCAAGCCGAATGCCACGGCACACTCAAGCCAAAAGGACTTCATTTGCCCGTCCGACGACTCGCAACGCTCTGGCGTCTTGGCCGGGCGTTCGTCCGCGAAAGCCATTCACATAGCGACGGCGCGTCGATGCAACGCATCGCGCGCTTTTTCGCCATGCATGGCGCGCGCGCCGCGCCGCTCGCGGGCGGCGTGCCGGCGTTGAGTCAGTTACCGCGCGTGTTCTCGCTGGCGTCCGACGCGCTCACGCGGCATCCCGCGCTCGCGGAAGCCGCCGTGCGCGTGGCGCTGTCCGAGATGGAAGGCCTCTTCACGCCCTACGATGCCGCCAGCTTTCGCAGCGCAATCGCGCTCGCGCTCGCAGCCGCGCCGCGCGCCGAAATCACCGAGATCAGCGCAGCGCCGCTGCGCTCGGGCATCGCGGAGCAGACGCATACGGCGCGCATCGACGGTGTGCCGGTCCGCATCACCCTGCTTCGCGCGGACGCACGCCAGGAACTCGCCGACGATCTCGATCTGGCGCTCGCCGCCGCGCGCTTCGCCGAGCGGCGTTCGGCGACGGCCCGCGAGCTGCAGGCGATGCAGTGGTTGAGCCGCGTGCGCGAGAGCGTGCATTCGATGATCGACCTGCGCCAGCGCGCCGCCGATCAAAGCTATCTGCGTTACCGCCTGCGCGACGACGACCGGCTCGCCGTGCCCGAAGTGCTCTGGGACTTTTGCAACGACGCCGTCTTGACGACGCGCGCGATCGACACCGTGCCGCTATCCGACGGCCACGCGCTCGCATCGCACGGTCTCAAACAGGCGGATCTCATCGCGACGCTGATCGAAGCGTTCTTCGAAATGGCGCTCGGGCAGGGCGTGTACCACGCGGGGCTGGATGCAGCGGGCGCGCGCGTCAGCATCGAGACGGGCACGCGCGGCAGGATCGTGCTCGAAGCCGACAACGCCATTTCGTTCTTCGCGGCGCATGAGCGCGATTTCATCGTCGGTGTGTCGAACTCGCTGCTCGAAGGCGATCACAAGGCGGCGGCGCGCACGCATCTGGAACACGGGCGGCCAGAGGAACACGCGGCGCATCACGAAGTGCGCGTCGAATCGACGTATCGCCGGGAAGCGGAGCGGTTCTCGTCGCCGGATGCGCGGCAGGGCGCGCGCGTCTCGCATTTGTTCGATGCGATCGGCAAGGCGCCCGCCGAGCACATGTTCAGCGCGGCGCACGGGCGCATTGCGTCGCGGGCCGTGCTGCTGTCGCGTTCGATGGAGACGATCGAGCGCATGGCGCATACGGTCGCGCCGGATGTCGATGTGTGGAAGATCGCGCGGCGCGTGATCGCGCGGCTCGCGGCGGACCAGTTCGGCTGCCACGGACTGCTCGCGCATCTGGCGCAGGAAGCGACGCACTGGCCGCAACTGCTGCCGCGTCTGCCGACTTTGATCGCCAAGCGCGCGGGGGCGTCGCAAGGCAACGCGTTCTGACGCTTCAGCGCGTGCCGGGGCTCATGCGCTCGGCAATCGCGCGGCACGCAGCTTTCAGCGGCGCGACGTAGGTTTCCATCGGCGTTTCGCTTTTTCGAAAGAGCGGGATGCTCACGCTGACGCAGCCGAGCGGCGCGCCGTTCGCGCCGACGATCGCGCTGCCGTAGCAGAAAATCTGCGCTTCGTTCTCCTCGCGATCTTCGGCGTAGCCGCGCGTGTGGCACGCGTCCAGTTCGGCGTCGAGCGCGCTTCGGTCGACGATGGTGTTCGGCGTGAATCGCTGAAACGGGATGCCTTGCAGGAGCGTGTCGCGTTCGGCGGGCGAAAGCGTCGACAGATACGCCTTGCCGACCGAACTCGAATACAACGTGACCCGCGTGCCGATGCGCGACGCCATGCGCACCGCGTGCGGGCTTTCCAGCTTCTCGACGTACACCATTTCCGCGCCGCTTCTCACCGCCAGATGCACGGTCTCCTGCGTGGCATCGCGCAGCGCCTGCAATGCGTCGGCGGCGGCGATGCGCAGGTCGGACCGCTCCCAGCTTCGGCTCGCGAG
Source organism: Caballeronia sp. SL2Y3 (assembly GCF_022879575.1). NCBI lineage: Bacteria > Pseudomonadati > Pseudomonadota > Betaproteobacteria > Burkholderiales > Burkholderiaceae > Caballeronia > Caballeronia sp. SL2Y3. The sequence continues at coordinate 649,346 of NZ_CP084262.1, forward strand.
CGACATCAGGCGCGGGCCGAGCGTATAGCAGCCGCCGCGCGCGCTTTCCACGACGAGCCCTTCGGCCATCAACGCGCCGACGATGCGGTACACCGTCGGGCGCGGATAGCCGCTTTGCGTCGTCAGACGCGCGATGGTCGGCGGCTCGGCGGCGTCGGCGATCAGTTGCAGCACCGCCATGAACTTGGAGAACGCGGCGGTGCCGGTTGCCTTTGCGGCGTCGAGAGAGGCGGGATCAGCGGCCATGATCGGATAGGGAAGCGGCGGCGCGGCGATTATATCGACGCTCGCTTACGCCACGAGATAGCCGCCGTCCACCGGCACGATCGCGCCGGTCATGAACGCCGCCGCCGGCGACGCCAGAAACGCGACGACGCGCGCCACGTCCTCGGGCAAGCCCCAGCGTTTCATCGGCGTGCGATCGAGAATGGCTTGCGAGCGGCCGCCGTCGTCCTGGAGCGCCTGCGTGAGCGGCGTGGCGATCCAGCCGGGCGCGACCGCGTTCACGCGAATGCCGTCTGCCGCATAGGCGATGGCGAGCGACTTCGTCAGTTGCGCGACGCCGCCCTTGCTCGCGCTGTATGCGGGCACGAGGCCGCCGCCGAAGAACGTGAGCATCGACGCCGTATTGACGATGCTGCCGCCGCTTTTCGCGAGCAACGGCCGCGCGACGGCGCACATTCGCATGGTGCCGTTCAGATTGACGGCGATCACGCGCTGGAACGTCTCGATGTCGTGCTCGTCGCCGCGCTTGATCATGCCCGCGCAGTTCACGAGCACGTCGAGCGTGTCGAGGCGGTTCATGAGATCGGCGGTGCTCGCGGCGTCCGCGACATCGAGCGCCGCGACTTCGATGCCGCCGCCGAGCGCGTCGCGCTGCGCATCCGTCGGCGCGATGCCCGCCGCAATCACGCGCGCGCCGAGCGCGGCGAACTGCTGCGCGATGCCCGCGCCGATGCCCTGCGTGCCGCCCGTGACGACGACGGTCTTTCCGTTGAAGAGATCGGACTGGAAGGTCATGTCAGTCATCCTCAAACGACGGGCACGGCAGACGCCGGCTGCTCGGAGTCCTGAATCGGCGCGCGGACCACGAACATATAAACGAGCGCCGCCGCGAACGCCACGCCCGCGCTGATCAGGAACGCGTTGACGAACGAATGCGTCTTGTCGACGACGAGGCCCGTGATGAACGGCGCGAACGAGCCGCCGAAGTAGCCGCCGAAGTTCTGAATGCTGCCGAGCGACGCGACCATGTGACGCGGCGCCGCCACCGAGACGAGCGCCCATGCCGCGCCGCTCGCCATGTTGACGAAGAACATCGCCGCCGAGAGATACGTGATCGCGAGCGCGAGGTTCGGGGTGAACGCGGCCGGAACCGTGAACAGCGCCGCGCCGATGAGACCCGTGCAGATCGGCCACTTGCGGCTGCGGATCGGCGCGACGCCGCGCGCCGTGAGTCCATCGGCGATGAAGCCCGACGACAGCATGCCGAGCGTGCCCGCCAGATACGGAATCGACACGATCCAGCCGGTCTTCGCGATAGTCAGATGCCGCTCGTGTTCGAGATACGCGGGCAGCCACGTCAGATACAGCCACACCATGTAGATGACGCCCATGAAGCCGAAGATCATGCCCCATGTGGTCGCCTTGCTGAAGAGGCCGCGCCATTCCGCGAAGCTCATGCTGCGTTCGGCGCGTTGCGCCGGCTCGCCTTCGGTCAAGTGCGCGATTTCCTGCGGCTCCAGCGCAATGTCTCGCCGGTTGCGATACACGATGTACCAGCCGATCGCCACCGCAATGCCCAGCACGCCCATGATGACGAACATCTTGCGCCAGCCGAAGCTCAACAGCAGCACGGTCAGAATCGGCGGCGCGAGCGCGGGGCCAATGGTCGAGGACGTGACGAAGATGCCGGTCGGCTTGCCGCGTTCGTGTTGCGCGAACCATTCCGAGACGACCTTCGCGCCGGCCGGAAACTGCGGCGCTTCGCCGATGCCGAGCGCGATGCGCGCCGCGAGGAACTGATGCAGGTTCGTGACGAGGCCGCCGAACAACTGCGCGACCGACCAGACGAACATGCCGAGACCGAGCATGACGCGCGCGCCGAAGCGGTCGAGCATCACGCCGATGGGCAATTGCGAGAACGCATACGCGAACGAGAATGCGGAGAGCAGCAAGCCCATCTGCGATGCGGAGAGCCCGAGTTCCTGCGTGACCGAATGATTGGCGATGGACAGCGTGCTGCGGTCCAGATAATTCACGATCCCCGCGAGCGTGAGGAACGTGAGCGCGATCCATTGAATGCGCTTGATGCGTGGCGATTTGCTCTGCATGGTGTCTCCCCGAATGCGTTTCGTTGACGCTTCGGCTGCTTATGATGGTTTGGCTATGTGAAGGACGAACTAGCTGGAAACTAGCGAATGAACTGATCGACGAAATCCGCGCCCAGCCCGACGGCTTCATAGTGCTTGCGGCACATGTCGACCTTGGTGAACACGTCCTCATAACCGGTGTAGTTGCCGTACGGATCGCAATAGAACATCACGCCGTTCACCTGAAAGTAGGTGATCATCTCTTCGACGTCTTCCGGCACGTAGAGCGTATGCGTTTCGCCGGGCGGCTCGAAGACATAGCTGCCTTCGGTCGCCACCCAGTCGTGCTCCAGATACCGCCAGCGACCCTTCAGCACCATGCCGTGCACGGCCTGCGGATGACGATGCCGCGAAAGCACACCGGACTTGCGCACGCGCAGCAGGTTCATCCAGTAGCCGGTGGACACGTTCAGACAGAGCGGGCGAAACCAGACGTTCTCGGCTTGCGGGACCCATTCGCGCTCGTCGGTCGGAATCGCATGACCGATCACGATTTCCTTCTGCGCTTCCTTGGGATTGGGGAATTGGTACGGCGTCATAGCGTCCGCCGACGGTTTTGGCGCGGGCATCGCGTCTCCTGTGTCCATAATGTGGATCGTAAAATCAAATTATGGACAGATGGTCGCGCCGCTGCGGGGACTTGTCAAGATTTGTCAGCGGCCTGCGACGACGGCGGGCGAAAAAAAAGCGGGCCCGGAAACCGGACCCGCTTCTTTCACCGATGTGTTCAGCGTTAGCGCGCCATCATCAGCATGTGGACGTTATGCATGACCCACACCGTACCGACGACGATCACGAGCGACATCAGGATCGTGTAGGCAAACGACAGCGCATGCCAGCGTTGTCCCTTCGACGTGTTCACGTGCAGGAAGAACACCACATGGACGACCATCTGCACGGCGGCCAGCACCGCCAGCCACACGATGCCTTGTTCGCCCGACACCTTGCCTGCCGTGACGAGCCAGAACGAAGCCACCGTGAGTACCACGGCCAGCACGAAGCCGGCGAGATATCCGCCCACGGTGACGTGCGGAATATCGCTATGCGTTGTATGCGTATGAGCCATTAGACGACGCTCGCAAGGTAGACGAAGGAGAACACGCAAATCCAGACGATGTCGAGGAAGTGCCAGAAAAGGCTGAGGCAGGCGAGTCGCCGGACCTGGCGTTCGTTCAGCTCCGGCTTCTGCATGATTTGCAGCGCCAGCACGACGAGCCACACCAGGCCGAGCGTGACGTGCAGACCGTGCGTGCCGACGAGCGTGAAGAACGACGACCAGAACGCGCTGCGCTGCGGACCCGCGCCTTCAGCGATGAGATGCGCGAACTCATGCACTTCGAGCCACAGGAAGCCCGCGCCCAGTACGAACGTGACGAAGAGCCACGCGAGCACGCCGCCCGTCTGCCTGCGATGCGCCGAGATCATCGCGAAGCCGAACGTCAGACTGCTCGTGAGCAGCAGGCCGGTTTCGATCGCGACATCGCGCAGGTTGAAGAGATCCTTGGCCGTGGGGCCGCCCGCGAACTGGTTCGCCATCATCGCGAAGGTCGCGAAGAGGGACGCGAACAGCACGCAGTCGGTCATCAGGTAGGACCAGAAGCCGAACACCGAATGAGACGGCTGGTGTTCGTGCTCGTGCGCGTCATGCGCGGAAAGCGTCGATTGCGACATTTACAGCACCTCCAGTTCCGTTTCGCGCCCCGCGCCGGTCTTGGCGGGCGACTTCGGCGGACGGTTCCGCTCTTCGGTCGCCTTCACCGTGGCGGCGGGGATGATGTAGCCGGCGTTCTCGCCGAAGCTGTAGCCGATCACGACGGCAGCGACGCCGATCAGACCGACGATAGCCAGCCACCAGATATGCCAGATCGCCGCGAAGCCGAACGCCAGCGCGAACACGCCGACGAGGAAACCGGCGCTCGTGTTCGACGGCATATGGATGTCGCGGAACGGACGCGTTTCGACGCGGTTGGTTTCCTTCGCGTGGGCGAAGTCGTCGAGTTCACGGACAGCCGGCACATGCGCGAAGTTGTAGACCGGCGGCGGCGAGCTGATCGACCATTCGAGCGTGCGGCCGCCCCACGGGTCGCCCGTGACATCGCGATAAGCCGGCTGATTGCGGCGAATCACGCTCACGACGATCTGCGCGACCTGGAACGCGACGCCCAGCGCGATAATGCCGACGCCGCACGCCGCGACCACCAGATACGGCTGCCATGCCGGGTTGTCGTAATGGTTCAGGCGGCGCGTCATGCCCATGAAGCCGAGAATGTAGATCGGCACGAACGCGACGAAGAAACCGACGAACCAGCAGACGAACGCGTTGCGGCCGAGCTTTTCGTCGAGCTTGAAGCCGAACACCTTCGGCCACCAGAACTGCACGCCCGCGAAGTAGCCGAACACCACGCCGCCGATAATGGCGTTATGGAAGTGAGCGATCAGGAACAGGCTGTTATGCAGCACGAAGTCCGCGCCCGGGATCGCCAGCATCACGCCCGTCATGCCGCCGAGCGTGAACGTGATGATGAAGCCGATGGTCCACAGAACCGGCGTGGTGAACTGCACGCGGCCGCGATACATCGTGAAGAGCCAGTTGAAGATCTTCACGCCGGTCGGGATCGAGATGATCATCGTCATGATGCCGAAGAAGGCATTGACGTTCGCGCCCGAGCCCATGGTGAAGAAGTGGTGCAGCCACACGAGGAACGACAGCACCATGATGCAGCACGTCGCCCAGACCATCGTCTTGTAGCCGAAGAGCGGCTTCTTCGAGAACGTGGCGACGACTTCCGAGTAGATGCCGAACGCCGGCAGAACCAGGATGTAGACCTCGGGGTGGCCCCAGGCCCAGATCAGGTTCAGATACACCATCGGGTTGCCGCCGGCATCGTTCGTAAAGAAGTGCATGCCGAGATAGCGGTCGAGGCCGAGCAGCGCGAGCGCGACGGTCAGAATCGGGAACGTCGCCATGATGAGCACGTTCGAGCAGAACGCCGTCCACGTGAACACCGGCAGCTTCATCCACGTCATGCCGGGCGCGCGCATCTTCACGATGGTCACGAAGAAGTTCACGCCGGTGAGCAGCGTGCCGACACCGGACAACTGCAGCGCCCAGATGTAGTAGTCGACGCCGACGCCCGGGCTGAACTGCGTTTCCGACAGCGGCGGATACGCGAGCCAGCCGGTCGCCGAGAACTCGCCGATGAAAAGCGACAGGTTGATCAGCACCGCGGCCATCGCCGTCATCCAGAACGACAGCGAGTTGATGAACGGGAACGCCACGTCGCGCGCGCCGATCTGCAGCGGCACCACGAGGTTGAAGAACGCCACGAGCAGGGCCATCGCCATGAAGAAGATCATGATGGTGCCGTGCGCCGAGAAGATCTGGTCGTAGTGATGCGGCGGCAGGAAGCCCGGCGAGTCGAGCGCGATGGCCTGCTGCGCGCGCATCATGACCGCGTCGACGAAGCCGCGCACGAGCATCAGGCCGGCGACGACCAGATACATGATGCCGATGCGCTTGTGGTCGGTCGAGGTCAGGTACTCGCGCCAGAGCCAGCCCCATTTTCCGAACTTGGTGAGAAGGGCGGCCGCACCGAGCGCCAGGACCGCCATGAGGACGGTCGCCCCCATGATGATCGGCTCGTGGTACGGGATCGCCTCAAGCGTTAATTTGCCGAACATGGCTTACCCCTTGGTTACGCAATTCGTGCCAACGGTGACATTCCCGTTGTTGTACTTGCCGACGATGTTGTTGAAGAGCTTCGGATCGACGGTCGAGGAATAGCGGACCGCAACTTTTTGGCTCGGACGCGCGACGCCCGCATAGACGTCCATGTTGAGCGCCTCGGGCGCGGTCTTGACCTTCTTGACCCACGAATCGAAGTCGGCCTGCGAGAGGGCGAGCGCGCGGAATTTCATGTCGGAGAAGCCGGCGCCGCTGTAGTTCGCCGAGATGCCCGCGTAGTCGCCCGCGTGATCGGCCTGCAGGTTCAGACGCGTCTGCATGCCCGCCATCGCGTAGATCTGGCTGCCGAGCTGCGGGATGAAGAACGAATTCATCACGGAGTCCGACGTAATGCGGAAGTTGACCGGCGTGCCGACCGGAAATGCCACCTGATTGACCGACGCGATGCCGAGGTCCGGATAGACGAAGAGCCATTTCCAGTCGAGCGCGACGACTTCCACGTTGATCGGCTTGACTTCCGACTGAAGCGGCTTGTACGGATCGAGCTCGTGCGTGGTCTTCCACGTCAGGGTGCCGAGGTACAGGATGATGGCCGCCGGAATCGCCCACACGACGACTTCGATGGCCGTGGAGTGCGTCCATTTCGGCGCGTACGTGGCCTTCGTGTTGGACGCGCGATAGCGCCAGGCGAAGATCAGGGTGAGCAGAATCACCGGAACGACGACGAGGAGCATCGCGAAAGTCGCGGTGGCGATGAGCGAGCTTTCCGCCGCGCCGATGACGCCTTTCGAATCGAGCACCTCGAGATTGCATCCCGATAAACAGACACTGGCCAACAAACCCGATAACAATGGCGCTGCTAAACGGTGAGTATTTTCATTCATTGCATTCGCTGGTTTTTTGGATCGAAGCGTCCTGGGAAGAACGCCGTTTCACGGCGTTGCGCCGCGACGCGATCATGCCACGCGACATTTATCGCGATGTTGCGAATTTATGGAATTTGGTCGTAAAACGCGGTGTTGCGACGCTGTGTCGCGCGAGTTGCGCGCTGCGAATGAAGTGATGCCCAGAGCGTCTCTTAGCAAGGCTTTGCGGGAGCGGAACCCGCCATTGTGCCGGCACCGCACAACTCATGCGAGCGTTGTGAGCTTCCCATGTCGAATGCATCAAAATTTGGCATGTCGAAGGACCATTCTTGTCAAATGGTGTTGCGCGTGGCATCAGCGGGAACGTAAGCCGTCAAAATGCGAGGCTCGAATCGCAGGCGCATCACAACATGAAGAAGAAACTCATCCTGCTTGCCGTCAGTGTGCTCACGCCGATGCTCGCGCACGCCGGTTGCGAAGACATGATGCAGACGTGGGCAAACACGCTGCATCCCGAGAAGACGCTCGATAGCGCGCTCAGCGTCTGCGCGACGTGGCCCGCGAGCCCCGCGTTGACGCTCGCGGCGCTTGCGTTCTCCGGCGACGAGACGCAAGCGCAGGAGAACGCTGAGAACCTCGAGGTGCTCGTCGCCGATACCGCGACCGGCGCGATCGTCGCGCACGTGTATCAGCCGGGGGCGATCGGACAGCGCGCAGGCGCGTCGGCAGATATTGCGCTCGACACGGCGCCGTATCGACTGGCTCCGGCGCGGCGTGCGTTCGGCGTGCGCATGAGTCTCGACGGATCGTCGGGGCCTAAGCCGCATGGCGCGACATCGCTGAGTCTCTATGCGTTCGACGGCCAGGCGCTGCGCCCGGTGCTCGATCGGCTGACGATCGCGCAGGCGAGCGGCGAATGGGACACGCATTGCGACGGCTGGTACGACTCGATCAAGCGGACGCTTTCGATTGGCGCCCCTGGCGCGGAAGGCTATGCGTCGTTGCATGTTGCCGAGAAGACGGTGCATAGCGTGTCGCGCATCGTCAAAGGGGCGTGCGTGAGCAGGAACGGTGTGCCGAAGGGAAAGAGCTTCAGGCTCGTCTATCGCGACGGGCGCTACAGTTTGCCGACAGACTTGCAGCGTAACGGCTGAAGGAAGATGCCGCGATCCGCGCGGCGCTTCTACTCCTTTTTGACTAGCGACGTTCCGTCGCGCTCCTCCGCCCGGCGGATAGTCGCTCAGCTTCGCGCTGCGTAACCTCGCGATGAAGTCTTTCATCACGAGGAACAGACGATGACCGTCGTCAATACGCCCGCCGCGTCTTGCGCCGCGAACGATGCCACCGCGTGGCGCGTGCTCGGCGCGAGCACATTTGCCTTCACGGTTTGCTTCGCCGTCTGGATGGTGTTCGCCATCCTCGGCATCCCGCTCAAGCAGCAACTGCATCTTTCCGACACCGAGTTCGGGCTGATCGCCGCGACGCCCGTGCTGACCGGCTCGCTCGCGCGCGTGCCGCTCGGCATCTGGACGGACCGCTACGGCGGCCGCGTCGTCTTTTTCTGGACGATGATGGTGACCGTTGTGCCAATCTGGCTGATCGCGTATGCCGACGCGTTGTGGCAGTTCCTGTTGCTCGGGCTGTTCGTCGGCATCGCCGGCGCGGGGTTTTCGGTCGGCACGCCGTATGTCGCCCGCTGGTTCCCCAAGTCGCGTCAGGGGCTGGCAATGGGCATCTTCGGCGCGGGCAATTCCGGCGCGGCGGTCAACAAGTTCGTCGCGCCAGTACTCATGCTCGCGGCGGGCACGTGGACCATCGTGCCGAAAGTCTATTCGGTCGCCATGCTCGTCACGGCGCTCGTCTTCTGGCTGCTCTCGGCCACGAATCCGGCGCATCGCAGTGCGAGCGCACAAAGTTTCGTCGCGCAGTTGAGCGTGCTCAAAGACCGGCGCGTGATGCGCTATGCGCAGTACTACTCCGTCGTGTTCGGCGGCTATGTCGGTCTGTCGCTGTGGATGCCGCAGTACTACGTGACGCAGTACGGCTTGCCTATCGAGCACGCCGCGTTTCTGGCCGCCTGCTTTTCACTGCCGGGCGGCGTGTTGCGCGCGCTGGGCGGCTGGATGTCCGATCGCTTCGGCGCATACCGCACGACGTGGATGGTCATGTGGGTCGCGTTGGCGTGCTTCTTTCTGCTGAGCTATCCCGCGACCGATCTCGTTATTCATGCCGCGAACGGCCCGCTTGCGTTTCATATCGCCACGGGACCGGTCGCCTACACGGTGCTGATCTTCGTCGTGGGCGTCGCCATGGCGATCGGAAAGGCGTCGGTCTTCAAGTTCATTTCCGAAGACTTCGCAGCGAACATCGGCGCGGTCTCCGGCGCGGTCGGGCTCGCGGGGGGGCTCGCGGGCTTCTTACTGCCGATTCTTTTCGGTTTGCTGATGGATCTGACCGGCGTGCGCACCACCTGTTTCATGCTGCTGTTCGGCGCGACTGCGGTCAGCCTCGTCTGCATGCATTTCACATTCGAACCGCAGCGGCCCGCGCTCGCTGCCTGACGTATCCAGCGCGCGGACGCTGGCGTGCCGCGCGTTCAACACAAGGCGCATTTCATGTCACGTTATCTCCTCACTCGATGGGAGCCTGAAAACACGGGCTTCTGGCGCGATACGGGCGAAGCCATCGCGCGTCGCAATTTGTGCATTTCCATTCCGGCGCTCATGCTGGCGTTCGCCGTCTGGTCGCTGTGGAGCGTGGTCGTCGTCAATCTGGACAAGGGCGGCTTCCACTTCTCGAAAGATCAGTTGTTCTGGCTCACTGCGTTGCCGGCGGTGTCGGGCGCGACGCTGCGCATCTTCTATTCGTTCCTCGTGCCGATTTTCGGCGGACGGCGCTTCACGGCGTTATCCACCGCGAGCCTGCTGATTCCCGCGCTCGGCATGGGCTTCGCGCTGCGCGATCCTTCGACCACGTATCCGACGCTGCTCGTGCTCGCATTGCTCTGCGGTTTCGGCGGCGCGAATTTCAGCTCGTCGATGGCGAACATCAGCTTCTTTTTTCCGAAGGCCAAGAAGGGCTTCGCCACGGGAATGAACGCGGGGATCGGCAATCTGGGCGTGTCTGTGGTGCAGTTCGTCACGCCGCTAGTTATCGCGGGATCGGTGTTCGGCACGCTCGGCGGCGCGGGGCAGTCGTATGTGTCGCACGGCCTCGAGCGCGGCATCTGGCTGCAGAACGCGGGTTTCATCTGGGTGCCGTTCATCGTGGCCTCCGCGCTCGCGGCATGGTTCGGCATGAACGATATCGCGGACGCTAAGGCATCGTTCGCCGAACAAGCCGTCATCTTCAAGCGTAAGCACAACTGGCTGATGTGCCTGCTTTATATCGGCACGTTCGGTTCTTTCATCGGCTTCTCCGCAGGTCTCGCCTTGCTGACGAAAGCGGAGTTCCCGTCGGTGAATCCGACTGCCTATGCGTTCCTCGGCCCGCTCGCCGGCGCGCTCACGCGGCCGGTCGGCGGCTGGATTTCGGATCGCATCGGCGGCGCGCGTGTGACGTTATGGACCTTCATCGCGATGATCGCAGCCGTGATCGGCGTGATCGCCTCGCTGCCGCACGACGGCGCGCCCGGCAGCTTCGCAGCCTTCCTCGCAATGTTCATCGTGCTGTTCGCGCTGACGGGCATCGGCAACGGCTCGACGTTCCGCATGATTCCGGTGATCTTCCTCACGCAGAAGCAGCGGGAAGCCGCCGAGAAGTCCGAAGCCGACAAGAAGCACGCTATCCACGACGCCAGCAAGGAATCCGCAGCAGTTCTCGGCTTCGCGGGTGCGATCGGCGCGTACGGCGGCTTTTTCATCCCGCGCAGCTTCGGCACGTCGATTGGCGCGACGGGGTCGCCCGTGTTGGCGCTGTACTGCTTCATCGCGTTCTATGCGGTGTGCGCCCTGGTGACGTGGTGGTGCTACGCGCGACGCAACGCGCCGATGCCTTGCTGACCGCGTGGACTAACACCAAAGGCTTATACGCGCCGCAAGAACCTACGCCTTCGGAGATGCCTTGAACGCACCATTCGGACGATGGGCGCGCGCGTTCGGCACACCTACACTCGACATCGATCTATCAACATAAGCCGCTGTGCGCACCAGCCATGGCGCGCGCAGAGCCGCAGAGCCGGAGAATCGGATGAGTCACTTCTTGGACCGCCTGAAGTTCATGTCCCGCGTCAAATCCACGTTCGCGAATGGACACGGCGCGGTCGTGGACGAGGACCGCAAGTGGGAGAACGGATATCGCAGCCGTTGGCAGCACGACAAGATCGTGCGCTCGACGCATGGCGTGAATTGCACGGGCTCCTGCTCGTGGAAAGTCTATGTCAAGAACGGCTTGATCACCTGGGAAACGCAGCAGACGGACTACCCGCGCACGCGCCCCGATCTGCCGAATCATGAGCCGCGTGGATGCCCGCGCGGTGCGTCGTATAGCTGGTACGTCTACTCCGCGCAGCGCGTGAAATACCCGCTGGTTCGCGGCCGGCTCATCGAAATGTGGCGCGAGGCTCGCAAGACGCTCGCGCCCGTCGCGGCGTGGGCGTCGATCTGCGAAGATCCCGAGAAGGCCGCGCGCTACAAGCGCGTGCGCGGCCTCGGCGGCTTCGTGCGCGCGGACTGGGATACGGTGACGGAGATCATCGCGGCGGCCAACGCGCATACCATCGGCAAGTACGGTCCGGACCGCGTGATCGGCTTCTCGCCGATTCCGGCCATGTCGATGGTCTCGTATGCCGCAGGCGCGCGCTATCTGAGCCTGATCGGCGGGGCCTGCCTCTCGTTCTACGACTGGTATTGTGACTTGCCGCCCGCATCGCCGCAAATCTGGGGCGAACAGACCGACGTGCCCGAATCGGCCGACTGGTACAACTCGACGTATCTCATGGTCTGGGGCTCGAACGTGCCGCAGACGCGCACGCCGGACGCCCACTTCTATACCGAAGTGCGCTACAAGGGCACGAAGACCGTAGCGGTGTCGTCGGACTTCGGCGAGATGGTCAAGTTCGGCGACATCTGGCTCGCGCCGAAGCAGGGCACCGACGCCGCGCTGGCCATGGCCATGGGCCATGTGGTGCTCAAGGAGTTTCACGCGAGCGGCAAGTCGGCGTACTTCCGCGACTACGTGAAGCAGTACACCGACATGCCGATGCTCGTGCTGCTTCGCGAGCGCGAAGGCACGCTCGTGCCCGACCAGTTCCTGCGCGCATCGCAGTTGCAGGGCAATCTCGATGAGGCGAACAATCCGCAGTGGAAGACGCTCGTCATCGACGAGAAGACCGGAGATATTGTCGCGCCGAACGGGACCATCGGTTTTCGCTGGGGCGAGCAGAATCATGGCGAAGGCGCGAAGGCGGGTCGCTGGAACCTCGAGCAAAGGGACGGCGGATCGGGCCGCGAAATCCATCCGCGTCTGTCGCTCGTCGCTACGCACGACGATGTCGTCGATGTAAGCTTCCCGTACTTCGGCAGCGAGCACGATGCACTGCTCGCGCGGCGCGTGCCCGTCCGGCGCATCACGCTTGAGGACGGCACGAGCGCGCTGATCGCGACGGTGTACGACCTCCAGATGGCGAACTATGGCGTCGATCAGGGCCTCGGCGGCCCGAACGTCGCCGCGTCGTTCGACGACGACGTGCCCTACACGCCTGCGTGGCAGGAAAAGCACACCTCGGTGCCGCGGCACCTCGTCATTCAGGTGGCGCGCGAGTTCGCGGACAACGCAGACCGCACGCACGGCAAGAGCATGGTGATCGTCGGCGCGGCGCTGAACCACTGGTATCACAATGACATGATTTATCGCGGCATCATCAATCTCTTGATGATGTGCGGATGCGTCGGTCAGAGCGGCGGCGGCTGGGCGCACTACGTCGGACAGGAAAAGCTGCGTCCGCAGTTCGGCTGGGCGCCGCTCGCGTTCGCGCTCGACTGGTCGCGCCCGCCGCGCCAGATGAACGGCACGTCGTTCTTCTACAACCACACGAGCCAATGGCGGCACGAGAAGGTGAGCGTCGAGGAAATTCTCGGTCCCGGCGCGGACAAGGCGCGCTACGCGGGCCTCTCGATGATCGACCTCAATGCCAAATCCGAGCGCATGGGCTGGCTGCCCTCGGCGCCGCAGCTCGGCGCGAATCCGCTCGATATCGCGGACGCCGCGAAGCGCGCCGGACGCGAGCCGATCGAATATGCGGTGGAACAGTTGAAGTCCGGCGCGCTGAACCTCGCGTGCGACGATCCCGACAATCCCGCCAACTTCCCGCGCAACATGTTCGTTTGGCGCTCGAATATTCTCGGAAGCTCGGGCAAGGGCCACGAATACTTCCTGAAGTATCTGCTCGGCACGCAAAACGCGCTTTTCGACGACGAGTCCGCCGCCATCAAGCCGACCGAAGTGAAAGTGCGTCCGGCCGCCGAGGGCAAGCTGGACTTGCTGACGGTGCTCGATTTCCGCATGAGTACGACCTGCCTGTACGGCGATATCGTGCTGCCGAGCGCGACGTTCTACGAGAAGGACGACCTCAACACCTCGGACATGCATCCGTTCATCCATCCGTTGTCGGAGGCGGTGCAGCCGTTGTGGGAAAGCAAGACCGACTGGGAGATCTACAAGGCCATCGCGAAGAAATTCTCCGAGATCGGCGGCGCGCATCTCGGCACGCGCACCGATCTCGTGACCACGCCGCTCATGCACGACACGCCGGGCGAACTCGGACAGGCTTTCGAGCCGAAGGACTGGCGCGCGGGCGAATGCGATCTCATTCCGGGCAAGACCGCGCCGGCCATGACGCTGGTCGAGCGTGACTACCGCGCCATCTACGACAAGTTCACTTCGGTCGGGCCGCTGCTGGAAAAGCTCGGTAACGGCGGCAAGGGCATCAGCTGGAATACGGCGCACGAAGTCCGCGAGCTGGCGACGCTATCCGGCGACAAGAACGGCCGCCCGCGCCTCGATACGGCCGTCGATGCCGCCGAGATGATTCTCACCTTTGCGCCCGAGACGAATGGACACGTCGCCGTCAAGGCATGGGACGCGCTGTCGAAGATCACGGGACGCGATCACACGCATCTCGCAGCGGGGCGCGAGCACGACAAGATCCGCTTCCGCGACGTTCAGGCGCAGCCGCGCAAGATCATATCCGCGCCGACATGGTCGGGCCTGGAATCCGAAGAAGTCAGCTACAACGCGGGCTATACCAACGTGCACGAACTGATTCCGTGGCGCACGCTCACCGGTCGGCAGCAGTTCTATCAGGACCACCGCTGGATGCTGGATTTCGGCGAGGGTTCCTGCGCGTACAAGCCCGCCATCGACACGAAAACCATCGCGCCGATGCTAGGCGCCAGGCCGAACGGCGAGCAGGAACTCGTCCTCAACTGGATCACGCCGCATCAGAAGTGGGGCATCCATTCGACCTACACCGACAACCTGCGCATGCTCACGCTATCGCGCGGCGGGCCGCACGTGTGGGTGTCGGAAGCAGAAGCCAAGGAGGCCGGCCTCGCCGATAACGACTGGGTCGAGGTGTTCAACAGCAACGGCACGCTGACGGCGCGAGTCGTCGTTAGCCAGCGCGTTCCGCGCGGCATGTGCCTCATGTATCACGCGCAGGAAAAGATCATCAATGTGCCCGGCGCGGAAATGAGCGGCATGCGCGGCGGCATCCATAACTCGGTGACGCGTACCGTGCTGAAACCGACGCACATGATCGGCGGCTATGCGCAACAGGCGTATGGCTTCAACTATTACGGAACGGTCGGCAGCAATCGCGACGAATACGTGATCGTGCGCAAAATGAAGAAGGTGGACTGGCTCGAAGGTCCGCTCAAGGAAGGAGCAGCATCATGAAAATTCGCGCTCAAGTGGCGATGGTTCTGATCCTGGACAAGTGCATCGGGTGCCACACGTGTTCGGTCACGTGCAAGAACGTTTGGACTGCGCGTGATGGCGTCGAGTACGCGTGGTTCAACAACGTCGAGACGAAGCCAGGCATCGGCTATCCGAAGGAATGGCAGAACCAGGAGAAGTGGAACGGCGGCTGGGTCCGCAGAAGCGACGGGCGCATCGAGCCGCGTCAGGGCGGCAAGCTCAAGGTGCTGGCCAACATGTTCGCGAATCCGAATCTGCCCGCCATCGACGATTACTACGAGCCCTTCACGTTCGATTACGAGTCTCTTCAAAAGGCGCCGCTGTCCGAAACCCCGCCGACCGCGCGCCCGGTCTCGGCCATCACGGGCAACAAGATGGACAAGATTCACTGGGGGCCGAACTGGGAAGACGACCTTGGCGGGGAATTCGACTCGCGCAGCCGCGACAAGCTGTTCGAGAACGTGCAGAAGGAGATGTACGCGAGTTTCGAGAACACGTTCATGATGTACCTGCCGCGTCTTTGCGAGCATTGCCTGAATCCGGCGTGCGTCGCGTCGTGTCCTTCCGGGTCCGTGTACAAGCGCGAGGACGACGGCATCGTGTTCGTCGATCAGGACAAGTGTCGCGGCTGGCGCATGTGCGTGTCCGGCTGCCCGTACAAGAAGATGTACTTCAACTGGAAGTCGGGCAAGGCGGAGAAGTGCGTCTTTTGCTTTCCGCGTATCGAAGCGGGGCAGCCTACCGTCTGTTCGGAAACGTGCGTCGGGCGCATCCGTTATCTCGGCGTCATGCTGTACGACGCGGATCGCATCGGCGAAGCGGCATCCGTCGAGAAGACCACCGACCTGTATCAGGCGCAGCTCGATCTCTTCCTCGACCCACACGATTCTTATGTTCGCGCCGAAGCACTGCGTCAGGGAATCGCGCAAAGTTGGGTGGATGCCGCCGCGCGCTCGCCGGTGTATCGCATGGCGTGCGAGTGGAAGGTGGCGTTCCCGTTGCACCCCGAATACCGCACCTTGCCGATGGTCTGGTACGTGCCGCCGCTTTCGCCCATTCAGTCCGCGGCGGATGCCGGCCACATGGGCATGAACGGCGTGATTCCGGATGTCCAGAGCTTGCGCATTCCCATGCGCTATCTGGCGAATCTGCTGACGGCGGGCAATGAAGCGCCGATCGTTTCCGCGCTCACCCGGCTGCTCGCCATGCGCGCGTACAAGCGGGCGGAAACGGTGGACGACGTCGCGGACGAAGCCGTTCTGCGCGATGCCGGCCTTACCGCGTCGCAAGTGCAAGACATGTATCGACTCATGGCGATCGCCAACTACGAAGACCGCTTCGTTGTGCCTTCGTCGCACAAGGAGATGGCCGAGGACAGCTTCGACGAGAAGGGCAGTTGCGGCTTTTCGTTCGGCAACGGCTGTTCGACGGGCGTGTCGGGCGGCTCGCTGTTCGGCTCGCGTGCGCACGGCGAGGTCGCATTCGCGGACTTGCCGACATCGCGCAAGAAAGTCGTCTGACCGAGGAGCTACGATGTCGCTTTATCGCATTCTTTCCGCATTGCTCGACTACCCCGGACCCGCGCTGATCGACTCATTGCCGCAGATCGAAGCCGCGCTCGCCGAGTGGCCGCAGGCGAGCGCGCACCTTGGGCCGCTGATCGACGCGCTGAAAACGCGCTCGCTGATCGCGCTACAAGAAAACTACGTGGCCACTTTCGATCGCACGCCGTCGCATTCGCTGCATCTCTTCGAGCATGTGCACGGGGAGAGCCGCGACCGCGGTCAGGCAATGGTGGACTTGCTGGATGAATACCACGGCTTGGGCCTCGAAGTCGCGCGAAACGAGCTGCCGGACTATGTGCCGCTTTTTCTGGAAGTGCTCGGCCTGATTGAGCCGGCCAAGGCGCAGGCGCTGCTCGACGATGCGATCCACATTCTCGATGCCATCGGCACGCGGCTCGCAGAAGGCGGTAGTCCGTACGCGGGCGTGTTCGCGGTGCTGCGCGGCCTCGCGTCCGTCGAGCCGCGTCCGCTCATGCAGCCGCCGGTGCGCGACATGGACGAAGCGCTGGACATGTTCGGCCCCGGCCACGACGGCGTCGAGCCGCTGCTCGTGCCGTCGCATCCGGTGACGGTGCAGCCTATCCGTTTTCATCCGCGCAGCTTTGCATCGGCTGCGGAACAAAGCACATCAACCGCAAAGGAGGCGCGGTGAATACCTTTCTCTTTGGCATTTATCCGTATATTGCGGCGTGCATCTTCCTCTTCGGCAGCCTCATGCGCTTCGAGCGCGAGCAGTACACATGGAAAGCGGATAGCACGCAGCTGATCGAGCGCGGAAACCTGAGGCTCGGAAACATCCTGTTCCATGTCGGCATTCTCGGCTTGTTCTTCGGCCATCTCGTCGGATTGCTGACGCCGGTCGCGGTCTGGGATTGGCTCGGCGTCGCGCACAGCGTGAAGCAGGCTGTCGCGATGATCGCGGGCGGCGCGATGGGCGCGATGTGCCTCGCCGGGCTCGCGATCCTGCTGCACCGCCGGCTCACGAGCGCGCGGCTCTCGGCGCTCACGAAGACGGGCGATCGCGTGCTGCTGCTCTGGATTCTGGTTACGCTGCTGCTCGGTCTCTCGACAATCGGTGAATCCGCCGGGCATCTGGATGGCGCGATGATGGTTCGTCTCATGACATGGGCGCAGCGCATTGCAACGTTCCGTGGCGACGCGGCAAGCTATGTGGCGAGCGCGCCGCTCGTCTTCCGGTTGCATCTTTTCATGGGCATGAGTCTCTTCGTCATTTTCCCGTTCACGCGCCTCGTGCATGTATGGAGCGGCTTCGCGTCGGTGACTTATGTCGCCCGTGCGTGGCAGCTGGTTCGCACGCGCTGAGCACGATGGGCCGCGCGTCGTACCCGCAGCCGCGCAAGCGGCTCACCCGGCGCATCGTCCGCCTGTCGACGGTGGCGCTCGTGCTCGTGCTCGCGATGATCGGCGGTACGTTGTGGCTATCGTGGCAACTGCAGGGCGCGGGCGCGGCGATCAACGATGCTGGCAGCCTGCGGATGCGCGCGAATGCCGTCGGCATTGCCTTGCTCACGACTCAGCCCGACGGCGACCGATCCGCGCTGAACGCGCAGATCGACCACATGAACGCGACGCTAGCGAGTCTCCGGCAGGGCGATCCCGCGCGGCCATTGTTTCTTCCGGACGATGCCGGCATACGCCAGCAATTCGATACGGTCGAATATGTATGGCGCAGCGCGCTGGAACAGCAGGCGCGCTATGCGTCGAGCGCGTCGGCGTATCTGGCGGCGCTGCCGCCGTTCGTCGCGCAGGCGGACGCGCTC
The DNA here is from genome assembly GCF_022879575.1 of Caballeronia sp. SL2Y3. NCBI lineage: Bacteria > Pseudomonadati > Pseudomonadota > Betaproteobacteria > Burkholderiales > Burkholderiaceae > Caballeronia > Caballeronia sp. SL2Y3. The sequence goes on from NZ_CP084262.1 coordinate 667,532, forward strand.
GTGAGCCTGATCGAGCGCGACAACGCGCGCAAGACGGCATGGCTGCGCACGTCGCAGGTCGCGCTCGCGGCCATGTCGTGCCTCGGTACGGTGGCCATCGTGTATTTGCTTTTCGTCTGGTTCGTCGCGCCGGTTCAGCGATTGCAGGAAGGGCTGTTGCGAATCCGGAAGCGTCAGTTCGAGGCGCGCTTGCCCGTCATGACGCTCGACGAGTTCGGCCAACTCGCCGCGGGTTTCAACCACATGGCGGCGGAACTTCAGCAGCTTTATGGCGAGCTCGCCAAGCGCGTCGAATCGAACATGGCTGAACTGGAGGCACAGAATCGCGAATTGTCCGCGCTCTATGAAATGACGGCGTTTCTGAATTTGCCGAACGATGTCGGGGCGCTGTGCCAAGGCTTCATCTCGCGGCTGACGCGCGAGTTCGGCGCATACGGCGCGACCGTGCGACTGATGTCCGAGGAAGATGGGCACCTGCATCTGATTGCATACGAAGGACTGCCCGAAGAACTGGTGAACGCGGAGCGTTCCATGCCTCCCAACGACTGTTTGTGCGGGGACGCGGCGGCTCATGGAGCGCCGGTGGTTCATCACATGTCGCGGGCGACGCGTCCGCGATGCCACCGGAACGACTTCAACGGCCTCGTGGCGTTCGGCATCGTGTCGCAAGGCGAGAAGCTCGGCTCCTTCTCGCTGCATTTCAAGCATCCGCGCGTGTTTCCTCCTTCGGAAATGCAGCTTCTCGAAACGCTCGGCAAACATTTAGGCACGGCCGTCAAGAATCGGCGCCTCGCGGCGCTCGAGCGGCAATTGGCGGTGTCGGAAGAGCGCAACCTCGTCGCTCAGGGACTGCATGACAGCATCGCGCAAAGCCTCAACTTCTTGAAGATGCAGGTGCATATGCTCGATGCCGCCGCGAGCGACGACCGGATGGACGAAATCCGGGAGATCGTGCCCTTGCTCGCGGGCGGCGTCGCGGAAAGCTACGAGGACGTGCGCGAGCTGCTCATCAACTTTCGCTCGAAGCTCGGCACGGGCAAGCTCAGGCTCGCGGTCGAGAGCACCGTCGATCGCTTCAGATCGCAATCCGGCATACCGGTGGCACTGGACTATCGCGAGGCGGGCGGGCCACCGCTCGCCGCCGATCATCAGTTGCAGATTCTCTTCATTCTGCAGGAGGCGCTCTCTAACATTCGCAAGCATGCGGAGGCAACTGAGGTCCATGTGACGATCGTCAATGAAAGCGAATTCAGGCTGCTTGTCGAGGACGATGGCCAAGGCTACGATCTTCAAGACATGGGCACTCTGGACGAAAGGCACGTAGGCTTTCACATCATGCGCGAACGCGCCGAGCGGTTGTCGGCGACCTTGCGGTTGACCGGCGCGCCGGGGCGCGGCGCGCGCGTCGAACTGGTTCTTCCGCCTCATGCGCGTCAGGCCGTCTGACATCCCGCTTCATCTGTCGTCCTGCATTTCAACATGGCCATCCGCATTCTGCTCATCGACGATCACACGCTGTTTCGCTCCGGCGTGCGCGCGCTCTTGCAGCGCCAGCCGGACCTGGAAGTCGTCGGCGAGGCGGCGGATGGGCTCGAAGGCGTCAAGCGGGCAAAGCAGTTCTGCCCGGACGTCATTCTGCTCGACATCAACATGCCCGGACTTTCCGGGCTCGAAACACTGCGGCTGCTCGCTCAGGATTTGCCGCGCGCCGCTGTCGTCATGCTCACGGTGTCGGAGGACGTCGACGAGTTGACCGTGGCGCTGCGCGAAGGCGCATGCGGCTATTTGCTGAAAAGCATCGAAGCTGAGACGCTTTGCGTGGCCATTCGAAAGGCGGCGGCGGGCGAACCCGTTGTCGCGGATGACATGACCGCGAAGCTCGTCGCAAGCATGCGGCGGCCCGCGACGCTGGCGGAAGCCGGGCACGGGCCGCTGACGTCCTCGCTGGCTCCTGCGTCCGATCCGCTCACGTCGCGCGAGCGCGACATCATTCGCGAGCTCTCGCGCGGAGGGAGCAACAAGGAGATCGCGCGCACGCTTTCGCTGGCTGAGAGCACGGTGAAGATTCACGTGCGGAACATCTTGCGCAAGCTCAACTTCACGAGTCGCGTCCAGGTCGCGCTCTACGCCGCGGGGCACGACGCGGATCGCTCGGACGCGGTGACGGCGCCGGTCTTCCACGAAACACCATGAACGCCGCTTGACCTTAGCGGCGTATCGACGGCTTTTGCCGACCACATCAGGCAGTCAGATCATGAATCGAAATCAAGCTGGAATTCAACCTTCTCCGAGCGCGGGAAAGAACGCGTTCGCGTCGCTGGTCATTCGCGGGCGCAGCGTGCTGCCGATCGTGCAGGGCGGCATGGGCGTCGGCATTTCGGCGCACCGGCTCGCGGGCAGCGTGGCGCGAGAAGGGGCGGTCGGCACCATCGCGAGTATCGATCTGCGCCATCACCACGCCGATCTGCTCGACATGTGCCGCGCCGATCCGTCGCGCGAGACGCTGGAGCAAGCGAATCTGACCGCGCTCCGACGTGAGATTCGCGGCGCGCGTGCATTGTCGGAAGGTCGCGGCATGATTGCCGTGAACGTGATGAAAGCGGTCAGCGCGCACGGCGACTACGTGCGCGTGGCCTGCGAAGAGCGCGCCGATGCGATCGTCATGGGCGCGGGCTTGCCGCTCGATTTGCCCGATCTGACGCAAGGCTGCGATATCGCGCTGATCCCGATTCTCTCCGACAGCCGCGGCGTCGCGCTCGTGCTGAAGAAGTGGATGAAGAAGGGACGCCTGCCGGATGCCATCGTGATCGAACACCCGGCGCATGCCGGCGGACACCTCGGCGTGAACGACGTCGCGGACATGGACAACGAGCGCTTCGGTTTCGCGCGCGTGCTCGCAGACCTGGAAACCGTATTCGCGTCGCTCGGACTGGCGCGTGCGGATGTGCCGGTGATCGTCGCGGGCGGCATCAACAGCCACGAAGCCGTGCGCATGTGGCTCGCGGCGGGCGCGAACGGCGTCCAGGTCGGCACGCCGTTCGCCGTGACGGAGGAAGGCGACGCGCATCCCGAATTCAAGCGCGTGCTCGCGCAGGCGAAGCCGGAGGATATCGTCGAGTTCGTCAGCGTGACCGGCCTGCCCGCGAGAGCCGTGAAGACGCCGTGGCTCATGCGCTACCTGCGCAACGAAGAGCGCATTCGCACGAAGATCGGCGCACGCAAGCAGACGTGCCCCACCGCGCTCGAATGCCTGAGCGCGTGCGGACTGCGCGACGGCATCGAGAAGTTCGGGCACTTTTGCATCGACACGCGGCTCGCGGCGGCGCTGCGCGGCGACGTGGGCAACGGCTTGTTCTTCCGGGGACGCGAGAAGTTGCCGTTCGGCGCGGCGATCCGCAGCGTGCGCGAACTGATCGAACTGTTGCTTACCGGCAGCACGCAGGCGGCGGTCGCGGCCGGTTGACTAGCGAACGGCAGGCGTTCGTGAGGAAGGTGACCAAGCCGCCGTCCGCGCACGTCGTAGCCTTCTTCACGCGACGAGCCACATCTGACCAAGGATCGAAGAGATCATGGCAAAGCGATTTCCCCTTCATCCCAAGCACCCGGAACGTAATTGCTGGGGTTGCGACCATTACTGCGGAGCGGAGGCGCTGCGTTGCGGAAACGGATCGAGCCGCACGCAGCATCCGGCAGAGCTGTTGGGCGAAGACTGGTACACATTCGGCGACTGGGGGCTGGACATCGTGGACGAGGCGACGTCCATCGAGCCCGCCGTCGCGACCACGCGCTGACGGCCTGCATCGACGCGTAAACGGAAACGCAGCGATCGCCGACCGGCGCGCCGAATTCGGCCTTCTCCTAAGCGCCGGCCATCATCGCGTGCCTAGAATTTGAGCAACTCACACCACCCGTTGCCACCGTCATGCGCACGAAGCTCGAATTCGAAACCCCGGAAGGCCGTCTGTCGCTATCGATCGACGATGTTCAGTTCATGGCCTACGACGCGGGCGAGGCGACACTGCGTTCGATGCGTCATTTCATCGAGCGCATGCGGTCGATGGGGCTCGGCGAACTCGCCGAAGCGCACGCGCGGTTGATCGCGCAGAACAAGCTTCATGTCATGGAGCTTCGCGAAGCTCGTCACGACGCCGAGGCGCTTCTCGCGTGCGGCGCAATCGGCGAGGCGATCGAAGACAGAATCACGCCTCGAATCGAGACGCTTCGCGAGGACATAGCCCGGACACACGCGCAACTGCGCGCGAGCGTCGAACGGCTGGCCGCGCTTTCAGCGGCTTGCCATGCAGCGTTGCAGCAGATTCCCGGCTATCGGCCGCCCAGCCGCCTGCGCGACTAATCGGCGACGCCACGCCGACCGAGAATCTATCCGCCCGAATACTTGCGCAACAACGCGCTCACATCGATGCGCTGCCCTTGCAGCAACAGCAGCCGCGCGTGCAAAACGAGGTTCTCGATGACCAGCAGCGCCGTGGTGAGCATATACGTGAGGTTCACATCGCCGGGATTGAGCCCGCTCGCCTGCAAGCTGCGATGCCTCTCCAGAAGCGAAGTCAAGACGAGCCCGCGCAGTTCCGGCTCGCCGAACGGCAGATCGCCGTAATCGACGGGATCTTCACGTTCCAGTTCCTCGAGCAGCCCTGTCAATTCGCTGATGGTCACTTCCATGGCGTCTCCGGCGAGCGGTTGCGTGGATGGCGGACAGCGTCTTCATGATGCCACGTCACAACGGAATGTGTATTGCGGTGTCTGCAGGCGCTTTGAGTCGAGTTAGAAGCTGACTGTCGCTGTGATCGTGTCCGAGTAGTTGCCCGCCGGCTGCGATGGTTGAGCCGGCACTTGGCCGTATACAACGAACGACTGCGACGAGCCCACGCCCGTGCCGGTGTTCGTCGTTGTGCCATTTGTGCCGTCGCCCCACGGGCGAGTGCGGGCCGCGTCGGCGTACAACTGGTAGTTGACCGTCGCGGCGCCGGATGGAAGCCCTAGCTTGCGCATCGCGACCGTGCCGCCGGGTGTCGTTCCGCCGTCCAGTGCGACGGTGTACGGGGCGCCGGAAACGCACGTCACCTGCACGGTGCTCGTCGCCTGAAGCGGCTGGTCGAGCAGACTCGCAGCGGGAAAGGCGAGCGGTGCCGCGACGATGTTGCAATCGGCGACGACGCTCGCAGTCAGCGTGAAGCTCGTTCTCCCGTTCGGGCTGATGAAGTTGGCGCAACTCGGCGGCGTGCCCGTGTAGCCCGAGTAGGCGAAGAGCGTGTCGTTGGTCGTGAACGTCAGCGTGTAGCTCCCGACGATGGCCGACACCTGATTCGCGTCGATGCGGCCATACATCGTCACATTGGTCGATGCGCTTCCCGCGGTCACGGGTAAATCCAACTGTACGAGCGGCGGCGATCCCGACGAATAGTACGAACCCCATATCGTTTGATGCGACGCGTCGGAATAGATGTTCGCTGTCAGCTTGTTGGCCGACGGTCCGCTCAAAACGCGCTGCACGAACGTGCTGCCTCCGGGCGCGCCGAGGCTCAGGCACAGCCTGACGGTCGCCGTCGAAAAGCCGGTGCAGTTGACGCCGATCGTGCCCGTCGCGTCGGCCGGAACGCCGCTGATGGTACTCACCGCGCCGAAGCTGATGTTGCTCGTGGTGAACGTACAGCTTTGCGACCACGCAATGCGCGGCAACACAGCGAACAGCAACGCGCACAGCGCCAGTCGCCTCCAGTCGAACGTCCGTTTCGCGGCGTCATTCATGGCGTGCGTCCTTGTGTTGGGGATTTCGGCCGAGGCCACGGCGCGTCACGGCTTTCTCGCCGCGCGGCACGCGATCGGACCGAGCTGCGGCATCGTCCGCGCCGTCGATGGATCGAAGGCCACGTCGGCCGCGCAATCGGTGTTCTTGCCGTGGATGGTCACCGCGTTCATGGTCGACAACTGTTCGAAGAACGCGACGCCGTCGTAACCGACGACTGCCGAAGCCCCCGTGTCCGTCACCGTCGCGATGCTGCCTGGCGGGATTGCGTTGCCATCGGCATCGACGAAACTCACCGACGCGCCTCGATAACGGCTCAAGCCGAAGCGCGCCAGCACGCCAGCGCGCCGCTGTGGCGCGACATCCATCTGTGTCTTGTCGATCATCGTATCGGCTGGCAAGGCGAGCGGATCGATGGCGAGCTGATTGCGCTGGTACGACGACAGGTCCGGCACGAGCAAGTAGCCGTCGCGGTTGGTCACGCCGACCACGCGGTTCTCCTGCAACACGGGCACACGGGCGACGCCGTCGGTCGAGACGAGCGCGAAGCCGTCGCCGAGCGAGCGCGAGGCCAGAACCGTCCCGTCCATCGCCACGAGCGCGCCCGCTGCCTGCAAGGTGCCCGTCGTGGTGCCGTTGAAACGCTGCGCCGTGGCCTGGAAGTCGCCGAAGCTCGCGCGATAATTCGCGCCGGCAAACGCATGGCGATAGTCCGCGCCCGCGCCGCCCTGCACGGCCCAGCCCCATCCGCCGCTGAAGTCGGCCGGGCGCGACGCGCTGACATCGGCTGTCGTATGGCCGCCCGATTGCGAAACGGTGGCGCTGGCGGAGGCATTGCCGCCCAGACTCATCGTCAGGCCGATCGATCCACCATAAACCTTGGTCTGCGAAAAGTCGCGAAAGACGCTCGCGAAGAGCGACAGGCGCGTGCCGAGTTGAGCGTTGAAAGCAAGCGTGACGACGCGTGCGTGGCCCGAGAACGTATCCTTCGAGTCGATATAGCTGACGCTCGCCGACTGCGTGCGAAAGAGCGCCACGGACGCGGTCGCCTGATAGAGGTGTTCGAACGTCGATGCGCCGCTCAGCGACGCGATGTCGCGATAGCCGCTCGTCGCGCGCGTGCCTTGCAGGTTCACCGAGAAGCGCGGGCCGATATATTGATAGCCGAGACTCGCGAGCGCGCCCGACTCCCCGTTCCCGTTGCTGCCCGCCACCGCGGCGCTCAGTGTGCCCCGGTTGCCCAAGGCCAGGACCGCGCCGGCGCCGCCGTTGCGCAAGTCCTTCGCCGCTTCCGCGTGCGCCTGAAGCGTGAGGCTGTCGCTCATTCCATAGTCGAAGGTGCCGCTAAATACGGGCGACGAGTCGTACGACCAGGATCGCAGGGTGTAGTCGTTGCGCAAGAAACCGAGCTCGACGGAGTAGTCGAAGAGGCCCTTCGCGAGCAGGCGCGTGTCCACGTAGAGGGGCACGCTCGTGGTCACGCGCCGGCCGAGCGCGTCGGTGACGACCACCTGCGCGACGCCCGCGCCCGTGAGGCTCGGCGCCTGCGCGATCTGAAACGGACCCGGCGCCACGTTGCCGCTGTATTGCCTCAGCCCGTTGATGTACAGATCCACCGCTGACGGCACGGCGGCGGCGCCCGTGAACATCGGCAGCGGAAAGGTGATGAGGTCGGGCCGAAGCGCGAAGTCGCGCCGAATCTGAATGCCCCCGAAGCGCACCGAGCGCGACCAGGCCAGCGACCCGGAGATTGCGTCGCCCACCGTCAGCGAGAAGAGCTTCGTGGCGTCGGTGTACGTCCAGTTCGTGTCGAGGCGCGTATAGCGGTTGATATCGGTGCCGTTCAGGTACGTGCCCGTGTTGTCGAACACGCCGAACGGCGAGAACAACCGCTGTTCGCTCCAGACGCCGAACTGATCGCCATGCGCTTCGCCCGACGAGCGCTGATACGTCGCATCGTAATTGAGAACGAAGCCGGTGCCCGGCGTCGCCTTCGGCACGGCAGGCACGCGATAGCCGATTCGTTGAGCGATCTGCCGGTCCGTGGCGACTTCGAGCACGGCTTGCTGAGTGCGTGCCACGTACGTCGCATGCACGCCCGGTATCGACGCAAGCGCGATCCAGCCATCCGCGCCGGGCTTGACGTCATCGACGCGGATGCCGGCGTTCACCAGCGATTGCGGCTCGGCGTAAAGCTCGCCGCCGCGCAATTCGAAATTGGATGGTTCGCCCTGGCTCGTCCCATTGACGACGATCTCGAGGACCAGCGATTCCGTCGCGGGCGCTGTCGAAGGACCGGCTTGCGAAGGGGCACTGCCGGTGAGACTCGGCAACGCGGCTGGACTGCCGCCTGTTATGTCGATCTGCGCAACGGCCGACTGGCCGATGACCGACAATGCCAACGCGACTCGGATGGGCCGGTATGGCCGGCCCCGTCGCGTTCCGTATCTGTCGCGCGAGGCGGTCATGTCGCGGTCCCGGATCGGCGGATCAGGGCGAACCGCTGCCGGTCAGTGGCGCTTTCATGCCATTGCCGTTGACCGTCGCTGACACGTCGCCGCTTCGGCCGCGCAGTAGACCCGCAGCGTTCGTGAGCGGCCATGAGCGCGTGCGGCCGGGCAGCACGTAGCCCAGCAATCCGGCCGCGACGGGCACGCTGGCACCGGAGATCGTGAGCGAGACCGCGCTCAGTCGCGCGTGCGTCTGTCCGGTGTTGTGTACGCGAAGGAAGGGCTGCCCGCTCTTCTCGACAATCGACCAATGCAACTCGGGCGGCGTCGCCTCGCCCGCTGGCGCAACGAAGAGCGGCACCGAATACCGGAAACGAAACTGCACGCCGTTGCGTCCACTGCCGCCTTCCGGCGGCAGTTCGTCGATCAAGAGCCTGTATGAACGCTCGCGTTGCGGAGCGGCGCGGTCGGCGCGAATCACGCGGATGACTTGCTGGCCGCCCGCCGGGATTTCGGCAATGGGAGGACTGGCGAGCAGATCGCGCGTCGGCGTGAGGCGGTCGTCTTCATCGGCCTGGTCCCAGTCGAATGCGCGCACTTGAGCGTGAATGGCGACGTCGCTGTCGTTGCGCAGATTGAGGACCTTGCCGCTTTCCGTAGCGGCCAGCGCAATGGAAACCGGTGAAATCTGTAACGAGGCACCCAGCGCCGACGTGACCTGAAACAGGGCAAAGACGAGCATGGCGAGAGCAAGCATTCGACGCATAAGCCGCCTCCTTTCGAGCGGTCCGGTCTCGCCTCATCTGATATATCGCGCGCTGCGTGAGCGCAAGCGCCTCGCATGAGCGAGGCGCCTTGAACATCGACAACAGGTGTCGATCAGAACACGACAGTGGCCGTGACGGTGGACATGTAGGTGTCGGCGGCGGGCGTCGGTTGTGCCGGGACGCGGCCGAAAACGGAGATGGTTTGCGCGCTGCCATTGCCGACACCGGAAACCGTATCGCTGCCGACCGTTTGGCCCCAGATCTGCGTGCGCCCCGAATCGCGGAAGAGGTTGTACTGCACGGTGCCCGTGTTCGCCGCGTTGTTGAGCGTGCGGGCGGAGATGGTGGAGCCGGTCGGGCTGCCGGCGTCGAGCGCCACGTTGTACGGCGTGCCGGTCGTGCAGGTCACGGAAACGTTCGTCGACTGATCGATGTTGTTCGCGATCACACCCGTGGAACCGAAGTCGAGCGGGTTCGCGGCGATGGAGCAGTCGTCCTGGATGGTCAGCGTAACCTGGAAGGTGGCCGTCTTGCTGGCGGCGAACAGACTGGGCGAAACGGAAAGCACTGCGCTGGCGACGAATGCAACGACTGCGGCCTTCTTGAACATGCTCTTCATGCTGAATCTCTCTAGGGGAAGCGATGGGAAACTGTGCTGCCCGGTCTTTGCGATCCCGAACAGCTTCGAGGTGCCCACAGAATAGTCAGAGAGGTTCTAAGAATGAATGAGACGGGTCCTAAATTGAGATGAAGCATTGACGGGCCTTTCTGCGACGCGCCCATCGCTGCCTTCCGAGCGAGCCGGGGCCGACCCGCCAGCCCTTTCAATGCGCCATCGCCATCGCCTTCCCCAACGCCGCCATGCCGAACCGCTGCATGATGAAGCTCTGGAGCACCAGGTAGAGATCCGACTCGCGCGGCCGCGTGCCCCATCGGCTATTGCCCGCCACCGACGCAACGGTGAACCACGAATGCGGCGGAAACAGCTCGACGCGCAACACGTCGCGCTCCAGAATCCGCAGCCGTCCCGTGTCCGGGTGGAACTCGGCGCTGACTGCGCCGGTCGGCAAATCGATGCTCACCGTCATTGCATTCGCTTTCATCGTCGTGGCCCTCTCGTGTTGTGCGTGTTACGCCGGCCGCGTGCATGGCGTCCGGCTCTCTCTCTCGATCGTAGGGCGCAGATGACAAGCGCCACTGTCTTGCGCCGCTCGCAACGCGCGGTATGGCTCGCGCACACCGTTCCAGCAAAGATATTCCGATAGGCATACAGTAACGAGGCTGCGCACCGCCGCCGAAGTATCGGCGGGATCGGCAAGAACGGAGCAGCGGCTCGGGAGCACGATGGCGAGCGTTCGCTGCCGCACATAAAATGCCCGCGCGACCCGTGCGCACACGTCTTTTCAGCCGCGCCTTCCCACTGCGCGAAGGCGCCGGCACCCTGTCCACGCATCAAGATCAAGAGGAAACGACCATGTTCAAAGCCTATTCCTATGCAGCGTCCGCAGCCGACAAGCCGCTCGGCCCGCTCGAGATTCAACGCCGCGATGTCGGCCCGAACGACGTGCGTATCGACATCCTCTTCTGCGGCGTCTGCCACTCCGATCTGCACATGGCGCGCAACGAATGGGGCGGCACCAACTATCCGGTCGTGCCGGGGCACGAGATCGTCGGGCGCGTGACGGAAGTCGGCTCGGACGTGACGAAGTTCAAGGCGGGCGACCTGGCGGGCGTCGGCTGCATGGTGGACTCGTGTCGCGTGTGCGAGGCGTGCAAGGAAGGTCTGGAGCAGTATTGCGAAAGCCCGGAGAGCTTCGTGCAAACCTACAACTCGCCGGACAAGAAGTCGGGCGGCGTGACCTACGGCGGCTATTCGACGTCCATCGTCGTCGATGAAGCCTTCACGTTGCGCGTTCCCGAGAATCTCGAACTGGCCGCGGTCGCGCCGCTCCTGTGCGCGGGCATCACCACGTACTCGCCGCTGCGTCACTGGGGCGTGAAGCAAGGCGACAAGGTCGGCATCGTCGGTCTCGGCGGCCTCGGCCACATGGGCGTGAAGCTGGCTGCCGCGATGGGCGCGCATGTCGTGCTCTTCACGACCTCGCCGAGCAAGATCGAGGATGCGAAGCGTCTGGGCGCGCATGATGTCGTCGTGTCCAAGGACCCGGATCAGATGGCCGCGCACGCGAACAGCTTCGATTTCATCCTGAACACGGTGGCCGCTTCGCACGATCTCGACCAGTTCATCACGCTGCTCAAGCGTGACGGCACCATGACGCTCGTGGGCGTGCCGGAGCATCCGCATCCGTCGCCGTCGGTGGTCAACATGATCTTCAAGCGCCGGTCGCTCGCGGGCTCGCTCATCGGCGGCATTGCGGAGACGCAGGAAATGCTCGATTTCTGCGGCAAGCACGGCATCACGTCCGATATCGAGATGATCCGCATGGACGAGGTCAACACCGCTTACGAGCGCATGTTGAAGAGCGACGTGAAGTACCGCTTCGTGATCGACATGTCGACGATCGAGCGGTAACCGAGCGCAGGCGAATGTCCATGAACGCCCGTCCCACGTCCGATACCCGCATCTGGCGCGCGCCCGATCTCGGCGCGGAACTGCTGCGCGGGCGCTTCGCGGACTTCGCCTACGACGTTCACGCGCACGAGACCGCCTGCTTCGCGCTGCTCACGGGCGGCGCGATTCGCATCCGCATGCGCGGCACCGAGTTCGTCGCGCGGCGCGGCGATCTGTACGCCATCGACGCCGACGAGCCGCACGCCGGCTGGCCCGTCGACGGCGACGGCTGGACGCAGCGCACGCTGTACGTGGACGTCGCGCATCTGCTGGAGTTGACCGGCGAGAGGCGCGCAGGCGGGCTCATCGGTCCGATCATCCGCGATCCGGTGTTGAGCATGGCGCTTCAGGACGTGCATCGGTCGTCGGAAGTGCGCGGGTCGTCGCTGTATCGCGACGAGCGGTATCTCTCGTTCGCGGCGCGGCTCGCGCAACGGCACATGAAGCAGACCACGGCGCCGCGCGAGACGAGCGAGCCGCGCGCCATTGTCACGGCGCGGCGCTTTCTCGAAGATCGACTCGCCGAGCCACTGCGTCTGCATGAAATCGCGACGGCGGCCGACTTGCCGCCGTATCGCCTGTTTCGCGCGTTCAGTCGCGAGACCGGCATGACGCCGCACGAATATCAGCGGCAAGCGCGCGTGCGCCGCGCGATGGCGCTCATCCGGCGCGGCAATGCGCTCTCCGATATCGCTGCCGAAACCGGCTTCGCGGATCAGGCGCATCTGACGCGCACGTTTCGCCGCATGCTCGGCGTGACGCCCGGCGCGTACAAGGCGGCGACGCGCGGCTGACGCGCATCACTTCAAGAGGCCGAGATTCGCGACGGCCTTGCTCACCGGCTTTCTGTCGCCGATCAGCGCGACGCCCACATAACGCAGCGCATCGGTGGCGACCGTTGCGACGGCGTCGCGGAACGCTGCGTAGTCCGTCGTCTGCTGGCCTTGCTCGGGGAACGCGACGACATCGCAATCGGCTGCGAGCGCCTTGCCGCGAATCGTCGCGAGTTCGTCCTGACTGGCTGCGAGCACCGCGATGCCGACCGGAATCAGCCCCGGATGCGCCACGCCCGACGCATCGACGAGCGGTTCGCCGACGAGCGCCGGATGCCGCTGCCCGATGGTCAACGCGAGCACCGCCGCCGCGTTCGCGGCTTTGCCGGCGGGCAGCGCGCGGTCCACCACGATCACGCAGCGTTGCGCTCGCGCGCTGGTTTCTGTCGTCTCGTTTGTCATGGATATCCCCGTTCGGTTGGCAGAAAGCGCAATTGTCGAGGCTTGGGGCGGGCGGCGTCTTGAATCCTGTTGCACGCGCGGACGACGGCGAGCGAAACGCGAACCGCAACGCCTGCGCGGCATGAAACAAAGTGTCCAGCCGCTTGCCGGCAACGCGAAAGCGAACGCAGAATCGGTGATTGCCTGCATCCCTCATCGAGCCTCCATGACGACCCGAGTCATCAGTTTCTTCGCGAGCCGGGACGCGCACGCGTCGTTCGAGAACCACCGGCGCTATTGCGCGCATCGCGGCTACGCGCATGAGTTCGTCGATGCGAGCGGCATCGGCTGGACGCATCTGCGCATGCTGCTGAAGTTCCAGACGCTGTTGCGCGCGCTGCGCGCCGCTGCCGACGGCGACTTCGTGCTGCTGCTTACGCAGGACTGCCTCATCGTGAGCGATATCGCCTGCGAATCGCTGATGGCGGACGCCGACCGCGACGCGTTGATCGTCTCGATGGGCGACGCCGAAAGCGATGCCGTGATCGGCGCGTTCCAGCTTTGGCGCAGTACGCCTGCGTCGCGCGCGCTTGCCGAACGCCTGTGCGCGGGCGCGCGCTTCGGCGGCGCGCTCGCGAGCGAGTCGGCGCTCTTGCGCATGACGGCGCCGCTCGGCTACATGACGCAGGTCGACGGCGTGCATGCCGTCGTGCCCGCGGCGTGGCATATCGATCCGATGTGGGCTCGGGTGCGCGTCTTCGCCATCGCGCTCGCCGATATTCCCGACGCGCCGCCGAACGAGCCGGTTCACGCCGGTCTGCGCGATCTGATCGCCTCGCACGTCAACGCGTGTCAGGCGAAAGGCGAGGCGTATCTGACGCTGCCTGCTGCGGATATCGCGGAGGACGCGTACGAGGCGCTGCGGCCGGATGCGCGCATCGCGCTTGCCATGCTCTATACGCCGAACATTCGCGCGTACGGCGCGATCGCGGAGCGCAATCTGCGGCGCTACTGCGCGCGCCACGGCTATGCATTGCATCTTTATCGCGATATCCCGCACGAATCGCCGCACGGCGCGAGCGGCAACTGGCTCAAGCCGTGGGTGCTGCGTCGACATTTGCCTCAGCACGAATGGGTGTTCTGGATCGACGCGGACGTGCTCGTGATCGACCAGTCGATGCCGCTCGAACGCCTGCTCGACAATCGCGACCGCCTCATCGCGATGGACATGAGCTGGCAGTTCAACTCCGGCATCATGGGCTTCCGGCGCACGCAGGCGAACTTCGACATGCTGGGCGAAGTGGAGCAGGCAATCGGCGGCGTGGCGGACAAGTCGTCGACGTACGCGAGCGGCGGCGATCAGGACACGTTCATCAGGGTGCTCACGCGTCACGGCACGGCAGGCGATGCCGAACTCGTCGACTGCATCACGCTGAACACGCCTTATCAGCTTCAGCGTGCGGACAGCTTCATGGTTCACTACATGCACATGTGGCCGTCGCTGCGCGCGCTCGCCATGCATCACGGCGACCTCGCCAGTCAGATGCTGACCGAGCGCCGCGCATAGCCGCAGACGGCGTTTGCCGCGACGCAATATGCTGAAATGCCACGAGAACCTAGTCGTTACCGGCATTGCAGAGGCGAGGCCGCGACCGTGCCGCCGCATCCGGTGAAGTAAAATGCCAGCCTCCTTTCTTTATACGGCGACGCATGTTGCGCAAGGCCTGGCGCGGAGAAGAACGTTTCTGGAAAGTCTGGTGGCTACTCGGCCTGCCCATCCATCTTGCATGGTGGGCGGTGTACCTGTACCTCTGGGGCACCGGCGTTGCTCCCGAAGCGTTTCTGCTGATTACCATCTGGTTCTGGCCCGGCACGCTGGGCCTGTTCGCCGCGTGCGGCGCGCTCTATCTCGCGTGGTGCACGGCGGCGTGGCGCTGCTCGGGCAACGTCGACCGGCGCATGTGGACGTACGTGGCGCGCGTGCTGATCGGCGTGGGCCTCGGCTCGTTTCTGACCGAATGCGCGCTCATTCTGACCGCGCCGCTCGTTTCCGGCTGAGGACTAGTAACCGCATCGACATCCAAGACCTATCGAGCATGTTCAACGAATTCGTCAAGACCGTGCTCGTGATCGTCGCCGGGCTCTTTCCGATCATCAATCCGCCCGCGGTCGCGCTCGTCGTGCTGAGCATGCTGCCGCATATCAGCGATGCCGAGCGGCAGGAACTCGCCCGGCGGATCTCGTTGAACAGCTTCGTCATTCTGCTGGTGTCGCTGTCGGTGGGCGCGTACGTGCTCAACTTCTTCGGCATCTCCATTCCGGTGCTGCGCGTGGCGGGCGGCATCGTGGTCTCGATGGCGGGCTGGAGCCTCCTTCAGGCTCCCGACGAAGACGCTTCCGCCGAACCCGCGCCCACGCCACGCAGCGGCGCGTCGCTGCGCGCAAAGGCGTTCTATCCGCTGACGCTGCCGATCACCGTCGGCCCCGGCTCGATTGCGGTGGCCATCGCGCTGGGGACCGGCTCGCCGCGCCACGGCTTGCAGCCGGTTCATATCGTCGGCGTGACGGTCGGGCTTCTGCTGCTGTGCGCGAGCATCTACGTCTGCGTGCGCTTCGCCGGGTATCTGGAACGGTTGCTCGGCACCGTCGGCACTCAGGTCGCCATGCGGCTGTTCGCGTTCGTCATCTTCTGCATCGGCGTGCAGATTCTCTGGCTCGGGCTTTCGGAACTGCTCGGGTCCGTTCATCCCATCGTCAAATAGGCTCTGCTGCTCGTAGAAACCCCAAGCGACGCACGCCGATGATAACGCTACCATCGCCGGCATTGACATGGTAACGCTACCATCGAGGAACATCGCTTGGCCTACGATCCCACCAAACGCAAGACGCCCGAGGAACTGCGCAGTTATCGCTGGTACGGCGTGAACGACCTGCGCTCGTTCGGGCACCGCTCGCGCACCGCGCAGATGGGCTATCACTCGTCCGATTACATGGGCAAGCCGGTCATCGCCGTGGTGAACACGTGGAGCGAGATCAACTCGTGCCACACGCACTTCAAGCAGCGCGTCGAGGAAGTGAAGCGCGGCATCTGGCAGGCGGGCGGTTTTCCGGTGGAAATGCCCGTGATGACGCTCGCCGAGCCGTTTCAAAAGCCGACGACCATGCTCTATCGCAACTTCCTCGCGATGGAAGTGGAAGAACTGCTGCGCTCTTATCCGTTCGACGGCTGCGTGCTGATGGGCGGCTGCGACAAGACCACGCCCGGCCTCTTGATGGGCGCGATCAGCATGGACCTGCCCGCCATCTATCTTCCCGCCGGGCCGATGCTGCGCGGCGACTGGAACGGCCGCACGCTCGGCAGCGGCTCTGACACGTGGAAGTACTGGGCGGAACTGCGCGCGGGCAAGATCACCGAGGACGAGTGGAAGGGCGTCGAAAGCGGCATCGCGCGCTCGCCGGGTCATTGCATGACGATGGGCACCGCCTCGACGATGACGAGCGCCACCGAAGCGCTGGGCCTCACGTTGCCGGGCTTCGCGTCGATCCCGGCGGTGGACTCGCGGCACGCGCAGTATGCGTCGCTGACGGGGCAGCGCATCGTCGAGATGGTGTGGACCGATCTGAAGCCGTCCGACATTCTCACGCCGAAATCCTTCGACAACGCCGTCACCACCGTGCTCGCGATGTCCGGCTCGACCAACGCCATCGTGCATCTGGTGGCGGTCGCGCGGCGCGCGGGCGTGCCGCTCACGACCGCGCGCTTCGACGAACTGTCGCGCGTGACGCCGGTCATCGCCAACTTGCGGCCGGCCGGCCAGTATCTGATGGAAGACTTCTTCTATGCCGGAGGCCTGCGCGCGCTGCTCGCCGAACTCGGCGATTTGATCGACGGCTCGCAACTAACTGTCAATGGCGCAACGCTCGGCGAAAACATCGCGGGCGCGGAAATTTTCAATGACGACGTGATTCGCCGGCTCGCCAATCCGCTCGTGCCGAACGACGGCCTTGCCGTGCTCACCGGCAACCTCGCGCCCGATGGCGCCGTCATCAAGCCGGCGGCGATGGAAGCGCATCTGCTGAAGCATCGCGGGCCGGCGGTCGTGTTCAAGGACTACGGCGACATGGCCGCGCGCATCGACGACGAAGCCCTCGATATCACCGCCGATTCCGTGATCGTCCTTCAGCACGCGGGGCCGGTCGGCGCGCCGGGCATGCCGGAGTGGGGCCAGTTGCCGATTCCGCAGAAGCTCCTGAAGCAGGGCGTGCGCGACATGGTTCGCATCTCGGACGCGCGCATGAGCGGCACGAGCTACGGCGCGTGCGTGCTGCACGTCGCGCCGGAATCGTTCGTCGGCGGGCCGCTCGCGCTGGTGCAGGACGGCGACATCGTCGAACTGGACGTGCCCGCGCGCCGCCTGCATCTCGAAGTCAGCGACGAAGAACTCGCCGCGCGCAAAGCCGCCTGGACGCCGCCGAAGCGCCCGTTCGAACGCGGCTTCGGCGTCATGCATCAACTGCACGTGACGCAGGCGAACAAGGGCTGCGACTTCGATTTCCTCGAAGAGAAGACGGCCGCGCACGGCGGCGAGCCGGAAATCCACTGAACACGATATCCACACCATGACGACACAAGACATCGCCATCTCCGACGAAACGCTCGACTTGCTGCGCCACGTCAGCACCGCGACGCTCACGACGCAACTCTTCAAGCGAGGCCTGCGCAACGTGTTTTTGCAGGGCGTCGCGCCGCTCGTGAAGCCCGCTAAGGGCGCGCCGAATCTCGTCGGTCCGGCCTTCACGCTGCGCAACATTCCGGCGCGCGAAGATATCGATCACGTCGGCGTGTTTCAGGACCCGGACCATCCGCAGCGCAAGGCGGTGGAGAGCGCGCCGCCGGGCAGCGTGCTCGTGCAGGATTGCCGCGGCGATCGCACGGTGGCATCGACCGGTTCCATTCTCACGACGCGCCTGAAGGTGCGCGGCGTCGCGGGCATGGTGTCGGACGGCTGCGTGCGCGACAGCGGCACCATCGGCGAGATCGGGCTGCCGCTTTTCTGCGCCGGCGCGAGCGCGCCGCTCAATCTCGCGAAGCATCACGCGGTGGACATGAACGTGCCGATCGCGTGCGGCGGCGTGGCGGTGTATCCGGGCGACATCGTCGTCGGCGATGTCGATGGCGTCGTGATCGTGCCGCGTCACATGGCCGAGCAGGTCGCGAAGGATGCCGCCGAGCAGGAACTGCTCGAAGAGTTCGTGACAACGCGAGTGGAAGCGGGCGCGATGCTGCGCGGCACGTATCCGCCGAATGAGGAAACGCTCGCGGCGTATGCCGAATGGCGCAAGCAGCGCGGATAAGCTCGACCGCCCCGCACTGGAGACACCGTGAACACCCGATCGCCGCTTCCCCGTCATGCGCCGCCGACCGTCGACGAGCCGCGTCTCATCAACCGCCTGGCATGGCGGTTGATGCCGCTCGTCGGCCTGCTGTATCTCGTCGCGTATATCGACCGCTCGAACATCGGCTTCGCGAAGCTGCAGATGCTCGGCAGCCTGGGCATCTCCGAAGTGGCGTACGGGCTCGGCGCGTCGCTGTTTTTCATCGGCTATCTGATCTTCGAGATTCCGAGCAACGTGCTGCTGCACAAGTACGGCGCGCCGCGCTGGATCGCGCGGATCATGCTGACGTGGGGCGTCGTCACGATCCTGCTCGCGTTCACCACGAACGCGACCATGTTCTACATCCTGCGGTTCTTGCTCGGCGCGTCCGAGGCGGGGCTGTATCCCGGCGTCATCTATTACCTCACGCTGTGGTTTCCGCAGCGGCATCGCGTGCGCATGCTCGGGTACTTCACGCTCGGCAGCAGCATCGGCAACATGGTCGGCGCGCCGATCTGCGGCTACCTGCTCGACAAGGCGTGGTTCGGCCTGCAAGGCTGGCAGTTGGTCTTCATCGTGACGGGCGTGCCGTCGGTGCTGCTCACGGTGGTCGTGCTGTTGTGGCTCCCGGCATCGCCGAAGAAAGCGCGTTTTCTCTCCGACGGCGAAAAACACTGGCTCGACGCCACGCTCGAAACCGAACGCCAACAGGCGAAAAAAGCCGAGACGAGCGACGCCAACGTCATGCGCGTGCTGACGGAACCGCGCGTGATCGGCATGGCGCTCTACTACATGATGCTGTCGATGTCCGTCTATGGCGTCAGCTACTGGCTGCCGACGCTTGTGAAGGGCTTCGGCGTGTCGAACACGATAAACGGCCTGCTCAACATCGTGCCGTGGCTCGCGGCGACCGTCGTGCTGGCGTGGCTGCCCGCGAAGCTGCGCGCGGCGAACGGCTCCGACCGCCGCACGACCATGGCGATGCTCACTGCCGCGCTGCTCGGCGTCGTCTTCTTCCTCGCGAGCGTGTTCCTGCCGACCAACACGCTGCGCTTCATCGCGCTTTGCCTCGGCGCGCCGTGCATGTATCTGCTGCTGCCGTGCTTCTGGACGATTCCGCCGAAGTTCCTGACCGGCGCGCGCGCGGCGGCGGGCATCGCGGCGATCAATTCGCTCGGCAATGTCGGCGGGTTCATCGCGCAGAATCTGGTGCCGTGGGTGCGGCAGACGAGCGGCAGCGTGAAGGCGCCGATGCTGATTCCGGCTGCGTGCCTGCTGATTTTCGCCGTCGTGACGATGCTGCTGATGCGGCGCGGGAACACGCGCGGCGACGCGGCCGTCGATGCGCCGGTAAAGGCCTAAAATGGCGCGCTTCTTTCGATCCGCCTCCGACGCGCCAATCCATGCATGACCAAGCTCGCCGATATCTCTGATGAGGCCGCAAAGGCGGGCGCAGCGCCGCGCCGCACGCGCGGCACGCCGAAGGGCGTGCGCATCACGGACGTGGCGGCGTCCGCGGGCGTCTCGCCGATCACCGTCTCACGCGTGTTCAACGCGCCGGAGACGGTCGCGCCCGAGACGCTCGCCCGCGTGCGCCGCGCGGTGAGCGAACTCGGCTACGTGCCGAACCGGCTCGCGGGCGGTTTGTCGTCGGCGAAATCGCGGCTGATCGCGGCCATCGTGCCGACCGTCGCGCATTCGCTCTTCTCGGAAACGGTGCAGGTGTTCAGCGATACCATGTCGCGCGCCGGCTATCAGGTGCTGCTCGGCCTGTCGGGCTATAGCGACGAGAACGAAGATCAACTGCTCGACGCCGTGCTGAGCCGCCGTCCGGAAGGCGTGTTGCTGACGGGCGTCGCGCATACGCCGACGCTGCGTGAACGGCTGCGCAAGATCGGCATTCCGATTGTCGAGACGTGGGACATGACCGACGACCCGATCGACATGCTCGTCGGCTTTTCGCACTATCGGATCGGCGCGGCGGTGGCGGAGCGCTTCGTCGCGCGGGGCGCGGCACATCCGGCGCTCGTCTGCGCGACGGATCAGCGGGCGCTCGCGCGGCGGCGCGGTTTCATCGACACGCTCGCTTTGCACGGCATGCGCGACATCGCCGATGTGCTGATGCCGCCGCCTTCGTCGGTGGCGCTCGGGAAAGACGCGCTGCGGCGCATTCAGGAGTCGACGCCCGAGGTCGACGCGATATTCTGCAGTTCGGATCTGCTCGCGCTCGGCGTGGTCTCCGAGGCGCGGCGGCTCCGCCTCGACGTGCCCGCGCGGCTCGCCGTCTGCGGCTTCGGCGACCTCGACTTCGCCGCCGACACGACGCCCGCGCTCACCACGGTGCGCGTCGATGGCAAGCGCATCGGCGCGACCGCTGCGCGCTGCCTGATCGACCGGCTCGGCGGCGCCGCGCCGGTTGCGCCGGTCGATGTCGGCTTCGAGATCATCGAGCGCGAGACGCTCTGAGGCTTCAGTCGCCTTCGACGAACGCCTTCAGCAAGTGATGCGCGATGGCGAAAGCCTTCGGCGCGTTCAATCCCTGCGGATGCGTGCCGTCGAGCATCGCGCGGACTTCGTCGCGGCTGAACCAGCGGGCGTCTTCGAGTTCTTTTTCGTCGACGGTGATCTCCGTGCCCGTCGCGCGGGCGAAGCAGCCGATCATCAGCGACGACGGAAACGGCCACGGCTGCGACGCGAAGTACCGCACGTCGGCGCAGCGAATGCCGGCTTCCTCCAGCACTTCCCGATACACCGCGTGCTCGAACGTCTCGCCCGGCTCGATGAAGCCGGCGAGCGCGGAGTACATGCCGGTCGCGAATTGCGGCTGGCGGCCGAGCAGGCAGCGTTCGCCATCGGTGACGAGCATGATGACCACTGGATCGACGCGCGGAAAGTGCTGCGCGTCGCAGTGGCCGCAAATTCGCCGCCAGCCGGCGCCCGCGCTGTCCGTCGGATTGCCGCAGTTTGCGCAGAAGCGGTGCCGCCGATGCCAGTCGAGCATCGACCGCGCCTCGCCGAGCGCGCTCACGAGCGGCGGCGCGACGAGCCCTTGCATGGCGACCGGGCGCAGTTCGATCGCTTCGACGGCAGCGCCCGGAAGCGCCTCGGCGGCGGCCTCGGCGGTCGTATCGATTGTGCAGGCGAAGACCGCGCGCCGGTCGGCGTCGCGCCCGAGCAGCACGGTTTGCAGCGGCGTGCCGAACTGCGCGGCTTCGTGCGCGGGAAAAAGCGGATCGTGGCCATCCGTGCGCTTGAACAGCGGCACGTTATTCACGAAAAGCAGAAAGCGCGTCGCGGCGTCGTCGTGGAGGCTCGCGAGAAACGCTTCGTCGTCGCGCTTCTCGGACATGCGGTCGAGCGGATCTTGCGTGAAACCGATGGCGTCTGGCGGCGTGGGCATGGTGTGTCCGAAGGTCGGCGGCGCGCGCCGGGGAAAGAGTCCGGGGAAGAGTCAAGCGAGCATCGTAGCGAAGTTGCCGCATCCTTGCTGACGGAGGCGCGGTCGTGGCGACGCGGCTTTCATCGCCGACAGAAACGTGCGATCAAACAGCGCGCGCCGTTTAGGAATCGTCCGCCGGCGCGCGCCGATGCGCGGCTTCTAGAGTTTCGGTCCCCCAATTCGGAAAGGAGACGCTCGTGGAGTCGAACGTGACGGTGTCGGTCAACGAGAACGGCCATGCGGTCATCACGCACGCAATGCCGCTGGTGGACTATTGCGTGAAGCGCGCGCAGACGCTGCGCGCGATGGTCGAAGTCGTAAGCAGCGCGCACGGCCATATGGACGGCGCGAGCGAGTGCTCGCCCGCGCTCGCGAAACCGCTGATGGAACTCATCCGCACGCAAGTCGAAGAACTCGCGCCGCTTTTCCGGGCGCTCGATCAACGCGCGTACGAGAAAGGGTTCGACGACGGCAAGGACGTGAGCTACCCGAACAAGAAGGCACGCGAAGTCCCGAACGACGCTTCGCGGTCAGCGTGAGGCGTGAGTCACGCGAGCGAAGTCACATGCGGGCGGCGAGCGTCGTCGCGCTCACGCGGACTTCGCGATAGATCGTGTTCGGATCGAACGCCTGCGCGTTGCGGCGTTCGCTTTGGAGGCAAGACGCGATGCGCGGCGAGATCACCCCTTTCACGCCCGACAGCACGCGCTCACAGACGCGCCCGAGGTCTTTCAAGTCGTCGCGCGTACTCGCTGTGCCGTCTGCGCCCGCGCGCTGCATCGCGCGAATGGCGAGTGGATCGCTCTCGGTGGTGAACGCGACGAGCGGCGTGTGCGGCACGCATTCGCGGAGCTTGCGCAGAATGCCGAACCGGTCGGCCGCCGGGCGCGCTTGCGCACCGAGCGCGCAGCCCACGATCACCAGTTCGCCGTCCGCGCCGCGCAACTTCGACAGCAATTGCTCTTCGCCCGTCGCGCTCGCGACCACGCGATAACGCTCGCGCGTCTCGAACCACGTCTGTAGTCCGAGCACGATAACCGGCTGCTCGTCTGCGATCACGACTCTTATCTTGTCAGTGCGTAACATTTCTTGCCTCGACTCATTGATTGTTTCGTCATTTCCGGACGAGCGGTTCTCGTGACAGCTTCGCGGCGGAACCTCGCACGGTAGCAAAGGCCCGGTCCGGCGACAATGCGGCGCGCGCCGACGCTGCATCGCACAACAAAATTTTCTCGTTCGGCTGCGCGAAGTTGTCGATTCGCCGCCACGTCGCTCGTCGTCCATGTAGCCGGCCATGCAGCGCGCCGTCCATTGGTTCCAGCGGAGTCTGCCGATGAGTCTGATCCTTTATGCCCATCCTTTTTCATCCTACTGTCAGAAGGCGCTGATTGCGCTCTATGAGAACGCGACGCCGTTTGCCTGGCGGCCGCTCACGCCCGACGCGCCGCAGTCCACGCGCGAACTCGCCGAGATATGGCCCATCAGAAAATTTCCGGTGCTGGTCGACGGCGGCAAGCCGGTGATCGAAGCGACGATCATCATCGAATATCTGGACGTGTTCTATCCCGGCCCCGTGCGCCTCATTCCGGACGATCCGCGCGCGGCGCTCGAAGTGCGCTGGATGGACCGCTTCTTCGACAATTACGTGGCCACACCGCAGCAGAAGATCGTGTTCGACTGCATGCGGGCCGAGAATGAACGCGATGCCCGCGGCGTCGCGGACGCCCGAGCGATGCTCGACACGTCCTACGCGTTTCTGGACCGCGTGATGGCGAACCGCGAATGGGCCGCGGGCGATGCCTTCAGCCTCGCCGACTGCGCCGCCGCGCCGTTCCTGTTCTACGCGGACTGGACGCACCGGATCGGCGACGCTTATCCGAATGTGATCGCGTATCGCAAGCGGCTGCTCGCGCGGCCGTCGTTCGCGCGGGCGGTCGACGAGGCGCGGCCGTATCGGCCGCTCTTTCCGCTCGGCGCGCCGGATCGCGATTGAGCGAGTTCAACTCAGGAGAGCCAGCATGACATCACCAACGACGACACGTGTTCCGGCCGCCGAGTTGGCGAACCGCGCCAGCATGCGGTTTCCGAACGAAAGCGCCGAATACCGCCGGGCGCGCACCGCGTTGCTCGCGGAGGAAATCGAGTTGCGGCGGCACATCGAACGCGTCGCGCAGATGCGGCGCGCGCTGCCGCCCGGCGGCGAGGTCACGGGCGACTACCGCTTCGAAGGCGAGCACGGTGTCGTCGATATGGCCGGTCTTTTCGGCGACAAGCAAACGCTCGTGACGTACAGCTACATGTTCGGGCCGCAACGCGAGCGCCCGTGTCCGATGTGCACGTCGCTGCTCTCGGCGTGGGAAGGCGAAGCGCGCGATATCGAACAGCGCGTCGCGCTCGCGGTGATCGCGCGCTCGCCGCTGCCACGGCTTATTGCGTTCAAGCGGGAACGCGGCTGGCGCGACCTCAAGCTGTACTCCGATGTGAACGGCAATTTCAGCCGCGATTACCACGCCGTTTCGAAAGAGGGCGGCGACGAGCCCGCGCTCAACGTGTTCACGCGGCGCGATGGCGTGATCCGCCATTTCTGGAGCGGCGAAATGGATTTCGCGACGGCCGATCCGGGCGAAGATCCGCGCGGCGCGCCGGACCCGATGCCGCTTTGGACCGTGCTCGACATGACGCCGGAAGGACGCGGCACCGACTGGTATCCGAAGCTCGAATACGTCTGAGGCACCTGCGGCGTATCTGTCAACTTGAGTCATATCTGCGCGACGCGAGTCAACTGCCGCAGCGACATTGCGTTATGGGCGAGCCGGTTCTGGGTGAACCGGCGTTACATGGAGAAGCTCGCTCATGGTCGCAAAGGCCTGGATTCGCCGTTCGCGCGTGGCCGGTGTCGCATCGGTCGGCGCATGGATGCTGCTGAGCGGCTGCGCGGCACATCGGCCCGCGGTCGCAACGCCGCCGCCGCAGAAAAAACCGCAAGAGGAAAGCGCGCCCGCAGCGGCATCGGCGGGGGATGCGGTGATGGCGGCGGCGGCTGAGCCGTCCTCATCGCCGTCGTCATCGCCTGAAACCGCGTTCGACGACGCATCGCCTGCGTTCCGGCAAGTCGGCGAGGCGTCGTACTACAGCCGCAAGTTTCAGGGCCGTCGCACGGCGAGCGGCGAGCGGTATGACATGCATGCGCTCACGGCGGCGCATCGCACGTTGCCGCTCGGCTCGTATGTGCGGGTGAGCAACCTGTCGAGAACGAAGTCGGTCGTCGTGCGAATCAACGATCGCGGGCCGTTCGTGAAGACGCGCGTGATCGATCTATCGTTCGCCGCCGCGAGCGTGCTCGGACTGCAACACGCCGGGCGCGCGCGCGTCGTCCTCGAACCGGTGACGCCAGTCGCGCTGGAACTCGCGCCGACGCACGCCGCTTCGGCTCACGCCGCTCAGACCCGGCAGCATCGCCACGCGAGAGCGGCCGTCAAGCCGGTGACGCTGCATATCTCGCATGTCCGGCATCGCGCGTCCGCGCACAAGCACTAGCGGACAAGCGCACAAGCGCACAAGCGCACAAGCGCAGCGAATGCGCTAGCGAATCCGCACGGACGGATACAATGCGGCGGCGCGCACGGCCGCGCGCCTCGCCGAGTCATCCGATCCGACACATGAACCCATCACCCCGCGCGTTTTTGCTTGGCCCGTTGCTGAAGCGCGTTTCCCGGTCTTTCTATCTGACGCTGCGCATTCTGCCGCCCGGCATGCGCGACCCCATCGGACTCGCGTATCTGCTTGCACGGGCGGCCGATACCATCGCGGATACGTCGCTCGTTGCGCCGGAGCGGCGTCTCGCGTTGCTGCTGTCGCTGCGCGCGCAGGTCAACGGCGAGCCGGACGACGGCGCGCTCTCGCGCATCGAGGGCGAAGTGGCGGGACAGCAAGCGCAGCCCGACGAACGCACGCTGCTCGAATCGCTGGGCGCGGCGCTCGCGATCCTGCGCGAGACGAACGCCGCCGACCGCGCCGCCGTGCGCGATATCGTCACGACGCTGAGCACCGGCATGGAGTTCGATCTGCGCACGTTCCCCGACGAAACGTCCGGGCAAGTCATCGCCCTGCAACGCTTCGACGAACTCGACCGCTATACGTATCTCGTCGCGGGATGCGTCGGCGAGTTCTGGACGAAGATGACCTACGCGCACAGCCCGGCCAAGCTGAAGGCCGCGCCCGACGCCATGCTCGCGCGAGGCGTGCGCTTCGGCAAGGCGTTGCAGATGACGAACGTGCTGCGCGATTGCGCGCGCGATCTGCGCATCGGCCGATGCTATCTGCCCGGCGACATGCTCGCGCGTCATGGCCTGACGCCGACGGATCTGCTCGACGTAGGCGCGTCGGCGCGTGCGCGGCCCGTGCTCGCGGACCTGCTGCGCACGACACTCGCGCTGTATCGCGACGCGCTCGACTACACCTTCGCCATTCCCGCGAGCGCCGTGCGGCTGCGGCTCGCGTGCCTGTGGCCGATCATGATCGGCCTGGAGACGCTCGTGCTGCTCGCGCGCAACGACGCGTGGCTCGACCCCGCGCGGGTCTCGAAGGTTCGCCGCAACGACGTCTATCGCATCATGGCTGCGTCGCTGCCGCTGGTGGCATCGGATCGATTACTGCGCGCGTGGGCGTCGCGTCGCATGGGCGCGATCGAAGCGGAACTCAACGCCGCAATTCCGCGATGATGCGCTCCGCCAGAAAATCGCACGGCGGACGCTTCGAGGCCGCGCTGCGCGCGAGCACCACTTCCAGCGCTGCGATTTCCGGCAGCCCGTGCGGCTGCCCGAGCAGCGTGAAACGCGACGGCACTGCGCATTTCGCAAGCGGCGCGACGGCGAGACCGGCTTCGACCATCGTCAAGAGTCCGAGCAGGCTAGGACTTTCGTAAGACGTGCGATAGCCGATGCGCGCCCGCTCCAGACTGCGAATGGCGTTCTCGCGCGCGACGCTGCCCGGCAGAAACACCGCGATCGGCAGCGGCCGCTCGCGCCAGATTTCGTTGGCGCTCGGCGCGGCGGCCCAGACCATCGGCTCGTGCCGCAAAAATTCGCCCGTGATGCCCTTGATGCGCGTCGCGCAGACGAGATCGACCGCGCCGTCTTTGAGCATTGGCGCGAGCGCGGCGCTCGGCAGGCCGACCACCTGAATCTCGACCTTCGGATACGTCGCTGAGAACTTCTTGAGAATCGGCGGAAAGAGCGACGACGCGTAGTCGTCCGGTACGCCGATCACCACGCGCCCGGTCACATCGGGCCGCACGACCGCCGCCCACGCTTCGTCGCGCAGCGCGATCATGCGGCGCGCGTAGGCGAGCAGCACTTCGCCGTCTTGCGTGGGCACCACGCTGCGCGGCTTGCGCACGAAGAGCGCCTTGCCGAGCGCGGTTTCGAGCGTCTTGATCTGCATGCTCACGGCCGACTGCGAGCGATGCACCAATTCCGCCGCGCGGCTGATGTTTCCGGTGTCGGCGACGGCGACGATCATTGAGAGAACGTCGAGGTCGAGGGCTTTTACGTTCGTGGTCAAGAGGGTGTGCCATCAGAAAAGCTGAACGATTCTATCAATATTATGCGATTTTCTTTTGCATCGGAGCGCGGCATAGTGCAGGAAAGGAGCGAACCGATGAACGCGCGTACCGATCCCGCCGTGCTGGCCGCAGTGCAAACCCTGCCCGAACCGTCGTTTGCGACGGTGGCGTCGGGCATTTCGGTGCCTTACGTCGAATGCGGCGAAGGCGAGCCACTGTTCTTCATCCACGGTTCGCTGTGCGATTTCCGCTGGTGGAGCGCGCAACTCGCGCCGCTCGGCGAAGACTTTCGCTGCATCGCGCCGAGCCTGAGCCACTACTGGCCGGCCGTCGACGCGTACGTGCAGGGCGACTTCGGCTGGGAAGCGCACGTCGCGGAAATGGCGGAATTCATCGCTGCGCTGGACCTCGCGCCCGTGCATCTCGTCGGGCATTCGCGCGGCGGCTGCATCGCGTTTCATCTGGCGCGTGAGTACCCGCGGCTCGTGAAGACGCTGACGCTCGCCGACCCCGGCGGTCCGCTGCAAACGTCCGCTCAGTCCACGTCCGCCGCGCCCGCCGCGTTGCCGCCCGCGACGAACGCGCTGCGCGGCCGCGTCGCGGAACTGATCGAAGCGGGCGAGTTCGACGCGGGCCTCGAAATGTTCGTCGATTCGGTCAGCATGCCCGGCTTCTGGCGCAAGAGCACGAAGAGCTTCCGGCGCATGGCGCTCGACAACGCGCTCACGCTGCCGAAGCAGTTCCGCGATCCGCTGCCCGCTTACACGCGCGAGGCGGCGCGCGACATCAAGTGCCGCACGCTCCTGATCGACGGGCAGAAGAGTCCGCGCATGTTCCGCAACAACGTCGAGAAGCTCGAAGACTGGATCGAATTCGCCGCGCGCGAGACGATTGCCGGGGCGTCGCACGGAATGAATGTCGCGAGTCCCGGCGCGTTCAACCGCGCGGTGCGGACATTCGCGGCGGCTTGGTAACGCGCTGGACCGAACGGTCGTGCGGCGCGCGCTACTGCTGCTTCTCGTCGTACTTTTTGTTCCGAATGTTGTGACATGACAACGGAAAACGGGCGGCGCTCGGGCTAACATCGTCCGCACCTCATTGCCGAGAGAGGCATGTGTGAGCACGGGCCACGACGATCTCGCCGCATGGAACCGCCAGCGCACCGTCGCGCTGGCGCTGGAACTGGCCGATAGCGGTCGCTACGAGAATTTCGCCGACATCGCCTACGCGCTGCAATTCGAGCACGGAATGGCTTTAGCGCAGGCGCTGATCGACCATCCGGAGATGCGCCGCCAACTGAACGCGCGATGCGCCGATGCACACGAAGCGCTCCTTCCCGAAACGCCGGAACAACCGCAGGCGCCGGAGCTGCCGGAATCTCTTCCGGCGCAATCCGCCACGCCGTCGTTCTTACGCCGCGCCGTCAGCGCGCTCCGCCGAGCAGGCGCAAGCGCGGCCGACCCTGTCGCGCCCGGCGACCTCAATTCCGCCGCTTCCTGATCTTTTCGGTGCGAAAACGCCCAGTGAATGACCGCAACGCCGGGGATTTGGCGGATTTGCACGAGAAAGCCACGCCTCAAAACCATTAAACTTGAAGGAGTTGAACCAAAAGCCCGGACCGTGCTTGCGCGCTCCGGTGTTTGAACTTTGAGGAGGAATGCTCGTGGCTAACGAGAAGATGCTGGCGCAGATGGCGGAAAAGCAGGGTTTCATCGCCGCTCTGGATCAAAGCGGTGGTTCGACGCCCGGCGCGCTGCGTCAATACGGAATTCCGGACGACGCCTACAACGGCGACGCCGAGATGTTCAAGCTGATGCACGACATGCGCGTGCGCATCATGACCGCGCCCGCCTTCACGGGCGACAAGGTGATCGGCGCGATTCTGTTCGAACGCACGATGGACGGCGAAGCCGAAGGCAAGCCGGTGCCCACGTTCCTGTGGGAAGACCGCGGCGTCGTGCCGTTCCTGAAGGTCGACAAGGGCCTCGAAGCCGAAGCCGACGGCGTTCAGGTGATGAAGCCGATTCCCGGCCTCGATGAACTGCTCCAGCGCGCCGCGAAGCTCGGCGTGTTCGGCACGAAGATGCGCTCGGTCATCCATCAGGCGAACGAGAAGGGCATCGCGGCGGTCGCGCAGCAGCAGTTCGAAGTAGGCGCGCAGATCATCGCGCAAGGTCTCGTGCCGATTCTCGAACCGGAAGTGTCGATCAAGAGCCCGGACAAGAAGGGCGCGGAAAAGATTTTGCGCGACGAACTGTTGAAGGGCCTGAACGCGCTGCCGGAATCGAGCAATGTGATGATCAAGCTCACCATTCCGGACGAAGCCGACTTCTATCGGCCGCTGATCGAGCATCCGCGCGTCGTGCGCGTGGTCGCGCTGTCGGGCGGCTATTCGCGCACCGACGCATGCAAGCGCCTGGCAGAGAATCACGGCATGATCGCGAGCTTCTCGCGCGCGCTGATCAACGAGCTTCAAAAGTCGATGAGCGATAGCGAGTTCAATGAGACGCTCGCCAAGTCGATCGACGAAATCTACGAGGCGTCGGTCGAGAAGGTCTAAGCATCGACTGACTGCTTTTACGGAAAACGCGCCCCTTCGTGGGCGCGTTTTTTTTGGGGTCCTTCGTCGAGAGAGCGAGTTTGAAGTTCGATCACTGCGCACGTGTCCACTGAAGTACCGTTGATTGCTCTTCCTCTTTCCCTAATCTATTGTTATGGATCAAGGCCGAAGAGATCTGCAGTACAAAAATGACTTGATAGCAACTCGTGTCCGAGAAATGACGCACTGCAGGAGGCCGTCATGCCGCGCAGTCTCGATTGTTATCAGCTTGCCGTTGACCATCGCTTCGTAACGACTTGGCATCCGAAAGCGACGCGAGCCTTTGCGACCCGGCGCCCGCGACCGCTCCCGTTCGTTGGCTTGCAACTTCTCTTGTGCGTTTCGCTGGCGCGCGCAGCGCCGCCGATGTTGCCGACGGGCGGGCACTTCGTCTCCGGTAGCGGAGCCATCGCCGGCAGCGGCCAATCGCTGACGATCAATCAGGCCTCCTCCCGTGGAATCGTCGAATGGTGCGAGTTCTCTATCGGCAGCGGCCGCACTGTCACCTTTCACAACGGCTCCGGGGCGACGCTCAATCGCGTTACGGGCGGCGATGCGTCCATTATTCTCGGCCGTCTTAGCGCCACAGGAAGCGTCTATCTGATCAACCCTCAAGGCGTGATCATCGGCCCAGGCGGCGTCGTGATAACGGGCGGACGCTTCGTCGCATCGACGCTCAACGTCGACAATCGTGCCTTCATGGGCGGAGGCTCGCTCACCTTTTCCGGCGGCGGCAACGGCGTAGTAGTGAACCTAGGGAAGATCGGTTCGTCGGGTAGCGACGTGATGCTTATATCGCGGACCGCAGTGATCAATGCGGGCGATATCGATGCTGCCAAAGGATCCGCCGAACTCGCGGCAGGCACTCAGGTTCTGTTGCAGGATTCCGCCAGCAGCCGACAAGTGTTCGTGCAGGCCGGAAGTAAGGGCAAAGCGTTGAACGCGGGCGCCATTCGCGCTGCGCAAGTCAGCCTGCAGGCCGCCGACGGTAACGTCTACGCGCTGGCTGGCAACCGTTCGGCGATCCGAGCCACAGGCACGGCGACGCGCGATGGCCATGTATGGCTCGTCGCAGAAAAGGGTGCGGTGCAGGCAGACGGCGTCATCGAGGCCGCGAACGGCGGCGGGGGCACCGTCGAAACGCGCGCGAACGAGCTGAATGTGGGCGGCGCAACAGTGACAGCCGGCACCTGGAAGCTCGACACACCCGATCTCACTATCGACCGTGCGACCGCCAACGCGCTATCGCGCAGCCTGAGCAAAGGCACTTCCGTCGATGCACAAGCCAACGGCACGAACGCGGCAACAGGCGACCTGTCGGTCACGGGCAATGTGAACTGGACGGGCAACGCTTCGCTCGCGCTGCGTGCAGTGCATAACGTGACGATTGCGTCGAGCACGACTATCAGTAACGCGGGCGCGGGTAACCTCACGTTGCGCGCCGATGCGACTGGCGTCAATAACGCAGGCACTGTCATTAACCAGGGGGCGGTCGACTGGTCTAACAGCAGAGGGATCGTCAGTACTCTTTACGATATGAACGCTGCTTATTCGCCCGGCAAGGTGATCTCGAATCCCAAGTGGAGCGCGGCACCATACAGCGGGCTTGCCACGCAAGTTACTGCATACAAGCTGGTCAACACGCTCGCGGATCTCGGCAGAGTTTCGCAGAATCTCGCCGGTAACTATGCACTGGGTAAGGACATCGATGCGAGCGCAAGCGGGTTTGCGAACTTCTTCAGCCCCATTGGGCCAACGGAGAACTCGCCCTTTACCGGCCAGTTCGATGGCTTCGGGCATTCTATAACCCGTCTTACCGCGGGCGGTCCAAACGCTCCCCAGCCGCAGCCCGATTACGTGGGCCTGTTCGGTATGATCGGTCCGACTGGCATCGTACGCAATCTCAATGTGGCTGCGTCAATATCTGGAGAAACGGGCAACACCTTCGGCATTATCGCCGCGAGAAACGATGGCACTATTGCCTATGCGAAAACATCGGGCAGTTCAGGGGGAGGTAGTTTCGGAAATGCCGGCAACGGCGGAATAGCTGGCGTGAACAATGGGTTGATCGAACGATCCTCCAGTAGCGCAGACATTGGTTATGGTGGCGGGTTGGTTGGCTGGAACACGCTGACAGGCACGGTGGTTCAATCATTCGCTAGCGGTACTACGAGTGGAGGCAATCATGGCATCCCTGGAGGTCTCGCAACAACAAACAGTGGCGTTATCAAACAATCCTATGCTACCGGCGTGGTTGCAGCTTTTGGTTACGGAGGCGGCATCGTCTCATCTAATGGCTCCACAGGAGTAGTTGAAGAATCCTTTGCGACAGGCTGGGTAGCAAGTCCTCCCGGGCTGCTGGATGAACGCCTCGGCGGTATCGCCGCAGTAAACCGAGGCAAGATAAGCAACAACGTGTATTGGGACAAGGAGACGACAACCCGAACGTCTGCGACGGGCTCCAACACAGGCTCCGCTCCGCCCAATACCAACGGGCTCACCACGGCACAGATGAGCACTCCAGCCAGTTTCGCCGGATGGAACTTGGGTGCGGGTGGCGTCTGGGCCATGCCTGCGGGAGCAAAACATCCGATATTGCAGTGGCAGGCGGCGCCTGATTGATGCTTCTCGTTGCACGGTAAAGCCCATCGCGAACGCTCCGGCGGAAGTCTGCTCGCTCGCGCCGTGCGCAATCCATCCGATTATTAACTGGGGTTTGCCGTCGTTGTGGCGCGTATGCTCGGTCCCTATACTTCAAAACATGGACACGAGTTGCGGGACGCATCGCGTTTCGTCAGCTTGCGGTCGTCATTCGTCACGGCACCGCGTGCCGAACCATAGCCGACGCCCTCACCATGAACGATCTCGCCTGGGGCCTGTTCTTTTTGTTGTCCTCAATATCGGCGGTTGCGCTGCTTTCCTGCACGATCGCGACGTATCTCGACCTCTGGCATCTTCACGACGACCGGCTCGACGAGGACGGACCGCGCTTTCGCGTCTTACGCTCGACGTGGTTCTTCTACACGAGCGCGTGCGCCTGCCTGACGTCGGTGGGATGCCTGCTCTATGTGACGTGATCCACGAAACGCCGGCAGCAAAGGCCTCAAAGCGGAAAGCCGCCCGCGAAGGCCTCGCGCAGATAGCCGATAAAAAGCGCGACGGCGCGCGGCACATGCGTCGCATAGGGCCGAACCACATAGAGCTGATCCGCGAACGCGCCCACGGGCCGCCAGTCCGGCAGCAGCACGACGAGCTTGCCCGCCTGCACCGCAGCCTGCGCCGTGAAGTCGGGCAATAGCGCGATGCCGAGATCGTCGAGTGCCGCATCGCGCAGCAACTCGCTGTTGTTCGCGGAGAACGCGCCGTTGATCGCGAGCGTGAACGGTCCCGCCGTGGTCTTGCGCGCCCCCTTGCGCACGAACGACCAGATGCTCGCGGCTTGCGTGCGCGGGTAGTACAGGCAGTCGTGAACGGCGAGATCGGCGGGCGTGGCGGGCGTGCCGCGCCGCCGCAAATAGGCGCGCGTCGCGACGATCACCGAATGCGTATCGCACAGCTTCCACGCGACATGCGTTTCCGGCGCCTGCGCGCTGTGACGAATGGCCAGATCGAAGCCTTCGGTCGCAATCGACGTCAGCCGGTCCGACGCCTCCAGTTGCACGCGCACTTCGGGATGCGCGTGCAGGAAGCCCGCGAGCTTCGGCACGATCTGCTGCCGCGCCAGGGCCACCGGAGCCGTCATACGAATGAGCCCGCGCGCCACGCCCGCCATCTCGCGCACGCTCGAAAAGCTCGTCGCGATCTGCGCGTAGTGCGCGCGCGTGTCGTCGACGAGCCGGCGGCCCGCTTCCGTGAAGCGCACGCTGCGCGTCGTGCGCGTGACGAGCGGCACGCCCGCCGCACGCTCCAGTTCCGCGATGCGCTGGCTCATCGCCGCCTTGCTCACCCCGAGGCGCGCCGCCGCCGCCGTATAGCTGCCTTGTTCGGCGAGCACCGTGAGCCAGTGCAGATGCGTCCAGAGCGCTTCGATCTTTTGCTCGTCCATGCGCGGATTGTTTGCGATAGTGAACAACGAGTTCAATCATAGCGCCTTTGCACGGCGCGATTCGCTTCCTACACTTGTCGTATTGCCGAAACGTTCGAGACAGGAGACGAAATGCAAGCCTTCAACGATACCGCCGATGTCGTCCACTACATCCACGGCGAGCGAGTGAGCGGATCGGGCGCGCGCTCGCAGCCCATCTTCAACCCCGCGACCGGCGAGCGGCCGCGCAAGCTCGTGCTGGGCGAAGCGGCGGACGTCGAAGCGGCGGTGCAAAGCGCGAAGGCGGCGTTTCCCGCATGGCGCGACACGCCGCCCATCCGCCGTGCGCGCATCATGCAGCGCTTTCTCGAACTGATGAATCAGCACCGCGACGAACTCGCCGCGATCATCACGGCCGAGCACGGCAAAGTGTTCACGGATGCGCAAGGCGAAGTGACGCGCGGCATCGAAGTGGTCGAATTCGCGTGCGGCATTCCGCAACTGCTGAAAGGCGACTTCACGGAACAAGTCTCCACGGGCATGGACAACTGGACGCTGCGTCAGCCGCTCGGCATCGTCGCGGGCATCACGCCGTTCAATTTTCCGTGCATGGTGCCGTGCTGGATGTTCCCGGTCGCCATTGCAACGGGCAACGCGTTCATTCTGAAGCCGAGCGAGCGCGATCCGTCCGCGTCGCTCTTCATGGCGAATCTACTGAAGAAAGCCGGCTTGCCCGACGGTATCTTCAACGTCGTTCAGGGCGACAAGGTCGTCGTGGATGCGCTGCTCGAACATCCGGACGTTCGCGCGATCAGCTTCGTCGGCTCGACGCCTATCGCGAACTACATCTACGAAACGGGCGCGAAGCACGGCAAGCGCGTGCAGGCGCTCGGCGGCGCGAAGAATCACATGGTCGTGATGCCGGATGCGGATATCGACCAGGCCGTCGATGCGCTGATCGGCGCGGCGTACGGCTCCGCGGGCGAACGTTGCATGGCGATTTCGGTTGCCGTGCTCGTGGGCGATGTCGCCGACAAGATCGTGCCGCGCCTCGCCGAACGCGCCCGTCAGCTCATCGTGAAGAATGGCATGGAGCTGGACGCCGAAATGGGCCCGATCGTCACGCGCGCCGCGCTCGAACGCATCGAGGGTTATATCGCGATGGGCGTGGACGAAGGCGCGCAACTCGTCGTCGACGGACGCGGCCTGAAAGTGCCGGGCCACGAAGACGGCTTCTTCACGGGCGGCACGCTGTTCGACCACGTGAAGCCGGAAATGCGCATCTACAAGGAAGAGATCTTCGGGCCGGTGCTCGCATGCGTGCGCGCGAAGGACTTCAGCGAAGCGGTGGACCTCGTCAACGCGCACGAGTTCGGCAACGGCGTCGCATGCTACACGCGCGATGGACACATCGCTCGCGAGTTCGGCCGACGCATCGAAGTGGGCATGGTGGGCATCAACGTGCCGATTCCGGTGCCGATGGCATGGCACGGCTTCGGCGGCTGGAAGCGTTCGCTCTTCGGCGACACGCATGCTTACGGCGAAGAGGGCGTGCGCTTCTATACGAAGCAGAAGTCGATCATGCAGCGTTGGCCCGAAAGCACGGAGAAGGGCGCGGAATTCGTGATGCCGACCGCGAAGTAATATAGAAGTGCATGAGCTTGGCGCCCGCTGACTTCTCGGAATTCAGCGGGCGTTGTGCGTTGTGCGTGCCGGTTGACCGCGTGAGAGGACACTCGAATGACTCAGCAGACCAGACACAACACCTTGATGCCCTTGCTCGGCATCACGAAGCCGATCATTCAGGCGCCGATGGCAGGCGTCAGCACGCCCGCGCTCGCGGCGGCCGTATCGAATGCGGGCGGGCTCGGCTCGCTCGGCGTCGGCGCGATGAACGCGGAAGGCGCGCGCAGCGTGATC
Organism: Caballeronia sp. SL2Y3; assembly: GCF_022879575.1. Classification (NCBI taxonomy): domain Bacteria; kingdom Pseudomonadati; phylum Pseudomonadota; class Betaproteobacteria; order Burkholderiales; family Burkholderiaceae; genus Caballeronia; species Caballeronia sp. SL2Y3. Next base: position 703,223 of record NZ_CP084262.1, read on the forward strand.
CGCGAAACGCGCGCGCTGACCGACAAGCCGTTCAACATCAACGTGTTCTGCCATCGTCCGGCGCAGGCGAATGAGGCCGTCGAGAAGGCATGGATCGACTGGCTTGCCCCGCTTTTCGCGCAGTACGACGCGAAACCGCCGCAAAAGCTCGCCGAAATCTATACGAGCTTCGTCGTCGACGATGCCATGCTGAAGGTGTTCCTCGAAGAGAAGCCTGCCATCGTGAGCTTTCATTTCGGACTGCCATCTAATGACGCGATAGACGCGTTGCGCAACGCCGGCATTACGCTGATGGCCGCCGCCACCAATCTGCGCGAAGCTGAACAGGTGGCTGCCGCGGGCATGGATGCGATCATCGCGCAGGGCGTCGAAGCGGGCGGGCATCGCGGCGTCTTCGACACCGAAGCCGACGACGACCGTATCGGAACGTTCGCGCTCACGCGCCTGATCGCCCGCAAGTTCGACATGCCCGTGATCGCGGCGGGCGGCATCATGGATGGCGCGGGCATCGCGGCGGCGCTCGCGCTCGGCGCGCAGGCGGCGCAAATGGGCACGGCCTTCGTGCCTTGCACGGAGACGTCGATCGACGTCGGTTTTCGCCGTGCCATCCTGAGCGATGCCGCGAATCGCACGACGTTCACCGCAGCGATCTCGGGCCGCGTCGCGCGTGGCCTCGTCAACAAGTTCACGGAGCTCGGCCGCAGCGCGGGCGCGCCGGCGCATCCGGATTATCCGATCACCTACGACGCCGGCAAGGCACTGCACGCGGCGGCCAAGGCGAAGGGCGAGTTCGGCTACGGCGCGCAGTGGGCGGGGCAAGCCGCGGCGCTCGCGCGCGAGATGCGGGCTGCGGAATTGATGGCGCAATTGAGCGCCGAACTGGAGGAGAGCATCGGCGAGCTTCAGCAATACGCACATGCTTTGCGCATGACATCGACGCTGTAAAGCTAAGTCGAAACGCTTCGTTGGTCAGGCGGTGGCGAGATGCTTCAATGTTTTCTCCCAGCCGACACCAGGATCAACGGAGCCCACGATGTCCGATACCGTTTCGCTCGCCAACGAATCTTCCAGCGACGCCGCACGCCAGCCCGCCACGTCACACGAGCCGTTTCAGGTCCGCCCGATAGGCGGGCGCATCGGTGCCGAAGTGCGTGGCGTGACGCTCTCGGCGGATCTCGACGATGCCGCCATCGGCGTCATCAACGCGGCGCTGCTTCGACATAAGGTGCTGTTCTTTCGCGGCCAGTCGCATCTCGACGACGCCGCGCAGGAAGCCTTCGCCGCCCGCTTCGGCGAAACGGTCGCGCATCCGACGGTGCCCTCGCTTGCGGGCAGCAGCCGCCTGCTTGAACTCGACTCGAAGCACGGCGCGCGCGCGAACTCGTGGCATACGGATGTCACCTTCGTCGATGCCTATCCGAAGATTTCGATTCTTCGCGGCGTGGTGATTCCGCCCGCAGGCGGCGACACGGTCTGGGCCAACACGGCAGCCGCATACGAACACTTGCCGCAAGCGTTGCGCGAACTCGCCGATAGCTTGTGGGCGCTGCATACAAACGCCTACGACTACGCCGCCGCGCGCAATACGCCGGACACCGAAGCGGACCGCGAGTACCGCCAGCAGTTCACGTCCACGCTGTACGAGACCGAGCATCCGGTGGTGCGCGTGCATCCGGAGACGGGCGAGCGCACGCTCGTTCTCGGGCACTTCGTGCAGCGGTTCATCGGCTTGTCGCAGCGGGATTCCGACCGGCTGCTCGCGATCTTTCACGATCACGTTACGCGTCTTGAGAACACGGTGCGCTGGCGCTGGACGCAGGGCGACGTCGCGATCTGGGACAACCGCGCGACGCAGCACTATGCGGTGAACGATTACGGCGACGCGCATCGCGTGGTGCGGCGCGCGACCGTGCATGGCGATGTGCCTGTTGGCATCGACGGACGCACGAGCCGTATCGTCAAGCGCGAGACGCGCACGCATTGATCTTTGCCGACGCCCTCCACTCTAGCGATCAAGCGATGAAATCGAGCAGACTCTCTGTCCTCATCACACGCAGTCTCGCCGCGTGGTTCGGCGCGGCATTGTTGTGCGCCGCGCATGCGGCGCAGCCCGACGTCGTGCGCATCGGCGTCGCACAGCAAGGCATGGGCGATCCCCCGACGTTCGGCGGCTCGCCTGCCGCGACCGCGCAATTGCAGCATCGCGTGGAAGATGCGTTGAAGCCCGAGCACATCAATGTGCAATGGCTCTTCTTCAAAGGCGCGGGACCCGCCGTGAACGAGGCGCTCGCGAACAAGCAGGTCGACTTCGCGTATCAGGGCGATTTGCCCTCGGTGCTCGGACGCGCCAACGGACTCAAGACGCATTTGTTGCTCGCGTCGAACGTGCGCACCGGCGTGTATCTGGCGGTGCCGCCGGATTCCGACATCAAGGGCGTGAAGGACCTGAAGGGCAAGCGCGTCGGAATATTTAGGGGTACGAATCTACAGCTCGTGACGGACAACGTGCTCAAGGAGAACGGACTGAGCGAGCGGGATTTGCGCGTCATCAATCTCGATACGGCAGCGGCGCAGGCGGCGCTCGCATCGAAGGGCGTGGATGCGGTGTTCCTCGACTATTCGCTGTTCAAGTTGCAGCGTCAGGGCCTGGCGAAGATCGTCTACGCGTCGCGCAATGACGGCTTGCAGTTGACGCGCCAGGCGCATTTGCTCGTGCTGGAAGACTTCGAGCACGCGCATCCCGATACGGTGCAGAAAGTGGTGACGGCGGTCGTGCAGGCGGCGCAATGGTCGTCGGATGAAGCGAACCGCAACGCGCTCTTCGCGCTGTGGGCGAAAAGCGGCGTGCCGGTCGAATCGTGGCAGGCCGAGTATGCGAACCAGCCGATGAAGGAACGCATGTCGCCGCTCATCGATCCGTTTCTGGTCGCGCGCTATCAGGCCGTCGCCGACGACGCGCTGCGCCTCAATCTGATCCGTCAGCCCGTCAGCGTCAACGGCTGGTTCGAGCCGAAGTATCTCGACCAAGCCATCAAGTCGCTGAACCTCGATGGCTACTGGCCGCGCTTCGATGCGTCAGGCAAGCCGCAGGCGTGACGCGCTCAACCTTCACGGAGAACAGGCTCATGGCGAACACACTGTCCCGCACGTTGCCAACGGCTGCGCCCGCCCGCTCTCGCGTGTTCAGCGCGCAGACGCTGCGCGCGGCCGGATGGACCGCGCTTCCCTGGCTTCTGCCCGTTCTGTGCGCGGTGTTGTGGGTGCTCGGCGCGCGCTTCGGATGGATTTCCGCGCAGGTCTTGCCGGCGCCCGCGCTCGTCTTCGAAACGCTCGGCGCGCTCGCCAGAAGCGGCGAATTATGGACGCATCTGGCCGCGAGCCTCTCGCGCGTGGCGGTCGGCTTCATCGGCGGCGTCGCGCTCGGCGTCGCGCTGGGTGCGGCGCTCGGTTTGTCGCGCTCGCTCGAAGCTTATGTGCTGCCGAGCTTCAATGCCATCGTGCAGGTGCCCGTGCTCGGATGGCTTCCGTTTCTGATGATCGTCGTCGGCATCGGCGAGCCGTTGAAGTATCTGCTGATCGGCCATGCCGCGCTGGTGCCCGTCACGCTGAGCACGCTTCAGGGCTTCCGCGATACGCCGCCCGCGCTGCGCGAAGTCGCGTCCGTGTATCGCTATTCGCGCTGGCAGACCATTCTTCACGTCACGCTGCCCGCCGCCATTCCGATGATCGGCACCGGCGTGCGCCTCGCGTTCACAAAGGCGTGGCTTACGCTCGTCGTGGTGGAACTCGTCGCGTCGTCGGAAGGGCTCGGGTATCTGATCGTGTATGGCCGCCAGCTTTTCCAGCTCGATCTCGTGTTGGCGTCGGTGCTGATCGTGGGCGCGATCGGTTTCATCGCGGATCGCTCGCTCGGCGCGGTGGAACGCAGGCTGAATCGCGCGAACGCGAGTTGAGGAGCCGACATGTCCACACTCGAACTCGAAGCCGGAGCGCCCGATAAACCCCGTACCGCCGGTCCGCAGCGCTGGCGCGGCGTCGTGCTGCCGCTCGCGGCGCTCGCGCTCTGGTGGCTCGTGTCGCGTCACGCGGAGCCCGGCCATGGCGTGATGGTCTCGCCCGCGCAAGTGCTTCATGTCGCGCTGGAACAGGCCCGAAGCGGCGCGCTCGCGCGCGCGTTGTCGGCATCGCTCGCGCGGGAACTGACGGGCTTTCTGATCGGCACCACGCTCGGCCTCGCGTTGGGCGCGCTGCTCGGCATCTCGCGGCTCGCGCATCGCGCCATTGCGCCGAGCTTCGACACGTTCAAGCAGGTGTCGCTGTTCGCGTGGATTCCGCTCATCTCCGTGTGGTTCGGACTCGGCGATGTCGCGAAGGTCGTGTTCCTCTCGCTCGCCGCGCTGGTGCCGGTCGTCGTGCATACGAGCGACGGCATTCGCGCCGTGCCGCCGCAATGGACCGAGGTCGCGCGCACGTTCGGCTACAGCAAGTTGCAAATGCTCGCGCATGTCGTGTTGCCCGCCGCGTTGCCGTCCGTCTTCACCGGTATCTACCTCGCGCTCATCTACTCGTGGCTCGCCACGCTCGGCGCGGAGTATCTGCTGGTCGCGGGCAGCGGCATCGGCAATACGCTCGTGGACGGCAGCGAGCAATTCCGGATGGACCTCGTTCTGTTCGGCGTGGTCGTCGTCGGAATAACGGGTTGGGCGCTCAATGCGCTTGCTCGCGCGATCCAGCGGCGATGGTTCGATGCATCGCGCTATGTTTGAGGAGAACAACGAATGGAAGCGATAGCAGCGCAGGACGGCAGCCTCGCCTTGCGGCACGTGAGCAAGCGTTTCGCGGGCGACGACAGCGCGCCCGTGCTCGAACGCATCGATCTGAACGTGCAGAGCGGCGAGTTCGTGAGCATCGTAGGCGCGAGCGGATGCGGGAAGTCGACGCTCCTGCGGCTCGTCGCGGGCCTGGACAGCGCGTTCGAAGGCGAGATCGACTTCGACGGCGCGCGCGTGGTGTCGACGGATCTGTCGCGCGGCATCGTGTTTCAGGATCACCGCCTGTTTCCGTGGCTCAATGTGGAACAGAACGTGGCGGTGGCGCTGCGCAACGCGCGCTTGTCGAAGCGCGAGAAGGCGAAGGCAGTGGCCGAGCACATCGCGCTCGTCGGGCTGCGCGGCTATGAGCGGCACTATCCGCATCAACTGTCGGGCGGCATGGCGCAGCGCGTGGCGATTGCGCGCGGTCTCGTCAATCGGCCGCGCCTGTTGCTGCTCGACGAACCGTTCGGCGCGCTCGATGCGCTCACGCGTGCGCGCATGCAGGACGAACTGCAACGCATCTGGGCCGCCGAGCGGATCACGATGGTGCTCGTCACGCACGATGTCGAGGAAGCGGTGCTGCTCGCGGATCGCGTCGTGGTGATGCAGGCGCGGCCGGGACGCATCGCCGACATCGTCGATGTGGACGTGCCGCGTCCGCGCGTGCGCACCGATGCGCGGCTCGCGCGGCTTAAGGACGATATCGTCGCGGGGTTCTTTTCGGAAGCCTGAGCTTACGGCTCCGTGGCCGAAGCCGCCGCAGGCGCGTCGCTCGCGGCCACGGCAGGCGATGCGGGCAAGAGCGGCGGTACTGCAGGAAGGATCGGCGGCTGCGGCGGCTGCGGCGGCTCTTCCGTCACTTCGGCCACCGGTTGCGCAGGCGCGCGCTTGACACGCACCGGTTTCTGCACCGCCGTCTGCGCAGGTTTCTTCGCGAACGTCTCGTCGATCCATCCGCGCAGCCGCGTGACGAAGGTTTGCCACGCGCTCGGCGGCGCCTGCGTGTCGAAGCGCGCGCGCGAGTCAATCAGACGCGAGCGCAACGCGCGCTGCACGAAGTCGCCGACCATCGGCAACGCGCTATGCGCGCCTTGTCCCCAGTAGTCGCTGCGCAGCGTCACGCGGCTGTCGTTGAAGCCGACCCACGCGCCCGCCACCAGTTGCGGATGCATCAGGATGAACCAGCCGTCCGCGTTGTCCTGCGTCGTGCCCGTCTTGCCCGCGACATCGCCGCGAATGCCGAAGCGCGTGCGAATGGCCGTGCCCGTGCCGCGATTCACCACATCGCGCATCACGTCGACGAGCTTGTGCGTCGCGTCGATCGACAGCGCCCGCTCCGGCGTGCTTTCGAACTGCGCGAGCACGTCGCCCTTGCGGTTCTCGATGCGCGTGACGAGCAGCGGCTCCATGTAATTGCCATTGTCGGCGATGGTGCCGTACGCCGAGACCATCTCCTTGAGCGTCACCGGGCTCGTGCCGAGCGCAAGCGACGGCACCACGTCGAGATGACTCTCGCGCACGCCCATGTCCCGCGCGAGGCGTGCGACGCGCGCCGGGCCGACCGACTGCATCAGTTGCGCGGTGATGCGATTCTTAGAGAACGCGATGCCGTCGCGCAGACTCACCGGACGACCGCTCGGCAGCGCTTCGTCAGTGGGATGCCAGGTCTCGTTGCCCCTCACCGGAATGGTCACGTCCTGATCGATGAACGTATCCGTCGGCAGCGCGCCGCGCTCGAACGCCGCGCCATAGACGAAGGGCTTGAACGTCGAGCCGGGTTGACGGCGCGCCTGTTGAACGTGATCGAACGGGTCCTGCGTGAAGTCGCGGCTGCCGACCCACGCCTTGATTTGCCCGTTGCGCGGATCGAGCGCGAGGAAGGCGGCCTGCACGCGCGTCTTGTTCTCGCAGACGCTGCGCATGAACGCGCGATCCGCCATCAAATGCTCGATGGCGTCCGCGTCGGTCGCGCCGGCATCGCGGGCGGCGCGGTATTCGCTCGTCTCGCGCACGAACGCGCGCGCCAGATCGGCGTCCGCGTTCGCGCAGCCGCCGTGTCCGTTCCACGCGGCGTTGGCGATCGACTGCAACTGATTGCCCTGCCACGTGAGCGCTTGCGTGGCCATCGCCTGAAGGCGCGAGTCGATGGTTGTGCGCACGACGAGGCCATCCGAATAGATATTGAAGTCGTTGTCGTCGGCCCACGCGATCAGCCACTTGCGCAACTGCTGCGCGAAATGCGGCGCGCGTCCCGGCTCTTCGGTCTGCCGCTCGAAGTCGATGCGCAGCGGCCTTTTCGCGAGCGCGTCGAGCCTGGCGGGCGGAAGATGCCCGAAGCGCACCATCTGCCCGAGCACGATGTTGCGCCGGTCCAGCGCGCGCTCGGGATTGATCACCGGGTTGTAATAGCTGTTGCCCTTGAGCATGCCGATGAGCGTCGCGCTTTCGAGCACGTCGAGCTGGCCCGCCGACTTGCCGAAGTACGTGCGCGCGGCCATTTCGATGCCGTACGCGTTGTAAAGGAACGGCACCGTGTTCAGATACGTTTCGAGGATCTCGTCTTTCGAGTAGACGGCTTCGATCTTGAACGCGGTGATCGCTTCCTTGAGCTTGCGCGTGAGCGTCTGCGAGCGGCCGATTTCATCGGGATACAGATTGCGCGCGAGTTGCTGCGTGAGCGTCGATCCGCCCTGGCGATCGCCCGAGAACGTGTGCAGCGCCGCCGACGCCGTGCGCCGCCAGTCGATGCCGTGATGTGTGTAAAAGCGACGGTCTTCGGTCGAAATGAGCGCGTCGATGACGTACGGCGAGACCTGCTTCACGCTCACCCATTCGCGATGCGTCGGCCTGAATTCGGCGAGCAGCTTGCCGTCGGCGGAAAGAATTTGCGCGGGCTGATCGACCTTGGCCTTGCGGATATCGCTGATGCCGGGCGTGAACGGAATCAGCACGAGCACGTACAAGACGAAGAGCGCCGGCAGCAGAAGCAGCGTACGCGGCCGGACGTGCGGACGCAGGCGGGCCGCGAGACGGGCGAGCATCGCGCGGGCGATGACTTTGAATTCGGACGCAATCAAGACAAAACGGCGGGGGCGCGGCGTGGAAAAGACGCATCGTAACGCATCTTTACAATGTGCTTGCCGCGCGTCTGCCTTTGAACGCTCAGGCTTTGCGCACGAACTCCGATTTCAGGCTCATCGCGCCGAAGCCGTCGATCTTGCAGTCGATATCGTGGTCGCTATCCACGAGGCGGATGTTCTTCACCTTCGTGCCCATCTTGATGACGCCGCCCGAACCCTTCAGCTTCAGGTCCTTGATGACCGTGACGGTGTCGCCGTCGTTGAGCACGTTGCCCGCCGAATCGCGATAGACCTTCGCGGGTGCTTGCGCAGCTGTGTCCGCGTTCGCGGTCCATTCGTGCGCGCACTCCGGGCAGACGTACGCGCCGCCGTCTTCATACGTGAATTCGGAGTGGCAGTGCGGGCAAGGGGGAAGTGCGTTCATCGGTTGTCCTTCGGGCCGTGCGTGGCGCAAAAGCGCGTGAGTATAGCGCCGCGCACGGCCGCGAATTCCTAAGGTCCCGTGCGCCTATTCCCCGCTCGGCGTCGGCGCCAGCCGATGCGTATTCTTCGACGCCTTCGCCGCCGATGCCGCCGCGTCCGCGACGCCCGCCGCGCCCGAAGGGACATCCACCGGACGCGTGGTCGCGCCCGCCGCCGACGGATACATGACCATCAACGTGCGCAGCACGCCGTTGGTCCAGCCGAAGCCGTCCTGCAACGGATACTCGCCGCCGCCCGCCGCGGTCGATCCCGCTTTCGCGTCCACATCGTATTTCTCGACGAGCTTGCCGGTGTGCTGGTAATACGCGACGTTCGTCTGAATCCAGCGTTCCGCGATTTGCCGCGCGAGCGCGGACTCGCCATAGCGGCGCAAGCCCATGATCGCGAGATATTGCAGCGGCGCCCAGCCGTTCGGCTCGTCCCATTGCTGGCCGGAGCGCACGGTCGTTGTGGCGAGGCCGCCCGCGCGCAGCAACTTCGCGCGAATCGTCGATGCCACCGCGCCCGCCTGCGCTTTGGTCGCGATGCCCGCGTACAGCGGATACACCGTCGCGGCGCTCAGGCGATGCGTGAGCGCACGCGCGACGAAATCGTAATCGCCGAACTCGTGCAGTTGCGGGTCCCATAGATGGCTGCGGATCGCCTGCGCCCGCGCGTTCGCGCGTTGTTCGAAGTCCTCGGCTTGCGCGGCATCGCCCTTCACGCGATACGCCCGCGCCAGCGTGCGTTCGAGATCGTAGAGCAGCGAGTTCAGATCGACCGGCGCGAGCGACGTGACTTCGATCGTCGCGAGCGACTTGCCGTCCGAGAACCAGCGCGAACTGAAGTCCCAGCCGGTTTCGCCGCCCGCGCGCAGATTGCGCCACAGGTCTTCGGCATTGCGTTGCGGCATCTGCTTCGCCGTTTCCACGTCTTCGCGATACGACTCGTCGCGCGGCGTGGCACGGTCGTCCCAATAGCGGTTCAGGAGCGTGCCGTCGGACAGGCGCACGACATGCCGATACGCGTCGCCGGGCGCGACCTTGTCTTCGCCGTCCATCCAGTACGCGTATTCGCGCGCGAGTTCGGGCAGATAGCGCAGATACGCGCTGTCGCCGTCGGTTTCCGCCGCGAGCTGAACCATCTGCGCGAAGAAGGGCGGCTGCGAGCGGCTCAGATAGTAGCTGCGGTTGCCGTTCGGAACATGCCCGTATCGGTCGATGAGCGTCGCGAAGTTATCGAGTTCATTCTTCATCAACTCGCGCTGCCCGCTTTGCAGCAGCCCGAGCATGATGAAGTACGAATCCCAGTAGTAGATCTCGTCGAAGCGGTCGCCCGGCACGACGTACGCATACGGCAGCGGCAACAGCGATGACCACGGGCTCGCGTTCGCATCCGGATTGCGGCGCAGAACGGTCCAGAGCGTGTCGATATGCTGCGTCACGCTCTCGTTCGGGTCGGACGCGTAGCCCTTGGTTTCCCGCTGCGGCAGCGTGAAGTGCGAGCCGACGAAGCGCGCCAGATCGAACGGCTGCGTCCGGTTCGCATAGTCGATCATGACCTGCTGCGGCGACACGTTCGGCGTCATGTCGGCGAAGGTCTTGCTATCGGGATAGACGTGCGCGAGTTGCACTTGGCGATACAGCTCGCCGTAGAGCTCGGACGGCGGAAGGGGCGACGAGGCGGGCGCGCTCGCCGCCACGGCTGGCCTTTCCGCTTGCGGTGCGGTTTGCGCTTGCGTGGCCGTCGTAAAGGCGGCGCTCGCCGCGATCAGCAAGGCGCGTGTAAGCGTGTTGAGGCGTGTGGCAGGGTGTTTCGCTCGATGCATTCGATTCTCCGCGTGATGCCGGAAGCACAGGGTTCAAGACCGAACCGCTGCCGCAAGATGCATTCCGCAGAGCAATCGAATGCGTCGGTCAGGAAGCCGAATCCGACGCTTGCTGCCAGCCGAGGCCGAGACTCTTTTGCAGCGACACGAAATCCTTGAGCAACTCGGCGCGCGCCGCGACCACGTCCTGTTGCGCGGCGAACTCGGTGCGCTGTGCGTCGAGCAAGTCGATGAGCGTGGAAACGCCCGCCGTGTACCGTTGACGCACGAGCGTAGCCGACCGCTCCGACGACGCCTGCACTTCCTGCAGCCGCACGACATGCTCGCGCTGGTTGCCATAGCGTGAAAGCGCCGAGTTCGCGTCCTTCAGCGCGGCGAGCACGGTTTTGCCGTAACGGGCCTCGGCTTCGTCACGCGATGCCTTCGCTGCATCGACGCTCGCCGCCGTGCGGCCGAAGTCGAGCACGTTCCATTGCAGATACGGCACGCCCAGCCACGAGAAGTTCTCCTTGCGAATGAGATGCCCCGGTTCTGCCGCCGAGAAACCGATATCGCCGAGCAGCGAGACCTTCGGAAAATAATCCGCGATATGCTCGCCGATCTGCGCGTTGCTCGACGCGAGACGCCGCTCCGCCGCGCGAATGTCCGGGCGCTGCTGCAACATCGTCGCGGGATCGCCGATCGGAACCGACGCGGGCAGCGCTGGCAGCGGCGCGGGCTGCGCGAGTTCGGCATCGAGCGCGCCGGGCGCGCGGCCCGTCAGCACCGCGAGTTGATCCAGCGAATCGGTGATCTGCACTTGCAGGGGCACGAGCGTCGCGCGCGTCGTATTGACCTGCGTGTTCAGGCGCTCGACATCCACTTCGGCCGCCGTGCCGCGTGCGCGTCGCTGCTCGGTCAACGTGAGCATCTGCTGTTGGTCATCGGCGGTGCGCTGCGCGAGCGCGAGCCGCTCTTGCTCGTCGCGCAAGTCGATATAGGCGGACGCGACCTCGGCGGCCAGCGACACTTGCGTATCGGCGAGATCGGCCTGCACGGCTTCCGCTTCGCCCGATGCCGCTTCGATCGCGCGGCGCGTGCCGCCGAAGAGGTCGATCTCCCACGATGCATCGAAGCCGACGGTGTAGAAGTCGAGCGGGCCACGGCCGCCCGAGCCTTCCGATCCGCCGAGGATCGCGGTGTCAGGCGAGCGCATGCGCAACGCCGCCGCAGACGCCGATGCCTTCGGCAATGCGTTCGCGCGTTCCCCGCGCAATTGCGAGCGCGCTTGGCGCAAACGCGCCTGCGCGATCTTCACGTCGAGATTGCCGGCGAGCGCGGCGTCGATCAACGCGTCGAGCTGCGGGTCGTTGAGCGAGCGCCACCATGCGGCCGGCGCGTGCGTGGCGAGCACGCCCTGCGACGGCGCGCGAACGAACGCGCCGCTTTGCACCGATTGCGCGGCGACCTCGGGCGCGCCGCGATAGTCGGGCCCGACGGTGCATGCCGCGAGCGCGAGGGCCGTGAGCGGCAGCAGGCGCGTGAAACCAGAAGGAGAACGGGACATCGTGTGAGAATTCATTGCTTCAGTGTCCGGCGGACGGCGCTTCGCCGGGTTTGAACGACGGCGTTTTCAGCAACATCGCGAGCGGCAGGCAGGCGAGCAGCGCGATGGCGAGCACATAAAACGTTTCGGAGTACGTCATGACGACGGCTTGCTGGCCGATTTGCATCGAGAGTTGCCCGAGCGCCTGCAACTTCGCGTGGGCCATGTCGCCGGTCTGCGCGAAGAAGCTCGCCGCGCTGGCGGCCATGCGCTCCTGGCCGATGACCGAATTCGCCGTCACGGATTCGCGGATGGCCGCGCTATGAAAGTCATTGCGCCGGTCGATCACCGTGCCGAGAATCGCGAGCCCGACCGAGCCGCCGAGATTGCGCGCCATGTTGTAGAGTCCGGCCGCATCGCCCGATTCTTCGCGGGACACGGCGGCCATCGACGCCTGATTCAGCGGCATCATCGCGAGCATCTGGCCGATGCCGCGCAGAATCTGCGACCAGAAGAAGTCGTGGCCCACGCTCTGCGCGGTCAGCGAAATGTCCAGCAGGCAGCTTCCCGCGAAGCAGAGCAGGCCCGCGATGACGAGCACGCGCGAGTCCACCTTGCCGAGCAGGCGCGGCAACACGGGCATGATGAGAAACGCGGGCACGCCGGAAACCAGCATGATGGAGCCCGACTGCAGCGCGTTGTAACCGGCCACGATGCTCAGAAACTGCGGCAGCAGAAACGACACGCAATAGAGCCCGGCGCCGACGGCGAAGACGATCAGAATGACGCTCGCGTAGCGCGGATTGCGCAAGAGCGAGAGCCGCACGATAGGGCGCTTTGCAATCACCTGCGACACGGCGATCAACACCATGCCGAACGCGGCGACGCACGAGAGCAGCACGATCTCGCTCGATTCGAACCACTGATTGCGCTGACCTTCTTCGAGCACGACCGTGAGCGAACTGAGCCCGATAGCGAGACCTGCAATGCCGATCCAGTCGGCCTTGAAGAACGCGTCCCACTGGGACTTCTCGGAGGGCAAGCCGGAAAGCAGGAGCGCAACGAGCGCGACGCCCACCGGCAAGTTGAGAAAGAAGCACCACGACCACGAGATGTTTTCCGCGAGCCAGCCGCCGACCACCGGCCCCATGAGCGGCCCGAGCAGCACGATCAGGCCGAAGATGGTCATGCCCACCGGCATCTGCTCGCGCGGCAGCCGCGTGCGGATGATGGTCTGCGCCGTGGGAATCATCGCGCCGCCGGTGAAGCCCTGACCGATGCGGCCGGCCACCATCATCGGCAGCGAATGCGAAAGGCCGCACATGGCCGAGAACATCGTAAAGAGCACCGCGTTGCCGAGCAGGAAATTGCGCAGCCCGAAGACGCGCGTGAGCCACGCGGCGAGCGGGATCATCACGATCTCCGACATCAGATAGCCGGTGGAGATCCACGTGCCTTCGGTGCCGGTCGCGCCGATTTCGCCTTGAATCTGCGGCAGCGCCGAGTTCGTGATGGAGATGTCGAGCGTGGCCATCAGCGCGCCGAGCGCGCCGGCGGTCACGGCGATCCAGTCCGTCGCGGTGGCGTGTGCGGGCGCGTTCGCGCTGGCCTCAGTCATGGCGATTCTCGGCTGCGATGCGCTTGCTGTCATCGGTGGCCGACTTCGTGTCCACGTCGACGGTCACGGACAGCCCCGGCAGCAGGACCTGACGCGTTTGCGGCCCCGTGTCGATGCGAATGCGCACCGGCACGCGCTGCACGATCTTCGTGAAGTTGCCTGTGGCGTTCTCCGGCGGCAACAGCGCGAACTGAGCGCCGGTGCCGGGCGAGAAGCTCTCGACGACGCCGTGCAGCTCGGTGCCCTTCAGCGCATCGACATGCAGCGTCGCCGGCTGGCCGACGCGCATGCGGCCCACCTGCGTTTCCTTGAAGTTCGCTTCGAGATACACGCTCTGCACCGGCACGACCGTCATCAGACGCGTGCCCGGCTGCACGTATTGGCCGACGCGCACGGTGCGGTCGCCGACGCGCCCGGCGAGCGGGCTATACAGCGTGGTGTCGTTGAGATCGAGCTTCGATTGATTCATCTGCGCCTCTGCGGCTTCCATCTGCGCGCGGGCCTGCACGATCTGCGCTTCGGTCGCGCCGATTTGCGTGGCCGCCGCGCGCGCCGCAGCCAGATTCGCGGCGAGCGTGGCGCGGGCCTGATCGCGCGTGCTCACGAGACTCGCGAGCCGCTCCTCGGTTTCCGCTCCGGTGGCGACGAGCGGCCGATAACGGCGCACGTCGTCTTCGGCATGCGCGAGGCTCACGCGCGATACCTCGGCTTGCGCTTTGGCTTGATCGGCATTGGCGTGCTGCTGCTTGAGTTCCGCCTCGGCGCGCTGGATATCGGCGGCGCGCGCATCCAGCGTGGCCTTGGCCTGATCGAGCGACGCCTGATACTGGCGCGTATCGAGCCTCGCGAGCGGTGCGCCCGCCGCCACCGCCTGATTGTCGGCGACGAGCACGTCGGTCACGTAACCGGCTACTTTCGGCGCGATGGTCACGCTGTCTGCCTGAAGATACGCGTCGTCCGTGCTCTCGATGAAGCGGCCGACCGTCCACCAGCGCAGCCCCCAGATCAGGCCCGCGACAATGGCGATGATGCCGACGATGAGCAACAGCACGCGTCGCCGCGACGACTTGCGTTGGGTCGATTCGCTCGATTCGCCGCCCTGTGCAGGCGCAGTAACTGCCATGATTTCTCCAACTTCGATAAGACCGCGCTGCAAGGCGGCCGTAATGAAACTGCATCCGATGGCGCGGCCGCGACATTCGTGCGGCACGCTCGCCAAACTAGACGGCATCGTCTAGTATGCATGATTGTAGACGCATGCGTCTAGTTTCGTTCGACAATTGGAGACCCGATGACGAAGCCACACGATCACGACCCGCATGCGCCTGAACGCGCCAGCAGCGCGCGTTCGCCATTGCAGGCGCGCGGGCGCGCGCGCATCGAATCGGTGCTCGACGCGACGGCCGATCTGATCGTGGAAAAAGGTCTCGCCGGCGTGACCATGCATGGCGTGGCACGCAGCGCGCAGACGCCGATCGGCTCGATGTATCACTTCTTTCCGGACCGCGAGAGTCTCTTGAGCGCGCTCTGGGACCGTCACAAGGCAGCGATGGGCGAGATCGACGACGCGCTCGATAAGATCGACACCGACACGTGGCGCACGTTGTCGTCGGAGGCGGTCATCGACCGCATCATGACGCCTTACATCACGTATCTGGAGCAGCACCCGGACTGCCTCATCCTCATGTCCGTCATGCCGCACGACGACAAGACCAAGCGCGAGTCCGGCACGCTGCGCAAGGTGATCGACGTGCGTATGGCGAGCGTGAAGCCCGCCGAGCGCGCGCTCTACGTCGACATGTTGCGCGCGCTCGCGAGCGGCGCGCTCGCCATCAAGCTGCGTCCCGCGATGGGCGACGTGCAACTCGCGAAGCGTTATCTGCGCGAGGTCAAGCGGGCGCTGGCGGCCTATCTCGCCGTGGTGGAAGCGTCGGTGTCGGGCTGACTTTCTTCCGATTACAGCGCGCTTTCGGCGAGCCGTGCGCTGGCAGCGCGCCCTTCTTCGTTCAGGGTTTACGACGAAGAAACAACATTCGTTCTATTCACTAAGGCATCCTATCTTGTTAGGCAGCGATCGGTTTAGTGCTTCACTCGTGTCGTTAAATCGTAAATACGTCGGGAGAATCGCCATGCGCATGATCGCGTCTTACTCGTTGGCCGCCGCAATGTCCGTTGCAGTCGTGTCGCCGCTCGCTCACGCGCACGGCAACGACGACTATCCGCAGGGACGCTGCACGCTTCCGCAAGGAACCGTCTCGCTGGTCGAGAATCAACTGGCCAAAGTCGTCAATATGAGCGACGGCAACGGCGGCATCTTCAAGCCGAACCGCATGTGGGCCGCGGTCGTGGATCGCGAAGGACACCTGTGTTCGGTCATCAAGACGGGCGACGCGTGGCCCGGCAGCCGCGCCATCGCAATTGCGAAGGCCTACACGGCGAACGGCTTTTCCAACGATGCGCTCGCGCTCTCCACGGCGAATCTCTACGCGGCCACGCAGCCGGGCGGCTCGCTCTACGGTCTGAACAACTCGAATCCATTCGATGCGCGCTTCCTGGAACAGGGCAGCGGCATCGGGCGCACGCTCGGCGGCGTGATCACCTTCGGCGGCGGCGTGGCGCTCTATGCGGGCGGAAAGGTGATCGGCGGTCTCGGCGTGAGCGGCGACAGCGCCT
The DNA here is from genome assembly GCF_022879575.1 of Caballeronia sp. SL2Y3. Classification (NCBI taxonomy): domain Bacteria; kingdom Pseudomonadati; phylum Pseudomonadota; class Betaproteobacteria; order Burkholderiales; family Burkholderiaceae; genus Caballeronia; species Caballeronia sp. SL2Y3. Next base: position 719,223 of record NZ_CP084262.1, read on the forward strand.
GCGCGGATCATGCGATTGCATACCGCATGCGCAAGCTCGCGGGACTCGGCAACGTGCCGCGCGGGCAGGGCCCGAACAACACCGACAACATCATCTATTCGACGGGCGCCTCGCCTATGGGATTCGAGCATCCCCACTGCTTTCCGACCGATCTGAGCGCCGCAGCCATCGAGTCGACGCGCTGAATCCGCATCGCCTGTCAGGGGCGGTGCGCGAACTTCGGGCGGGCGCCGGTAAAATACGGGCCTTGCCCGCCAATTGACCGCGTCGCGCGTGACCCGCGCGGCGCGGCATCGTCAACGGGCATCCGCCCCACGAAGGCAAGCATTTGTCCCACGCGCGGCCCGCGACCCATGCCGCGCTTCGCCATCCGACGCCAGCAGACCGTATCGCCGCGACGCCTTCGGGCATCACGCGCCGGCTGCTGCGCTCGACGTTCGCCCAGAACACACACGCCACGACATTCGAGGACCGCACCACATGCTTGCCCGCATTACCCGTCTTTTTCCGCTTTGGGCCGTACTTGCTTCGGTTGCCGCGTACTTCTCGCCGTCATCGGTCGTAGGCATCGCGCCGCACGTGACGACGCTGCTCACCATCATCATGCTGTCGATGGGCGTGACGCTTTCCATCGACGATTTCCGGCGCGTGTTCACGCGTCCCGCGCCGGTCGTCGCCGGCATCGTGCTGCACTATCTCGTGATGCCGCTCGCCGCCTGGGTCATCGCGAAGGCGCTGCGTATGCCGCCCGATCTCACCGCGGGCATGGTGCTCGTCGGCAGCGTCGCGAGCGGCACGGCGTCGAACGTGATGATCTATCTGGCGCGCGGCGACGTCGCGCTCTCGGTCACGATCAGCGCGCTCTCGACGCTCGTCGGCGTATTCGCGACGCCGCTGCTCACGCGCCTTTATGTCGATGCGTCCATCGCCGTCGATGTCCACGGCATGCTCATGAGCATCTTGCAGATCGTCGCGCTGCCGATCATCGTCGGGCTGATCGTGAATCATTTCTTCGGCAAGCTGGTGCGCAAGATCGAGCCGGTGCTGCCGCTCGTGTCGATGGTGTCGATTCTGCTGATCATCGCGGCGGTGGTCGGCGGAACGCAGAAAAGCATTGCGTCGGTCGGCGTCGTCGTCGCGCTGGGGGTGGTGCTGCACAACGGCATCGGATTGCTCGGCGGCTACTGGGGCGGGCGTCTGCTCGGTTTCGACGAAGCCGTTTGCCGCACGCTGGCGATCGAAGTGGGCATGCAGAACTCGGGCCTCGCCGCGACGCTCGGCAAGCTGTACTTCACGCCGATCGCCGCGCTGCCCGGTGCGCTCTTTTCGGTGTGGCACAACCTGTCGGGCTCCATGCTCGCGGGCCACTGGGCGGGGCGTCCGGCGAAAGGATCGACCCGCGATGCCGACGCGCAACGCGTCGCCGCGAACCGCAGCGGCGCATAACGGACGTTGCGTGTTCGGCGGCATCGCGCGATGACAGGCAGAATACGCGCTGACGCCGCTTCTCGCTTCACTCCATCTGAACCGGCGGATGCCTCGTCACGGCATCCGCCCTATCGTCGCTTTCGTCGCTTTCATGAACCCTGCTCAACCGGACGGCGCATTCGTCGCCGCGCGCCCGGCGAACTCGCCGCGCTTTCTGCTGTTCCTCGTGTGTCTGTTCGCATCGGCCGGGCAGCTTGCCATCGACATTTACGTGCCCGCGCTGCCCGCGATGGCGCGCTATTTCGCGACCTCGCCGCAGGCGATCCAGTCGAGCGTTTCGGGCTACATGGCGGCCTACGCGCTCGGCCAACTGACGCTCGGACCGGTGGCGGACGCATACGGCCGCAAGCGCGTGCTCGCGTTCGGGCTCGTGGTCTTCACGCTCGGCTGCCTGCTGTCGCTCGCCGCGACGAACCTCGAAACGTTTCTCATCGCGCGCTGCCTGCAAGGCTTTGGCATTGCGGCGACGAACCTGCTCGCCAAGGCCATCATCACCGATTCGTTCTCGGGCCATGCGTTGATGCACGCGTTCACGTATATGTCGATCGCGTGGGGGCTCGCGCCGATTGTCGCGCCTGTGATCGGCGCGCATCTGCAAACCGCGTTCGGCTGGAAGGCGTGCCTCGTCTTCCTGCTTATCTATTCGATCGTGATGTGGGCGCTCGTGTGGCGTTATCGCGAGACCTTGCGGCGGCCGGTGCGGCTCGAGCCGCGCACGCTGATGGCGAACGCGGGCAAGGTGCTCGCGAGTCCGGTGTTTCAGAGCTGCTTTCTCGCGCAGGGCCTGTGCTACAGCATTCTGCTCGTGTTCAATATCGTCGGACCGTTCATGGTGCAGAACACGCTGCACAAGCCGCCGACGTACTTCGGTTATCTCGCGCTCGGCATCGGCATGATGTACTTCTTCGGCGGTCTGTCGAACCGCGTGCATGGTCCGCGTCTGCCGAGCGCGGAAGCGCGGCTGCGCATCGGCTCATGGACGATGGCGGCTGCGTCGGCCGTCATGCTGCTGCTCGCGTTGACCGTAGGCCTTCGCGTATGGACGCTCGCTCTGCCCGTGCTCGTCATGGGCTTTTGCGCCGGCGCGATGTATCCGACGCTCATGGCGAAAGGCAATTCGCTGTTCCCGCACATCGCGGGACTCACGAGTGCCATTCTGGGTTGCGCGCTCCTGCTCGTGTCGTCGGCGATGATGGGACTCGCGGGCTTCGTCTCCGTGCAAGTGTTGACGCCGCTCGCAGCGTTCTTCGTGCTGGTCGGGCTGACCGTCGTATGGATGGTGGGCAAGCTGCTGCGGCATCTGGAAGCGCAACGCAACGCCTAGTCTCGCGCGGCTATCGCTCGCATCGCGGCATCAGAAGCGATATGAAACAGACGCCATCCCGTTGAGATCGAGACGGCGCTCAGTGATCGGACTGCCGCCGGCGTATTTTTCGAGCCGTCCGATTTGCGCCGTCACGTCGGCGGACCAGTGAGCGTTCATCGTGTACGTGGCGTTCAGGCCGAGGTGAATATCGCGTAAGCCGGGAACCCGTCGTGTACTGAGGCAAGCCCGACGCGGCGCTTTCCTGTGCGCTGACGCCGAAGAAGGTCCTCGTATAAGCTGCGTTCGCCCACGTCAGGCCCGGCCCGACGGAGAGCAAGAGCTTGCCCAACGGAGCCGACATATAGAGATCCGTCATCGCGGTGAGACCTTGCCCCGTTCCGGCGATGTCCTGATAGACCGCAGCCGCGCCGGTGAACGCCCACCACGTGTAGTCCGCAAAAAGCCGCAGCTTCGGGCCGTAGTGAACATCAGGCAAGCCCTTCAGCCGCTTGTCGTCGGAAGCGGAGCGCGATTGAAAGTCGAAACTCAGCGACGCACCGACATGATAGTTCTCGCCCTTCAACGCATTCACGCCGAGCACGTCCGGGCCTTGCGAGAAGATCCGTTCCTTCCACGATATGTCCTGAACCGGGAACGGCAGTACCTGCAATTTCGACGAGCCGGGATACTTCGGAAAGACATACAGGCCCGGCCCGATCGACACCTTCCAGTCACTGGCGGGCGGCGGCCCGTCAGCGTCCGCCGCGTACGCAGTATCCGTTAGCACGAGGGCGAGTGCCGCCGCGACCGCGAGCGTGCGATTCATGCTTTCCTCGCAACGGTCGCCAATTGCCGCAAACGTCGCGCGAGTGCGCGCGACACGACCAGCGTCGGCGCATGGTTCGATTCCGACGCCGCCGCGCTTTCGCGCAAGAAGAGCGCGCATTCCCGCGCGACGACTTCGCGCTCGTTATCCGATGTGATCATGTGGTATGAATCGTCGAGCCAGATCGTGCGGAGGAACGACGCCCCGACGTTCTTGCCGACGAAGCGCGCGTTATGCGGGCTCGACGTCTCGTCGTCGATGGCGTGAATGATGAGGCAGTCCGTCGTGATGCCCTTGAGCTCCTTGCGCACCGCGTGAGCGAGGCGGCTCGCTTCGTGCAGCGCCGGCATGGCGATGGACGCGGGACCGACTTCGCTGATCTGATTCTTCTGCATCGCCCGCGCGATCTTCGAGCGCAACGCCTCGTTGCGCAAGCCGTACGGCTCCTCTTCGCGATAGCGGTAGCGCGAGCGCAACGGCGTGTAGTACAGGTAGTTCAGCAGGAAGCGGTACCACGGTATCGCCCAGCCGTCGTAGTCGAGCGTGACCGACAGCAGCAACAAGGCGCGCGCGTCCGGGCGTCGTTGCGCGACGGCGGCTGCGAGCGTCGCGCCCATCGAGAGCCCGCATACGGAGACGTGGCGATAGCGCGCCGCGAGCGCGTCGAATTCCTGAACGGCCGCGTCGATCCACCGTTCCATCGTTTCGTGCCCGGTGCCCGCGCTGTATCCGCGCAGTTCCGGCGTATGCGTCGCGAAACCTTCATCGGCGAGAAAGCGCGCGAGGAAACGCAGTTCGAGCGGCGAACTGGAAAGGCCGTGCAAAAGCAGAACGGCGTGATCGTGGCCGTGTGCCGGCGAGAACTCGGGCGTCTTCATAGTCAGTCTTCGGCTCGCAGGATCAGGAAGTCGCCCGACGGCGTGACGAAGCGCTCGCACACGCACTCGACGGGTTGCCAGTCGTCGCGGCCGCCGGACCGGAAACGGATTCGGTGATGCCCCGGCGTCAGGCGAACGCTTACGCGCGCGAGGTCCTCTTCATGCGCCTCGGCATGCTTCGTACCGAACGCGATGCCCGAGCCGAACGATGTGTCGTCGATGACGCCATTGCGCGTAGCGGTCGCGGCCGCCGCCACCAGGCTGCCGGGCGACACGCCGTTCGCCGGGTCCAGCGCCTTGATGACGACGAGCGAGCGATTGTATTGCGCGATGTGATGCAGCATGCGATGCATCTCGTCCGTGGCGCGACGCGCGATGAGCCGCTCGTTGTCGTGACGCAGCAGCATTTCGTAGCGCGACTGCGCGACCGCCGCGAGCAACTCCGCGCGATACTGCGCGCGTCGCAAGCGCTCGATCAGCGTGATGACGACGATCGTGATGAGCGGATAGGAGATGAGGAGCCGGAGGTCGGATGCGTCGATGACGTCGATGCGGCCGTAGGGCGGGACGAACAGATAGTCGGCGATCACGAGTCCCGCCAACATCACGAACGAGGCGGGCGCAAGGCCGCAGTAATACTGAACGAGCGCCGCAGCGATCAGGAAGGCCGCGCCCGGCATGACGGGGCCGAGCAACGGGTGCAGCATCGTTCTGATGACGCCGGCGGCAAAAAGTGCTGCTCCGGCGATGAGCCACCTCTTTGCTCCGCGCGGCGCCCACCGTTTGGAGTTTTTGATTTGCATGCGTTCGACGCGATATTGATGTTCTTTGCCCGGCACGGGCGATAAAGCGGGACGCTTGCCGCGCAGTCAGTTCGAGAGCGGTGCGTAGTATCGTGCGATTATAGGGTTCTTGTTGATCGCCGAATTCGCAGAACTGGGGGTGGATCTGACTGCTTATCGTCGATTAGGACATGCCGAGGCAAGGGCATGAAGGCGCGGCCTTGTCGCCGCGCCTTGCGCCGTCATACCATCGGGTCTTCGGTCAGCGCTATGGCGTGACGCTTGGCCACGGCAGAAAGCTGGCGCGGCCAGTCTGCGATGTCGCCCTCATCATGCAGATCTTCGAGATCGTGAAGTAGCGCTAACGTTTCCGCCCGATAGACGTCGACACCGGACATCGCCAGCGCGCGCAATAGCGGACCGTCTTGCCCCGTCTTGTAATAGCCGATTCCGAGGCCTTCCAGCGGATGACCGTAATGCGCGTCATCGATCAGGATGCCGATTGCACATCGGCGGCCGTCTTGCCCGCGCAGACGGCATGTTCCGTCGTCATCCACGGAAAGCGCCTGCTGCGCAAGCAGATGCGACCGCACCGTCTGGAAGATTTCCGTAAGGTCTTTCATGATGCGTTGCCCGGATTCGCTAGGCGGCGCGCTGCAACCGTTCGGCCGACAAGCCGAACTGGCGCGCGATGGAGCGCAGGCGGTCTTCCCACTCCCAGATGCCGAAAACGTCGTGCACGTTTTGCAAGCAGCTCAACAACTCCACGGTTTCCTGGGAGAACACGTTGATTCTTGCGCGCAGCAGCGCCTTCCTGAGTGCGGCGACGCCCACATCCATATAAGCCGGCACCCGCGTCGGGTCCGCGAGAATGAAGCGCACCGGCACGCCTTCCATGGCAGTGCGATAGTCGCCCGGCCGCACCAACGCGCCAACGGGGCAGCCACCGCACCGTCCTCGATAAGCACCGCCTCCGCGCGGCAGCAGCGAAGCCGACCCTTGCGCGAAAAGGTGCTCGATGCTTCGTTCAAAGATTTCCTGATGAGAGAGAAACGTTTGCGACATGGTGTGCTCCGACGAGAGGTGGTGACTGAGTATCGTCGGAAGGAACGGCTCCGCGCATTGATGAAAACCCTGTTTTACCGATGATCGCGTGCATGACCGGCACGATTTACTCGTTCGCGCGTCCTTTCACCACCGAAACGGACAACTCCCCACTTAACTAAACGGGTAGGCAGCCGATAAGAGTGTTCGGAGATAAGCCGTTTTCCACAAGTGGTCTTCGGCGGTCGGGCGAGTCAGGTGCGTATTCGATGCAGCATTCGCATTGACCGCATCGCAACGCGCACCACTACAAGAGATATGGCATTCGGCAAGTGGCAATGAAAAAAGACGTGGGGCGGTTCGTGCAGGGCCTTTGGGGCTCTAGAAGAGGCCGGCTTTTCGGAGCGGCCATCTTTCTGTTTGCAGTTGCATCGTTCGCGGCGCTGACGTGTTACTTCGCCGCGAGATCGCGGTCGCAGCAGGAGGACGCGCTGCGACAAGCGCTCACGGTCAGTTCGCAACTGGAGCTGATCGCCAATCTGCACATCGACGCGAATGCAGACTTCCTCACGGGCGTCGGCAGCGCGCGGTTCCGGTCGCTCGCCTGGCCGGTGTCGCGTGCCGTCGAAGCCATGCGCTCTTACGACCTGCTTCAGCGCTTCCTGAGCGACGACGAGGCATCGCTCTATCAACTCTCGACGTTGCGAAGCGATACCAGCCTTTGGGCATCCCAACTCGACATGGCCGCGACGAGCGCGCGCGGTCCTGGCGCAAGCCGAAGCGTCGATTCGACGCAACTGGAAAAGGCCAACAAGACGCTTCAGTCGATCATGCACGGGCTCTCGGAACTGCAACTGGCGCAGCGGTCGAAGCTCGCAACGATGCAACTCGCGGCGGAAGCACAACTGGTTCGGCAGAAGGTCACGTTCGCCGTCGCACTCGCCACGGGTTTGATCATGCTCGCGTACGCACTCGTGATCGCGCATCGCGCATCGCTTGCCAGCAGCGCGGCCAGGATCGTTGCGCGTGAAGCACATGACCGCTTCATCGAATACTTCGAGCAGCATCCGCTGGCAATGCTCATCTTCGACATTCATACGGGGCGCGTGCTCACGGCAAACGCAGCGGCGCAGCGTCAGTACGGAGGCAGTCTCAGCGAGCTGATGCAGATTACCGCCGACGACCTGCGTCCGCCGGAGGACAGACAGCAATTTCGGCAAGACCTCGACACGTATGTCGCGTCGGGCGCGCCGGCAGGGTCGGGCGGCGTGCGCAGGCATACGCGCCTCGACGGTCAGATCATTCACGTCGATGTCTCGTACCATTTCCTGAACTATGCCGGCCATGAAGCGTGCTTCGTCACGGCCGCCGACGTCAGCGCGCACGAACTGGCAAGACAGGAGTTGAGGATTCGCAGCCGAGCGCTGGATGCGTCGGACAATGCCGTCGTCCTTCTGCAAGCCACTGCGGGCGAGGACGCTCCGCAAGTGATCTATGCAAACCCCGCCTTCCAGCGGCTGACGGGGCTGTCTGTCGCGGATGTTCTCGGCAAGGAAGCGGCCGACGTACTGCCCGGAAGCATGAATGACGCCGCTTCGTTCGATGCGACGTCATCGACCCCGGATCGCATGAAAGCGGCCGCGGTCGTCGAGGGCCGCCGTCGAGACGGATCGCGTTTCTGGGCGCAGCGTCAGATTTCGCCCGTACTCGACGAACATGGCGCAACGACGCACACCGTCGCAGTCTTCAGCGACATCTCGGACCGGATCATTGACCAGGAGCGTTTGCAGTTGCAGGCAAGCCTCGATCCGTTGACCGGCTTGCTCAATCGATCCGCGTTGTACGCACGGTTGACAGAGATGCTCGGCACGGCCTCGAGTTCTGCCGGTCAGATCGCGATCCTGTTCATCGACCTCGATAACTTCAAGGAGATCAACGATTCGCTCGGCCATGTGTGCGGCGATGAAGTCATCAAGGAGGTCGCCCGACGATTATCGGGCAGCGTCGGAGAGTCGGACGTGGTCGCGCGTTTCGCGGGCGATGAGTTCGTCGCGCTGCTGTTCGGTCGTTTGGGCGTCGAAGAACTGATCGGCAGGGCGAAGGCGCTGCATGCCTCAGTGAATGCGAATCTGCGCGTGGGCGGTGAGTGCGTCGCTTCGAATGCGAGCGCCGGAGTGGCGGTATTTCCCGATCACGCGGTCGACGCCGGCACGCTGATTCGCTACGCCGACGCGGCGATGTATTACGCGAAGCGTTCCCGCCAAAGCGCGCTCGTGGTCTACGACGAGTCGATTGCGACTGCCGACGCAGAGCGTGTCGAGCTCACCAAGCATCTCGGTCGCGCGGTACAGAGCGATGCGTTGCGTCTGGTTTTTCAACCGCGCGTTGCGTTGGGGAGCAGCAAGCCGGTCGCGTACGAAGCGCTGTTGCGGTGGTTCGACGGTGAGCGCGGACTCATCAGTCCTGCTGTCTTCATACCGCTTGCGGAAGAAAAAGGGCTGATCGTGCCGATAGGCGAGTGGGTGTTCGAACAGGCATGCCTTCAGGCCAGAGACTGGGCGCGAGACGATCCGGACATCATCGTTTCGATCAACGTGTCGGCCATGCAGTTTCTGCATTCGGACTTCGCGAGCACGGTGCAGAGCACGCTTGCGAAGGTCGGCGTCAGTCCGCGCAATATCGAACTCGAAGTGACCGAGAGCGTGTTGATGACGCCGGCCGCGCTCAACGCGCTCAACGCGATCAGGCGAATGGGCGTATCGATTGCGATCGACGACTTCGGCACGGGCTTCTCGAGCCTCAACTACATTCGAGAGTTCAAGCCCGACTGCATCAAGCTCGACTTGTCGTTCGTTCAAGGCATCGGTCAGTCGACGATCGACGAGGTCATCGTGAAGGCAGTGCTCGCGATGGCCCATACGTTGGGGATGCGCGTCGTTGCCGAGGGCGTGGAGACCATCGAGCAATTCGCCTTCCTCGCCGACAACGAATGCGATGAAGTACAGGGCTTCCTGACCGGACGACCGATGCCGGCGGCGCAAGCGCGGCAGGGTCTGAGCAGGTCCGGGAACGAGGCCGTCGAAGCGTTTGCGTAGAACCGCTACCGAATACGGTCACTCGCGCGGCGCGACGTTTGCCTTGTTGCCGGCGAGCGGCGCGCCATACCCGCCGTCGTTCGCATTGTTGGGCAGGCCGTTCACCATCTGAGCGCGAGGATCGGCGGGATTCAGGTTCAATTCGCCTGCCTGCACGTTGCCGTGCGAAGGGTACTCGCTGCCGAGCGGCGCGTTCGGCATCAGCTTCGGATTGTTGTGAGGCGCACGCATGTCCGTCTCCGCGCTCGGATGCGACTGCGCCAGAGCGAACGGCGTTGCAACGCACAACGCGGTGAAAAGAAGCACTAGCTGTTTCATGACTGGCTCCCGTTGCGCAGTTCAGTATAGAACTCGGTTGCCAGTCTTCATGGGATACCCATACCGCCGAGCAGACCAGCGTTTGTCGAGACGGTCTTTCGTGCGGCGCAGCAGTATCGAATGTGCTTCCTTCGGTCATCTAAGCGCGCATCGGCGATAGTCGAATAGTTCGACCGTGCCAAAAGAAGACTCGTCGTTCGACGATATGTCAGCCCATTCGTGCGTTCTGACTCTTTTACTTTGCAATACGTCGAAGCCGTTCTATGCTAACGCATACGGTTGCCCGATCGCTTGCTCATTCGGCAATGCCCGCAAATGACATAAGAGGTGGAGACATGCGTGCTTTCGTCGTTTCAGTCTTCTTGCTGCTGCAGCTGACGGCTTCGTTCGCGGGCGAGACGCCCCTCGTGTTCGACGCACAAGGCAAATTCGTCGGACCACTGGACGATTACGGCGGCCCGGGCGTTTATCTGACCGTCAACGGCGCTATCGCTTTCGTGCCTATCGAGCGTGTGATCGTCTCGGGCGACGGCGGTCCGCGCACCGTTTATTCGGCCACGCAATTCAGATGGTCGGGTGTGAACGCAGTCGACTTCACTTCGACGGATTGCAGCGGCACGCCGGTCATCACGCTAACCACAGGCATCCGGCCATCCACCACCATACGGCTAGGCAACGACGTCACGCTATACGTCGCGCCTGCCACTAACTCCGCTCCAATCGTGATCGGGTCCGTGCGGGCGGGTCCGACCTTTACCTGCACGGCATCGAACGCGCCGGTCACGGAATACGGCTGGCCGACGGAAAGCACCTTCTCGCTGACCGGCGCCTATCCGGAGCCGCTCACCGTGCGGATTCCGACCCGGAACACGCCAGCGCAGTGACGCTAGCCGAGGGACTTCGTAAGCGCGTCCCCACTGAACGATGACTATGGCCTCGAGGTGCATGCCATGCGCAGAATGATTCTGTTGACGCTGCTGTGCTCTGGCGCAATGACGTCGTTTGCCGATGAAGTCGAACATCACCATCATCATCATCGGCACGTACTTCGCGTCTTCGATGCGAACGGGACGGAAGTCGGCGTATTGAAGTATGCGGGAGGCAGCGCGGGTGTCTTCCAGTCCGTGAACGGGGCGCCGGTCTTCGTGCCGATCATGCGGCGGCAAGTCTCGGGCACCGGCAACAAGATCGTCTATTCGGCAACCGAGTTCATGTGGGGATGGTATTTCATGAACCAGTTCTATTCGAGCGATTGCAGCGGCGCGCCGCTCATTCCCAGCACCACTGCATCGCGGCCTGCATTCACCGTGCGGAAAGGCTCAGACGTCACGGTGTATGTCGCGCCCGAGACGAACTCGCAACTCCTGACCGTCTCGTCGTACACGTTGGGCACCAACGGACAATGCCAGCGCTATAGCCCGCCGCTCACGGCGGCTGGCTGGCCGGTCGAGTCCAGTTGCGTGATTACACAGGAACATCCGGAGCCGTTGACGATTCACTACTGACGCACTCGTGACACCGTCGCCTCGACCTCGCAAACCGTTAAGGGCGAATGTCGAACGTGTGGGGCAATACTCGCCCGCGGAGTAGGTTGGACGCTGCGTGTGAAATCGCGGTCGGGAACAAGCTAGCTTATGCGTTCGTCAGGCGTCGACCGCATTCCAAACCTCTGCATCAGCCATGTCTGCAAGCCAGAAGCAATGGGTGCTCTCAACGTGACGCCGATCGCCATGCATGACGCGTCTCTGCCTCTAGCGTCGTAGAGGGGATAGCGCCGAAGCCGATGCAGCGTCGACCGCCTTCGTCCCGCATTTACCGAGGGCGAAAGCAGAACAGTCTGTTCCCTTGGCGCAGGGACGATGCCGGCTGCCGACGCGTCGATACACGGAAAATGTCTCGCAACTCTCGTTCGGCTGCTTACGGTCGCACCCACAGTTCGGCGGCAATGGTCTGCCGAGTGTGTCGACCCCCGTGCTGCGCGCGGAGGTCGAGCTGCTTGTGTCTCACGGCAGTCCGCAATTCTTTCGAAGACGTCGGAACTCTAAGGCGCCGAGCATCTGCTGACGCTTCAAGCGCAGACGACCGAAATTGGCCGCAGACTTGTCGATCGCATTCACTGTGGGAAGACCATGGGCGCCTCGCCGGCACACTACATCAAGGCCGCGCCTGCTGCCATTGAAGCACGGGATGCGTGGACCCCTTCGGCATTGCCCAGACACCGCCAGCCGGTATGTTCCAGTCCAGATAGTTGCCGACGTTGCTCATTTGCGCAGTCGTGAGCCCATTCGAGTTCGGCGGGACCGTGCCTGAGTTGGCGAAGGCGGCGCTAGTGCGCCCCGTTGCGTCGCGGTTCCAGTAGACGTTGTTATGTATCGCCCCTTCGTTGGTTGCAGCAATGCCGCCATACGGATCATCCGGAGGCCCGCCGCCTACGCTGCCAGTCGCAAACGACTCGTTTATGACACCAGTCGGCGTGTTGCTGTAGACGAGACCGCCGCCCCTATAGCCTCCGGCTCCGCCTGTGGCGTACGACTGCGTGATAAGCCCCGCGTTCGACGCGGCGAGGCCGCCCTGTACGCCGTGCGTGCCGCCGCCCACGCCGCCGGTGGCGAACGACTGCGTTATCGTTCCGTCGTTCGAACCCACAAGTCCACCGGATCCGCTCTGAGAACCGACACCCGCGCTACTCGACGAGCGTTCGATGAGTCCGTTGTTCTGGCCCACGAGACCACCGTTGCCGAGGCCACCATAACTGCTTGTGCCTGCGTTCCCGGCGGTCGAGACATAGGCGACCGTGCCGTCGTTGCGGCCGGCCAAGATGCCGTACGCTGCATTCTCGGAGCCCGCCGCGTTGGCGTGCGTCATCTTCAAATTGCGCACCACGCCATTCGAGCCGATCACGCCGAACAAGCCCACATACTTGGAAAACGCTGGGCCTATAGTGCCGAGGCTGTCAATGGTGTGGCCAAAGCCGTCGAACTGGCCGGTGAACGATGCAGTCTCCGTCGGTCCGAGTGGCTGGAAGCCGGACCCGCCGGAGAAGATCGTGCTATGGCTCGCGCTTGCATCGATATCTCTACCAAGCGCGTAATTACCCGCCAAATTTTGCGAAACCTTGAGGAGATCCGCGTAGCTATTGATGAGCTTGTAGGCGGTAATCTGCGTGACCTGTCCGCTGTACGGCGCCGCGGTCCATCCGCTGTTGGTCAGCAGCGTACCGGGAGAAAAGCTCTGGTTTATGTCGAACAGCACGCTGACAATGCCGGTGCTTTTCGACCAGTCGATTGTGCCGCCGTTGATCACGCTGCCGCCCGTGTCGATGCCGCCCGCATCTGCGCGCAGGGCAAGACCGCCTGCACCCTTGTTCGTGATCGTCACCATCGGACCGATGCTGACGTTGCGCGTTGCGCCGAGCGTGAGCGAGCTGTTGCCGCTCCACTGGATGTTGCCTTGCACGGCGAGATCGGCGTTCGGCCCATTCGATTCCGCGCTCACGCTCGTGCCGGCGGTAAGCGAGCGCGAGAGACTGGCGGCGGTCGTGTCGTCGATGGTCAAGTTAGGCGCGCCGAGCGTCCACGTTCCTGCCCGGACCGTCGCGCCCGAAACGTCGAGCTGGCTGGCGCGGGTGTCGACGGCGCCCCCGCTGTGGTCGGCGTTCGTCGCCGCGATGCCGCCGGAGACGTGCACCGCGCCTTGGTCGGCCACAAGCCAGACGTGGCCGTCGCGCGTGGTAGTACCTGTCGCGCGAATTGCCGTAGTGTTACCCGCGAGCGCATAGACGTTCCCATCGGCGGCCTGGAGGCTCACCTGCGCCGCGGCAATGGTGCCGGCGTTCACCGCTAGTCCGCTGCTGCCCGTTTGCACGAACACCTGCTGGCTTCCCGCAGAGTCCTGGAGCAACACTTGAGTGCCGGTGGCGAGCTCCGCCGTGCCTTGGGGCGCGTCTATCTGCCCACGGTTCACGGCGGCCGTCCGCGAAACGAGAATGACGTCGCCGCCCGAGGAAGCGATTCTGCCCAAGTTCACTACCATGCCCGCCCCGGTGCCCGCGAACGTCAGCGGCCCGCCCGCCGTGAACGCGTCGTTGCCGACGTCTAACGTCGAGGCGACGAAGCGGCCGCCGGTCGTCACCACGCCGCGGGGACCGACAAGCACTCCTTGAGGGTTAATCAAATACACGCTGCCGGTTGCGTTGAGCTGGCCGAGAATGACCGACGCTTCCCCGCCGGTGACCCGATTGAGCGTCGCGCCCGACCCGTTATTGAGTCGAACCTGCCGTCCGTCGCCGATCGAAAAGCTGGTCCAGTCGACTACGCCGCGAGAAGATGATTGATTGACGACGAGGGATTGCCCGCCGCCACTGATGGTCCCACAGCCCGCCACAAATCGCCCTCCGCTTGGCAGCGGCGGCGCTGCTTGGGCATCAGCGCTGCCCAGGCAGACAACGAGCGGAACAAGAATCGAGAGAGGCCGAAGCCCGAGTCCATGATGCGCCATATACCCTCCGTATCGATGCCGTTGTTTGCCGCAAAGCGGGCCGCGGATGGTAGTGCCGACAATGGAACCGATGCGCGGGGGGCGCGCCGATAGTAGCGCCGCCGTTCCATGTATTGTGTGGCGTTGCGCTCATTCGGAGGGGGAATGCAACCGCAGGCTTTGTCGGCGTTGATCGACATCAACGAAACAAGCAGAAAGGGAGCGCACTCCCGTACGGCATTCCACGCGGTCGCCGCGGTGTACCTTCATACCGGCTCGGCTCTGACTTCGCGCGTCGCTGAGTTCATCCTTCATGGGACGAAAATGCCGGTCGAGAAGCGAGAACATGCTTCCTTGGCTCATTCCGTCCGCACAGGTTTTTTCGCACTGGTTCCGATTCGTCTCGAAACAACCGGTCGTGTGACGTCCCCTTGCGTCCTTTTTGTCCGGCCATCTGTTTTGTTTATCGGACGACGCGAACCGTCGCGTCGAAACCCGCCCGCAAGGCCGCGCCGGCCGGTCGTCCATCATCTTTGCTGCGTCCCATCCCTCTGCGACTCATGGTTTACGCGCAGTACCGCGCGTGTTCACTGGCCCGTATCGTCCGCTCAAGTTATCGCAACACACCGGGCCGCGTGCATTCCACGAGCGCCTGACTGCCCGCACCTCACGGAGCATCCTCGACATGGCCCGCATCATCGGTGGCATCGCCGCCTCGCACACGCCCACCATCGGCTTCGCATTCGACAAGAACAAGCGCGACGACCCGGTCTGGGCGCCGATCTTCGAAAACTTCGCGCCGCTCGCGAAGTGGCTCGAAGAGAAGCGCCCCGATGTGATCCTGACCATCTATAACGATCACGTCACCTCATTCTTCTTCGATCATTACTCGGCGTTCGCATTGGGCGTAGGTCCCGAATGGCACGTCGCGGACGAAGGCGGCGGCGCGCGCGATCTTCCGCCGATCAAGGGACATCCGGCGCTTGCCGCGCACATCGGCACCTCGCTGATGACCGACGAGTTCGACATGTCGTTCTTCCAGAACAAGGCGCTCGATCACGGCTGCTTCTCGCCGCTGTCGATGCTGTGCCCGCACAAGCCCGAATGGCCCGTGAAGATCGTGCCGCTGCAAATGGGCGTGCTGCAATTGCCGATACCGAGCGCGCGACGCTTCTACAAGCTCGGTCAGGCGCTGCGCCGCGCCATCGAAAGCTATCCGGAAGACATCAAGGTCGCGATTCTCGCGACGGGCGGTCTTTCGCATCAGGTGCATGGCGAACGCGCCGGCTTCAACAACACCGAATGGGACCAGCGTTTCCTCGATCTCTTCGAACGTGATCCCGAACAACTCGCCGAGATGACGATCGCCGAATACGCGGAACTGGGCGGCTACGAGGGCGCGGAAGTCATCATGTGGCTGACCATGCGCGGCGCGCTGTCGTCCAGCGTGGTCTGCAAGCACCGCAGCTACTACTTGCCGTCGATGGCCGGCATCGCGACTGCCATCTACGAAGGCGAGGACAGCGAGACGAAGCCCGCGATCATCGAGCGGCATCGTCGGCGCATGGCGATCGAATTGACCGACGTCGAGAAGCTGCAAGGCACGTATCCGTTCAGCATCGAAACGGCGGTGCGCGCGTATCGCATCAACGACTATCTGCATCGCATGGTGGAGCCCGCGCATCGCGAAGCCTTTCAGCAAGACCCGGAAGCGAGCTTTGAGGCCGCCGGTCTCAGCGAAGCAGAACGCGACATGATCCGCCGCCGCGACTGGCGCGCGCTGCTGCATTACGGCGTGATCTTCTTCATGCTCGAAAAGCTCGGCGCGGTAACGGGCGTGTCGAACCTGCACATCTATGCCGCCATGCGCGGCCAGACGCTCGAAGAATTCCAGAAGACGCGCAATGCGCCGGGCGCGCTGTATTCGGTCGCGGGCAAGGGCGGCGGCAAGCTCGACTGGGACAAGGCGGAGCAGGGCAAACAATAAAACGATAAACGCACGGAGACATCACATGACTAGCGGCAGAACCATCGACATCAAGGCGTTCATCGACGAGCGGCCCATTTCCGCCTACCAGTGGCTGCTGGTGGCGCTGTGCTTTCTCGTCGTGACGGCCGACGGCATGGACGTGGCCATCATGGGCTTCGTCGCGCCGTCGATCATCGCGGACTGGCACATCTCGCGCCCCGCCTTCGGGCTCGTAATGAGCGCCGCGCCCATCGGACTCGTGATCGGCGCGCTGGCCGCCGGGCCGGCGTCGGACCGCATCGGAAGAAAAGGAGTCCTGATTACGTCGGTGTTCCTGTTCGGCGTGTTCACTATCGCCACGGCGTTCACCACAACGCCAACGAGCATGGCGTTGCTGCGCGTGCTGACGGGTATCGGCCTCGGCGCCGCGATGCCCAACACCACGACGCTGCTCTCCGAGTACGCGCCGCAACGCAAGCGCGCGCTGCTCATCACCATCATGTTCACGGGCTTCAATCTCGGCTCGGCGTTGATCGGCTTCGTCGCGGGCTGGCTCATTCCGACGCATGGCTGGCGTTCGGTGCTGATCTTCGGCGGCGGCCTGCCGCTCGTGCTGATTCCGCTGCAAATCTGGCTGCTGCCCGAATCGGCGCGTCTCCTGGCGGTGCGCGGCGCGACCTCGCAAAAGATCGGCAAGGTGCTGGGCCGTGTGTGCGGCGCGCGCTTCACGGGCGATGAAACCTTCGTGTCGACCGAGCCGCCGCTGCCGACCAAGCGCCCCATCGGCGTGCTGTTCTCGCACGGCTACGGCCTTCTGACGGCGGCGCTGTGGGTGACGTACTTCATGGGCCTGCTCGTGATTTATCTGCTCACCGGCTGGCTGCCGACGCTGATGAAAGACGCCGGCCTCACGGTATCGGCGGCTGCCAACATCACGGCCATGTTCCAGATCGGCGGCACCATCGGCGCGATTATCGTCGGATGGATCATGGACCGCGTGCGCCCCGCGCCGGTCATCAGCGCAGCGTATCTCGGCGGCGCGGTGTGCGTGCTCGGGCTTGCGTGGATCGGTGCGCTGTCGTCGTCGCTCGCGGTTCTCGTGTTTGCCGCCGGCTTCTGCATGAGCGGCGCGCAAACGGGCCTCAACGCATTCGCGCCGGGCCGCTATCCGACGGTCGCGCGCGCCACCGGCGTGAGCTGGATGCTCGGCATGGGCCGCTTCGGCAGCATCTTCGGTTCCGCGTTCGGCGGCGCATTGCTCGGCCTCGGCTGGCAGTTCGGCGCCATCCTCGCGATGCTCGCTATTCCCGCGACGCTCGCAGGCATAGCCATTCTCGTCGCGCAGCGCAGCCGCACGGCCGATGCCGCCCCGCAGACGACCGCTGCACATTGATCGGGAGTACAGATGATTATCGATATCCACGGCCATTACACGACCGCGCCCAAGGCGCTGGAGGCATGGCGCAACCGGCAGATCGCCGGCATCAAGAATCCGTCGGGGATGCCGCGTCCGTCCGAACTGCATATCAGCGACGACGAACTGCGCGAATCCATCGAAAGCAATCAGTTGCGGCTGATGCGCGAGCGCGGGCTCGATCTCACCGTGTTCAGTCCGCGCGCGAGCTTCATGGCGCACCATATCGGCGACTTCGAGGTGTCGAGCACGTGGGCCGCGATATGCAATGAGCTGTGCTATCGCGTGAGCCAGCTCTTTCCGGACAGCTTCATTCCGGCGGCGATGCTTCCTCAGAGCCCCGGCGTCGATGCCGCGACGTGCATTCCCGAGCTCGTGAAGTGCGTGGAGCAGTATGGCAATGTAGCGATCAATCTGAACCCGGACCCGTCCGGCGGACACTGGACGAGCCCGCCGCTTTCCGACCGCTACTGGTACCCGATCTACGAAAAGATGGTCGAGTACGACATACCCGCGATGATCCATGTCAGCACGAGCTGCAACGCGTGCTTTCATACGACCGGCGCGCACTATCTGAACGCGGACACGACCGCGTTCATGCAGTGCCTCACGTCCGACCTGTTCCGCGATTTCCCGACGCTGCGCTTCGTGATTCCGCATGGCGGCGGCGCGGTGCCTTATCACTGGGGACGCTTCCGCGGGCTCGCGCAGGAACTGAAAAAGCCCTTGCTGAAGGATCATTTGCTGAACAACGTGTTCTTCGACACATGCGTTTATCACCAGCCGGGCATCGACCTGCTCACGCGTGTGATACCCGTCGACAACATTCTCTTCGCCAGTGAAATGATCGGCGCGGTGCGCGGCATCGATCCGGAAACCGGGCACTATTTCGACGATACGAAGCGCTATATCGAAGCCGCTTCGATGCAGCCCGAAGCGCGCTACAAGATTTACGAAGGCAACGCGCGCCGCGTGTATCCGCGCCTCGATGCGGCGCTCAAAGCAAAGGGACGATGAATATGGTTGAACTCGGAGTGGTCTATCGAAACATCCATCGCGCCGATGGCGACGCAGCGGCGAAGCTCGGCGCGCTCGGCTCGGCCACGGTTCACGAAGCGATGGGCCGCGTCGGCCTGATGAAGCCGTACATGCGCCCGATATACGTTGGCGCGCAAGCGAGCGGCACGGCCGTGACGGTGCTCTTGCAACCCGGCGACAACTGGATGCTGCACGTCGCAGCCGAACAGATACAGCCGGGCGATATCGTCGTGGCCGCATGCACGACCGACAGCACCGATGGCTTCTTCGGCGATCTGCTCGCGACGAGCTTCAAGGCGCGTGGCGCGCGGGCGCTCGTCATCGACGGCGGCGTGCGCGACGTGCGCGTGCTGACCGGGATGGGCTTCCCCGTCTGGAGCAAGGCCATTTCGGCGAAGGGCACGGTCAAGGCGACGCTCGGCTCGGTCAACGTTCCGGTCGTGTGCGCGGGCGCGTGGGTCACGCCGGGCGATGTGATCGTCGCGGATGATGACGGCGTGGTCGTCGTGCCGTCGGCATCGGCGCAAAAGGTGCTCGAAAAGGCTACGGCACGCGAGGCGCTCGAAGAGGAGAAGCGCGCGAAGCTGGCAAGCGGCGTGCTCGGCCTCGACATGTACAGCATGCGCGAGCCGCTGCAACGCGCGGGCCTGCGCTATATCGACTGATGCAAGGATTCGCGATGCACGACACCGCCGCGCCGATCACGGTCATTTCCTCGATGGCGACACGCCAGGTCCTGAACGATCTCGCCGACGTCTACATTCAGCGAGCCGGGCAGCGCGTGACGATCGAATCGGTGGGCGGCGTGGCGGCGGCACGACGTATTGAGGATAACGAAGTATTCGAGATCGTGGTGCTCGCGTCGGACGTCATCGCGCGCCTTGCCGAGGCCGGGCTCGTGGATGCGACAAGCCGCGTAGGTATCGCGCGTTCGGGCATTGCGGTGGCGGTGGCGGCTGGCGCGGCGCGTCCTTCGATCGACAGCGGCGCAGCCGTGCGCGAGGCCGTGCTTGCTGCGCGAAGTATCGGCTATTCGACGGGACCGAGCGGCGCGCACCTCTTGCGCTTGTTCGAAGGATGGGGCATTGCGGACGCGATCGGTTCGCGCATCGTGCAGGCGCCGCCGGGCGTCGCGGTCGGCACGCTCATCGCGCGCGGCGAAGTCGAGCTGGGCTTTCAGCAGATGAGCGAGCTGATCGGCGTGGCTGGCGTGGACATCGTCGGTCCGTTGCCGGACGACGTTCAGGCGCTGACCGTGTTCGAAGGCGCCGTGTGCGCGACAGCCCGCGCGCCGGTCGAATCGAGAGCCTTGCTGGCGTTCATGGCCGCGCCCGAGAACGATGAAATCAGGCGGCGGTATGGAATGGAGCCTGCGCGGTAGTAATTCTTGAAACAAGGCGGACGGCGCGCAATTGATGGCGTCGGCGCGAGGCAATATTTGGCGATGCTTACGCCTTAAGAAAATCGGCTCTAAAACAAATTGACTCGCGACATAAAAAACATAATAAGTAGCGGCCATCTTTCGCGCGGTTTCGGGTATGCCAATCAATCTTGATTGCGGTTGATACCCGGCAGAGATGTCATCCGAAGCGCTCACGGACCTACGCCTAATTTAGGCGATATCCTATTTACAACGCGGTTAAACGCAAAATTGCTGCCGCACCGAACCCTTAACGCTTCAGTTCGATGCGTTTCTTAGCTTTCAGAGCCCCCCAATTCGTAAAACAGTGTTATCTGAAACATTGTTTCGAAGTCCATCTATATCCCTTGCGCCGTCTTTATCGCCTCTATAGGATTCGTTCCCATTCGCGGAGTCTGGATATTTTTAGCGAAAAGAAACCCGGACAAATAACAGGGTTCGAGGCAGATAACTGCCAACGGTGATGTTGCAACACGCTATTCAATGCGCGCAGTCGGCGTCGAATAGCCAGGCGTCAAGGATAATTCTGTGGCAAATAAGAAAATTGCAGTGTGTGGTCTGGGCTATGTGGGGCTGCCTGTCGCGGTGGCGTTCGCACGCCGCTACGACGTGATCGGATTCGACGTGGATCGCCGCCGTATCGAGCATCTGAAAAAGGGCGAGGACTGGACCGGCGAAATCGAGAGCGATGTGTTGCGCGCGTCGAGCATGCGCTTCACCGACAACGCAGCGGACCTCGCAGACTGCAACTTCTTCGTGGTTGCCGTGCCGACGCCCGTCGATGAGAAGTGCATCCCCGATTTCTCGCTGCTCGTGAGCGCCTGCCGCACCATCGGGCCGGTGCTGCGTCGGGGCAGTATCGTCGTGTTCGAGTCCACCGTTCACCCCGGCGCGACCGAAGAGATCTGCGGCCCGGAACTCGAAAAGGCGTCGGGTTTGCGCTGCGGCGTGGACTTCAAGCTGGGCTACAGTCCCGAGCGCATCAATCCGGGCGACCGCGAGCATCCGCTGGAGCGGATCGTCAAGATCGTGTCCGGACAGGACGATGAAAGCGCGGACATCATCGCCGAGGTCTACGGCGGCATCATCGACGCGGGCGTGCATCGCGCGTCTTCCATCAAAGTGGCGGAAGCCGCGAAGGTGCTCGAAAACACGCAGCGCGATATCAACATCGCGCTGATGAACGAGATGTCCAAGATATGCGATCTCGCGGGCATCTCGACGACCGAGGTGCTCGAAGCCGCAGGCACGAAGTGGAACTTCCTACGCTTCACGCCGGGGCTCGTGGGTGGCCACTGCATCGGCGTGGACCCGTATTACCTGACGTCGAAAGCGCAGGAAATGGGCTATCACCCGGAAGTCATTCTGGCGGGGCGCCGCATCAACGATGGCATGGCGCAGCACGTTGCCGCGAAGATCGTTCAGATGCTCGCGCGCAAGCACCGTCTTGCCGGGTCCACGCGTGTCGGCATTCTCGGCATGACGTTCAAGGAGAACGTCCCCGACATTCGCAATTCGAAAGTGGTCGATCTGTACCGTGCGTTGCAGCAATACGGCATCGCGCCGCTGGCTTTCGACCCGATGGCGGACAAGAGCCAGATGGAGCACGAGTACGGCATCTCGCTCGTCGACAAATCGCACTTCGACAATCTCGATGTCGTCGTTCTCGCCGTGCCTCATCGCGACATCATGGCCACGATCTGGCAGGACCTGCCGCACATGTTGACGGAAGACGCATTGCTGTGCGACCTCAAGTCGTCGCTGGACAAGACGCGCTTGCCCGCGAGCGTGCAGTACTGGGCGCTTTAAGCGGCATCGTCCACGTCACTCAAGACCCGGTATGAGCCATTCGAAGCTGCTGGTCAGTCCCATCGGGACGTGCCGCATTCATACGCCGCTGCGCAAGGGCGCCGCGCGGTATCCGATTCGGGCGCAGAGCGCGCGCAACTACGGATTCGTCCACACGAGCGCGGAGGCGCTTCAGCAACTGCGCTTCATGCTCGGTCAGCAGTCGATTCCGGCCGAGATCGAAGCGCTGCTGTTTCGGCCCGGCGTCGCGGCGGCGAACTACGCCAAGCCTTGGGCGCACGCTGACCTCACCATCGTGGAAGTGTCTTCGCGCAAGCTGTTGACGGTCGACGGTTACCCGATCCAGATCAACTACATGGGCCGGTACTTCTCGGATTTCTTCGCGGACCGGGCGCGCTCGCGGACCTTTTGGTCGATGGCATCGGACAAGAAGATGCCGGAGCGCCGCGCATGGCTCGAACAGGAGCCGCACTTCAGGCGCCTTGCGACGGCGGATCAGGCATTGCTCGCGCGCATCGTGCGCAGGGAACAGACGGACGACGAAATCGAGAGCGACATGCGGGAGATTGCCGCGCTCGTCGGTAGCGAAAAGCTCGTATTCGTCACGCACGTGGACGCCGCCCCGACCGACAGTCCGGTGATCGAGCAGCGGCATCGCCTGATCCAGACGGTGAGCGCCATCGCGGGGCGCATGCAAGTGCCTTGCTACGATCCCACGCCGCTGATGCATGAGGTCGGCCAGGCCAACGCGATGGAGCAGGGCGGACTCGATCTCACGCACTTCACGGATGCGTTCGCCGATCGTCTGGTGGACGATTGGCATCGCTGCTTTCTTGCGGCGCGCATTGCCGCATCGGGCGTGTGCGACAACGCCGCGCGCTTACCGAAAGAAGCGCAGCCGGTGGACGAAGCCGCGAGCATCGAAAGGGCATGGCACGAAGGACGCCTGTGCGAGGCGTCCCGGCGAGTGCGCGCCGTGTTGCGCGCGGACCCGGCACAGGCGGCGCACGGCCTTCTGCTCGCGCGCATGCAATTCGAACTGGGCGATTACGAAGGCGCAATCAGCGTGCTCAAAGCGCGAGAGTCCGACGATGGCGCAGACGACAACGCAGACGACGACGCAAAGCGCGTGTTGATGCGCTGCTACTTCGAACTCGGCGATTTCAAAAACGCGCTGGCGCTCGCGACTGCGATGCTCGGGGAAGAAGTGGAAACGCCCGAGCTATTGCGTATCAGCGCGGTTGCCGCCACGCGCCTCGGCGACGCCAGGACCGCGCTTGCAAGCTGGAAGCGCCTGTTCCGCCTGACTAACGGCGACGCAGAGGCCGCCAGCGCGGTGCTGTCCCTGTTGCAATCGGCAGGCGAACCGGAAAGCGCCGAAAGCTGGGCCGAAGAAGTGCGCGCCATGCTGCCGGCTCACGCGCCGAGCTATGCATGGCTGTGGAACCGGAAGCTCGACACGAAGAACCGCGCGGCGCTCATGCGGCTTGCCGGCGAGCCGCTGCGGCTGCCCGCGCGTGAAGCGCTGGCGCTCGCGCAGCGGGCGGTCGGCGAGGGCTTCGCGGCGCCCGCGGCCGCGCTGGCCGTATCGCAGGCATTCGCCGGTAAAGATGCGGCCGACGTGGCGGGCTGGCTGACCCGCCAGATCGCGCGGTGGCTCGCCGAAGGCGAAGCGGCCGTGGCCGCAGCCGATCTGCGCGTGGCTGCCGACCGGATTCAAGCGGCGTGCCTCGCGCAGCCCGCGAACGCGGACGCATTGCGCGCGCGCCGGGTGCTCGAACGGCACATGCGCCAAGCGGCTCGCGCGGCCTTCGTCGAGCAGGATTTTCACGCGGCAGTCGGCGTGATCGACATCGCGTTGCAGACGGGCCTCACGTTTCCCGATCTCGACAGCTTGCGCGGGCGCGCAGCGGAAGCGCTCGGCGATACGCCCACGGCGCTGCATCATCTGCGACTGGCTGCGGACGAGCCCGGCGCGCCGCTCTCGGCGCGTCTTCACCTCGCGCGCGTGGCCGTTCGGGGCGGCCGTTATGCGGAAGCGATCGAGGCCTTCGCCCAGATCGCCGCGAACCACGAAGCGGACGCCGCCATGCGCGACGACGCCGCCCGGCAGATCTCGACGTTGCGGGGACGCTCGATTCGCGCCGCCCGCGACATGCTGGCTCGCCACGAGTACGACGCGGCGTGGACGCTGCTCGATTTGATCGAAAGAGCCGACGCCTCGGGCGCCGATGTCGCCGCCGAGAAAAAGCGCGTGGTCGCGGCGCTGCGTGCGCAGTTGCGCGGGCTCGATTCCGCGAGCGGCGAAGAACGCCTCTCGCTCGGCGAAGCGATCCTGAAGCTCGTGCCGGACGATCCGGTCGGCCTGAAGGTGGCGGCGTCGGGCGCCATGCGTCTGCATCGCTTCGCGCAGGCGCTGCCGTACTGGAATGAGCTTCGCAAGCAGTCAGGCGATGTCGAGCAGATCGACGCCAACATCCGCAAATGCCTGCTGTGGGCCGAACGCGACAGACGCAAGACGATTTCTCCGACGGAGCACGAGAAGGCCGCGTGACCGCGTATGCGGCGTTTGCCTCGCGCGGCACGGCTCCGCCGCGCTTCCGAAAGATAGTGGCAGTCCTAAATAATGAACGACGTAACGCAAGCGCGCACGGCAGCGGCAAGCTCGCAGCCGACATGCATCGCTCCCGAACCGGCAGCGAACGAACAGGTCCCGGCTGAATCGGCGCAGTCGAATTGCGCAACCGACGCCCACGCGGTGCGCGCGGAACTCGCCCGGCTGGTGGCGCACGCGCGGACGGCCCGCCTCGCGCAAGACGCGCTCGCCGAGGCGCGAAGCCTCGTTGGCGATCACGCGCAAGACGCCGACTCGCGCCTTTTGCTATTGCAGTTGATGGAAATGGCCGGGCATGCCGAGGGCACGCTCGACGCCTGGCATGCGCTGTCGGCGGATTGCCCGGGCCATGCGGGCATCACGCGCGCTTACGCTCTGCGGCTCGTCAAGGAGAAGAAGGTCGATGCGGCGCTGGAATACATCGACCGCTGCATGCCGGAATCGCTCGACGACGCATCGGCGAACCTCACGCGGGCCGAGCTTCTCGCAGACGTGCGGGCGCACGAGGCGTCGGACGCGTTGTTCGAGCGCCTGATCGCGCGACACGACCGGCGCGACATCCGCATTGCCTTCGCCAAGCGGCTCGGCAAGCGCGGACGGCTGGCGCGGGCGGTCGCCGTGCTGGAACCGGTCGCCGCGTCGCTCGCGCCGGAGAGCAAGGCCGGGCGACTGGCGGCTGCGCTGGCGAGCGATTACGCGTTCTATCGACAGTATGAATCGGACGATGTGCTCGCGAGCGCCGACTTCAAGATCGTCGCGATGAAACACGCAATCCTGTCGTTTCGCCAGCGCGCCGTTCGCTGCGCGGACGGCGACGGGGCGAAAGCCATCGCGCTCTTGACGGGCAGCCTCGGACCGGGCGGCGCCGAGCGTCAGCTGACGCGGCTTGCCTGCCAGTTGCAGAAGGGAGCGCTGCATGGCGGCGCGTCTGCGGTGGCGAGTCGCGTCGAAGTGCTCGTGAGGCAGCATACGGAAGCCACGCGTGGGCCGAACGGTCAGCGGCTCGACTTCTTTCTCGGCACATTGAACGATGCGGGCGTTCCCGTCACGCAGATCAATGACCTGCCCGTCGTCGCGGACGGCGATCAATCCGTGACGGATGCCAACCTGCTGCGCATGCTCGGCTATCTGCCGCCGCCGGTTCACTACGGCGTGGGACGCCTCGCACCGTACTTTCGCGAACGCCGCTTCGATGTGGTCAGCCTTTGGCAGGACGGCACGTGCCTGTTCGGCGCGCTCGCCGCCTTGCTGGCGGGCGTGCCGGTCATTCATCTCGTGTTTCGCGGGTTGCCGCCGAACATTCGCCGGGAGCGCGACCGCCCCGAATACGCGGTGCTCTACCGGGCGCTGGCCGAAGTGCCCGGCGTCCACTTCGTCTGTAACAGCCGCACGGGGGCGCAGGCGTATGCCGCGTGGCTCGATCTGCCGCTCGCGCGGTTCCATGTGCTTTATAACGGCGTGCCCGAACTCGACACCACCGGTTCGATCGAGGACGTAGAGCGCTGGGAGGCGTTCGCAAAGAAGACCGCGGACGCAACGGAGACGATCGGCGGCGTCTTTCGCTTCGAGCCGGACAAGCGGCCGTCGTCATGGATCAGGCTCGCGGCGCGGTATCTGAAGAAGCGGCCGCGCGCGCGTTTCGTGATTGTCGGCGACGGCCGGTTGCAAGAGAAGGCCGTCGAGCTTGCGAACGAACTGGGCATTTCGGGCCGGCTTCTGTTCGCGGGCTTGTCATCGCATGTGGGCTACTGGTATTCGAAGATGGACGCGAAAGTCTTGCTCTCGCGCTTCGAAGGGCTGCCGAACGTGCTGATCGAAGCGCAGATGCTCGGCGTCGCCACGCTTTCGACTCCCGCAGGCGGCGCGGGAGAGTGCTTCGTGGATGGCGTGACCGGGCACTTGCTCGAATGCGCCGATCAGCCCGACTTGCAGGCCGCCTGCGACAAGCTCGCCGCGCTCGTCGACCGCTGCAAGGCGGACGAGGCGACGCGTGAACATGCGCGTCATCGGGCGCGCATGCTCTTTTCGGTCAACGCGATGACGAGCAAGTTCGCCGAACTGTGCGCCTCGACGGTACGAGGCGCTGAGTCGATCGCGCAGGCCGACGAGCAGGAGAGCCCGCTTGTCGCGTGATGCATGCATGAGAGCGGCCGCGTGTGGCTCGATGGTTCAGAGAAGGATGCGATGAAATCGTTGGCTCGTGAAATCTTCCCGGTGAAAGTCACCCGCGCGCGACCGTGCGCGGCGTTGCTGCTCGCTCTCGCCAGCGCGTGCTTCCTTCAGGGATGCGGCTTGCCGCGCAGCGGGCCGATGGTGAGCGAGATCGACGCATCGGACGCGCGGGGCGACGTCGTGCTCGTTCCCGCGACATACGAGACGGTCCGTGCCGGACACAGCGCGCGCCAGTCGACGTTTCCGGCCGCGTTCACGCACGCCGCCGCGTTCGACTACGAACGTTTCGCGCCAGGCGATGGCATCGACGTGACCGTCTTCGAGCGCGACGGCCTCGCCGTTTATCCCGCCGGGCCGAACGGCGCATCCGACTTGGGCGAGATGATCGTCGACCGTGCAGGCGACATCTACCTGCCCTATGCGGGCGGCATCCGCGCAGCAGGGCTGACCGCTGCCGAACTACGCGCCGCGATCATGCGGCGCCTGAGCCGGCTCATGACTGCTTCGGACGTCGTCGTGCGGCCCACGACGCGGCGCGGTCAGACGGTCACGGTTCAGGGCGATCTTCAGAAGCCCGGCGTGTATCCGCTGGGCCGCGATATGTCCCGCCTGAGCGACGTGCTGGGCCTCGCCGCGCCCAGTCAGGTCACCCGAACAGTTGGCCATCTCGGTGCGACGTCAAGGCGCCGAAGCCACCATACGGCTCGCGGACGTATATAGAACGAGCGCCAACGACATTGCGCTGCAAGCGGGCGATTCCATCATCGCGCATAACGTGGTCGAACAGGTCGTGGTGCTCGGCGCGGCGGGCGTGCAAGGGCGCATCAAGGTGCCGAAGCGCGATTACACGCTGCTGGATGCGCTCGGCGATTCGCGCGGTCTCAGCGACGCGCTCGCGAATCCGCGCGGTGTCTATCTGTTGCGCAGGGGCGGGACGAGCGAGCGCGAGCCGGGCGATACACGGCCCACCGTCTATCAATTCGATTTCACGCGGCCGGAGCAGATCGCGCTCGCGGGCCAGTTCGTCGTGCATGACGGCGATGCCGTGCTGGTATCCGACGCCCCGTTCACGCAAGTGCAGAAGCTCTTGTCCACCTTCAGCGCGTCGCTCGGCACCGCGCGTTCGGTGAGCGCGCTGGCGGATTGACGCGGCACCATGACCAATCAAAAGCGGATAGACGACTGGCGTGCGCGCCGGCGAACGCAGGGCTATAGGATCGGCGCGGGCGCGCACATCCAAGACGCCGGGCCGCACGCGCCCGCCACAACGCTTGCGCTTATCCTTGCGGCTCTGCGCCGGTCCCCGCGCGAAACGCCTTTGCAGCGCCGGCAAGTGTACGAGGCGCTAGAGGCGCGTCTTGGCGACGGCATGCCGCACGCGGACGAAGAAACGCTCGACTTGCGACGACGGCAACTGCGTACCGCGATTCGTCTCGTCGAGAACGACATCCGCGCGGGCGTCGATGTGTTCGCTTCCGGCTATGCGCCGGCCACGCTGGCACGAGAAGAAGCGCACCTCGCCGATGCACACGAGAAGCGCGTTCGCCGCCGTCGCGAAGAAGAGGCGCGCGAGGCTCGCCGCAATGCGTCGCGCGAGGACCGCGCGCTGACGCCGCACTTTAGCGCCAGCGATGCCAGCGACCTTGCCACGCTCAAGTCTCGCATCGCCTCGCTTCATGCAAGACAGCGGCCGCAGGCGGTGCGAGCCGGCCGCTCCGACCTTCGCGCGTTGTTGCCGATGCTGATCTTCCAGCTCCACACCATGCAAGGCGAAAGCCGCTTTGCACTCGCCTGGGCGTTCTTCGGACCGGCGGTGCTGCTCACGCTCATTTCGTCGCTCTATTTCCTCACAGGAACCCAGTTCATTCTGGGAATGGACGTGCCGACCTTCTCGCTGCTGGGCGCGACGACGTGGATCATGTTCCGGCAAATCATCTTTCGAAGCAGCACAAGCTACATCTCCGCTCGCGGATGGCTCAACCTTCAGGGCGTCACGCCGCTCCTGTGCGCGTGCGTGCAGGCCGTGCTGTATCAGGCGATCTTCGTCCTCGTGTTCGCGACGCTGATTCTCGTCGACCACGCGTTCGATCTGATCAGCTTGCCCGCGAGTTGGCCCGCGTTCTTCGGCTATGTGATCGCGATGGGCTTCGGCGGCGCGTCGACGGGCGTGCTCTTCGGCGCCACCGCGAGCAGGTGGCGCTTCTTTTTGCGGCTCGCCACCGCCATCGAACGACTGCTCGAAATCTTCAGCAGCGTGTTCTTCGTGTCGGAACAGTTGCCGGAGCAGTATCGCGGCTGGTTCTTGTGGTCGCCGTTCGCGCACGGCATGCAGCTATTGCGTTCGGCGTATTTCGAAAGCTATCGCTCGACGGATGCGAGTCTGTCCTACTTCGTCACGTCGCTCGTCTTTCTTGCGGCCGTGGCCCTTTGCGCCGAACGGTTCGCGCGATGCAACGTCCAGCCGATGTGACCGACATGATTCGCCTCCACACCGTCACATGTTCATCGACGATTTCCGGCTCGCTCACGCCGCTGCTGTCGAACGCCGATCTCGACATTGCGCAGGGACGCTATGCGTTGCTTTCGCGAACGCCCGAAGCCCATCGCGCATTGATCGATGTGCTGGCCGGGCTGCGCCGGCCGCGCCACGGCTTTGTGGAGCATCGCGGTCGGGTGTCGTGGCCGCTCGGCCGGCAGGGCTTCATTCGCGGCAAGGCGAACGGACTGCGCATGATCGAGTTCGTGTGCGCGCTGCATGGTTTGCCTGCGAAGGCGGCGATCGAACTCGTGGCAGACCTGATCACCTGTCCCGCGCATCTCGAACTGCCGATGGAACACTGGCCGCTCGCGACGCGTCAGGAGGTGTCGTCCGCGCTCGCGCTCGCGCCCGACTTCGATGTCTATGTAGTCGACGGCGCCCTGCCACATGAAGCAAGCCGCTTCGCGCGTCTGTGGCGCGCGCTGTTCGACGAACGACTGGTCGGGCGCACGCTCATTCTCTCAACTTACCGTCGTCAGCAGATGGCGGATTATTGCGTCAAGGGTTTGATCTATGAAGGAAGCAGCCTTCGAATCGACGCCGATCTCGACGAGTGCCTCCGTCCATTCCCTCCGCGCCGCGCGAACAGCGAGTCCATCGCAAGCGCGGACGGCAACGGACTCGACGCCGCCCCCGGAGGAGCGTTCGATGTCTGAGCCGGGATCGGTCATCGAAGCGCGCCGCCGCGAACGAGACACGGCGAGGCTCGCGCGCCGAAAGGCTCGCTGGGTCATGCTCGCGCTCGTCCTCGTGCCCGTTGCGTTGTGCGCGGTCTATGCGACGTTCGTGGCGAAGCCGCGCTATTCCGCCGAAGCGCGATTCTCGGTGCGCGCGACTTCGAGCGCTGCGCCGCTCGCGGGCGGCGCAGTGAGTCTCTTCACGACTGGCGGCGGCGCTGGCGTGGCTGCTGGTTTCGTCGATGGCTGGGCCGTCAGCGACTTTCTCGCTTCCCGCGACTGCATGCGCCAGCTCGACGAGAAGATCGGACTGCGCCGCCGGCTCACGCTGAACGGTTTCGATCTGCCTAACCGTCTGCCGTCGAATGCGTCGGAAGATGATCTGTATCGCGCGTATCGTTCGTCCGTGAAGGTGTCGTACAACATCATGGAGCAGGTCGATGTCATGCAGGTGAGCGCGTACTCGCCGGCCGATGCCACGGCGATCTCCGATGCACTGCTCGACCTCGCGCAAAACTTCGTACAACGAATGGATGAAAAAGGCGTCGCGGATGCGCTGAAGGTCAGCCGGCAGGCGGTCGCGCTGGCGCAGAAAGAGGCGCAGTCGGCGCGCGCGGCGCTGACGAAGTGGCGAATCGTCAACCAGAATCTCGATCCCGCCGCAAACGCGGCCATGCTGCTCAATCTCTCGGCCCAACTGGAAACCGAGCTCAACACGGCACAGATCAATCTCGACAAGATCCGCGCGCTCGGCAATCCGCAGCATCCGATGCTGGCTCCGGCAGCGGCGCAGGTGCAGGCATTGACGGAGCGGCTGGCGCAGACGCGGGAACGCATTAGCGGCAAAGGCAAGACTCAGGCGAGCCAGTTGGGCGACTATGAATCGTTGAAGAA